>CAIOTJ010000589.1 GCA_903861195.1 uncultured Planctomycetaceae bacterium | reverse complement strand
GCGTTCCTGGGGTTGCTCTCCCGGGATGTAGCCTTCAATGCGGTCGATGTTGGGGCGAAACAAACCCATGATTTCTTGTCGGGGCGGCGGCTGGTGGTGAACCAGCCGTGGAAGCCGAAGGGGATGAGGACTGCTCTTGCATGAACAGACACCGTGCACTGGTGTCGGTTCATGAACCGAACGGCATTCTATCGAATGCGGGGGGAATCGATCGACCAAAGGGCCGGAAACTGCCAGGAAATGGAAACCTGTTGCCGGGAAATGCCGGGTGGGAGCGGGGATCTGCCCAAATCATGCGCAGTGGGCAGATTGGGCTGTTCAGACCTGCGATTTCGCAGTAGTGTTCGCGGGCTTTTTTGAGGAGAACCCCACGGATGGGGTGGCTTCGAAGCTCCCCCGCGGCGGAGGCACGGCCAGGCAGTGCGGGCGGGGGACGTGGCTGAAGCCAAGCAGTCAAGGAGTGACTTATGTTGTGGTGCCTCGGTCTCTACGCGCTGACATTGGCCCTCGCGGCCTGGTGGACGCACGTTGCTGGCGTGGAGGGGCGCCGCTGGGGAGTTCTGGATCTTCCGGATCTCGATCGCAAACGGCATGAGGCCCCGACCCCGCGGACCGGGGGAATGGCTATCTGTCTCGCCCTGGTGGTGGGCCTGTTGACCGCCTGGGGGGTGGGCCGGGCGACGGGATGGTTCGCGGGTCTCGGAGAATCGACCTGTCTGATGCTGGTCTCGGCCCTGGGGCTATGCGCCGTGGGAGTTTGGGATGATCGCTTCGGCATGACGGCCCGGCAGAAACTGCTGTGGCAGGTGATTGCGATTGCACCGTTTGTATGGCTGGGGCGCACCGCCCAACCGGTGATGATCTTCGGCTGGAGCGTCGAGTCTCCGGTGATCTCGGCGGGACTGGTGTTGTTCTGGCTGGTGGCGTGCAGCAATTTCATCAATTTGCTGGATGGCATGGATGGCCTGGCGGCGACCCTGGGCATTATTGCCTGCCTGGCGACCGGGGGGTTGGCGGGCTGGAAAGGTCAGGTCGACACCACCCTCGTCGCGGTGGCCCTGGCCGGGGCGCTGTCGGGCTTTCTGCTGCACAACTGGCCGCCGGCGCGAATCTTCATGGGAGACTGCGGCAGCCTGCCGCTGGGTTTCCTGGTGGGGGGCTTGGCCCTGCAGGCCTCGGCCAAGAAAGCAACGGGATTGACACTGGTGGTACCGGCCGTGTTGCTGGCCGTGCCGCTGATCGACACCTCCATGGCGATAGTGCGCCGCAAGCTGACGGCACGCCGGATTGGACAAGGGGATCGCGGACACATCCATCACCGGCTGCGGGACCGTGGACTGTCGTCGCAGCAGACCCTGTTGGCGGTGGGGGGGATGTCTCTGTTTGCGGCCTTGGGAGCCGTGGCCGCGACCGTCGTGGGGAATGAGCTTGTCGCGATTGTGACGGCCGTGATCCTGGTGAGTGTGCTGGTGGGAGGCCGGATTTTTGGCTTCCAGGAAACGATGCTGCTGGCGCGGGTGGTGGAGGCGATCTGGCAGATTTGTGCGGCATTTCCCCGGTTACTGCGGGTGCGGTTGGTCGCGTTGCGATTCGAGGCCGCGACGGCACAAGGCCAGTTGCGACTGTGGCAGAAGATTGTTCGCCGGGCGCGGCGGCTGGAGGTTCAGGAGATTGAATTCCTTCTCGAGCCCGCCACAGCGGGACAGTCTCCCGTGCAGCTGCGATGGCAGTCCAATGACTTGCCGCTGCATCTCTCGATGACCTGGGAAACGTCGGCCACACTGCGGCGCGACCTGGGAGGGTTGGCGATGTTCCGGGTGCGTGGGATTTCGAATTCCGGAATGATGCCCGTGGCGGCTGCGGATTTGACCGAGCTGTTGGTGACCCTCTGTCGGGTTTTTCCCGAGCCGGTTTCACCAAATCTGCCGATCTCGAGCCCCGCGTTTTCAGCCGCTGTCGGCCTCCCCCCCGAGGTGGTCCCGTGGCCAGCCCCGCTGACGGGTGCCCGTGAGGGCCTTCCCCAATCCTGCAAGGATGCCGCCTGAATGCCCGCCGATTTCCGTCACGAGCAGGAAGAACCGGGAGATGGCCTGAGGCCACATCTGTGGCAGGGACGTCGGCTGGTGTTGTTGGATCGGGATGGAACCCTGAATGTGGAGCGGCATTACCTGGCCGAAGCCAGTCAACTGGAGCTGCTTCCCGGGGTGATTCCGGCCCTGCGTCGACTGCGCGAGCATGGGTTGGGGCTGGTGGTGGTGACGAACCAGTCGGGCGTGGCCCGGGGTCTGATTCAACCAGCGCAGCTGACGGCGATCCACGAGCGGCTGCATGAGCTGCTGGGGGAGGGGGGGATCGAGCTGGACGGAATCTATGTGTGTCCTCATGGGGCCCAGTCGGTCTGTCATTGCCGAAAGCCCCGGGCGGGGATGGCTCTGCAGGCGGCCAGGGAACTGGGGGGGATTCTCTCCGAGAGTTTTGTGGTGGGAGACAAACCGGCTGATATCGGACTTGGCCAGGCGATCGAGGCGACGACCCTGCTGGTGCGAACCGGGCACGGGGCGGAGTCGGAACGGAACTGGCCCCGTGAGCTGCCGCGCCCCCATGTCATCGTCAACGATCTGCCCGCGGCGGCCGATTTCATCGTTCGGCAGTTGGCCGATCGCGACCGCGCCCGTCCCTGGGCGGTATGAAGCCGCGTCGGCTGCGGAAGCCGAAGGCCTCGTCATTCCACGCTCCTGTGCCCGGCTGGGAACCGTATCCAGCCAATTTCACAAACGGCCCGCGACCTTTTCAGTCCATTGGGGTGTTCATTCCCAGGGGGGAGTTCGAAGACCCGAGCGAAGGACGTGGGGATGAGCGGCTATTCACGGCGGGAGTTTCTGACGGGCAGCCTGGTGGCGGTCTGGGGCGGGGCCCGGTTCGTCCAGGCCGCCGAACAACCAGCCAACCTGCGACAGATCGGTGGGGCCTGGCATGTGAGTGAAGGACCCCAGCCGATCTACTGCTTCCACGATGACGGACGGTACGTCGATCTGTTCTCGTATCACCAGAAAGACTCGAATGGTGACGGCATCCCGAATCTGCGAATGCGGCATGATGAGCGGTTTCTGATTGTCCGCAGCCAGGGGTATCCCAACCACCCGACGGCAGTCTTTCCCAACAGCGGCAACCCGAACACCATCCGGGTACAGGATTTCGAGTTTCGCTTTCCTCTTGTCCCGCAGCGTGCCGCCGAGATCACCCGGCTGCCGATGGGCCCGATTGGAATGGCCATCAATGGCGTGGTGTTCTTCAACCCCTTCGAGCAGGGGGGGATGAACGCGGTCGAGGGCTACAGTGAAGTCTGGCTCGACTCGTGTTGCGGGCATCCCGAGCAGCGCGGGGTGTATCACTACCACAAGTATCCCAGTTGCGTGAAGTCTCCCTTCCCGGATGATGGTGAACAGCATTCGCCCGTGCTGGGGCTGGCGTTCGACGGTTTTCCGATTTACGGACCTTATGAGGGTCGGGAACAACTGGCCCGCGACTTGTCCACCACCGGCGACGGGCCCCCGGCACTCGATGTCTGCAATGGGCATGAAGACCGGGTGCGGGGCTATCACTACCATGTGACTCCCGGACGGTTTCCTTACATTCTCGGGGGCTATGCGGGGGTGCCCGAGCCGTCGAATGGGCGGGGCCTGCGACGGGCGGGGACTGGAGCGATCAAAAACAATGCCGAGGGGCAAACGCGGCTGCCGGCCGTGATTGCCCGGGTGACTCCCGGCACTGCCCGGCGCGGCGCGAAGCACACCGTGGTGCTGGAACTCGATCCCTCTCAGGTGCGGCGTCGGCCGCTTCCCGAGGGGGCCCCGTCGTGGGTGCAGATGGGGCCGTGGGAAGCAACGTCGATCACCCGCGAAGGAAACCGGGTGAGCTGCCAGATCGAGATTCCAGCCGATGCCTCGCGTGGTCAGTTGCTCGATTGCCACATCGAATTCGGGACTGGAGCGAATCCCACCGCCTTCAAGAAGAACGATGTGTTGCGGGTGATCGACTGAAGGAACCGTCGTGCGGGCGAAAGCGGGGAAGACACAGTTCTGATTTTGTCAGTCGATGTCGGCGAACTCATTGAGATTCAAAATCGCCCGGCAGAGTTCCACGAGCGAACAAGCCGCCAGGAACTCACACCATTCGGCCTGCTCCTCGACCGTGGCGGTCGGCCGCAGGGCGAGTTCGAAGAGAGTCTCAATCTGCTGATCGTGGTCATCGCCAGCGCAATGGGTGACCCGCCCGGCCAATCCCCGGGCGGCTGACATCGCCCGAGCTGGAGGCCCGTATCGCCACCTGCGAACTGGCGTACTCTCTGCCGTCATCGACCCCTGAGGCGGGCGATCTTGCGGGCGAGGCCGAGGCGACGCAGGCCCTGTGTGGCATCGACGACCCCCGAGGAGCGATCAGCCGCATTGGCCTGCATGTGCCTGGTGGCCCGACGGTTGGTGAAACGGGGCGTGCGGTTTGTGCGGGTCGACCTCTTGCCCGACAAAGAGGGCTGGGACGCCCATGGCGACCTCATAGGGAACCCTGGGCCACGCGCCCTTTGGACCGTCGGGCGACCGGCAGCTTCATTTCCGACCTGAAGCAGCTGGGGCTATTTGACTCGACTCTGGTGACTTGACTCTGTTGATCTGGGTTCGTGAATTCAGCCGGGCCCGGCTGATGCAGGGAGACAATGGCCGGCAGCACACCGGCTGGAAAACCGAACTGCACTCAGGTTCGCAGGCGTCCCGCAACGATGCTGGAGTGCCGGCACGGCCTTTCAACAGAACCTGGCAATGTCAATTGCTGCTGGATGTGCTGCCATTGGTGGGAGAGAACGATTCGTCGAGCGAATTGAACTCGGCCCACGATCCCGGAGGAAATGGCTGTGACAATCTCGCCATCATCAGATCGGACTCTTGAATGTTTGAAAAACTCTCAAATTTCAGCCTTTTCAGTCAACGCCGATTCCAGTTGAATTCAGTCAAGCCGACGGCCCCCAGAGCCAGCAGCGCCAACGAGCCATACACCGAAAACTCGACCAAGGTGACCCACGAAACAGACGATTTCGGCTGAGACCGAAGTGCCAGCCGAAGATTCGGCGCTCTGTTGCGAACACCGGTGAGTTGATCTGCGGCGATTTGGGTTTCCAGAAGTTGAGTTGCCAGATAGGTCGCCTTCAGTGCGACCTGGTCATTTCCCAAGGGGGGGCCTGCAAGCCGCAGTTCACTCAATCTGTAGACTTCCGGAACCTGATTCACGACCTGGGGGAGGTCGTCGGCCGGCGACCAACCCAGCAGATTGAATTCGATTTCGGGGGTCGAAGGTCCCGCTGAATTCCAGGACGGAATGCTCTCTTGAATCAGAAAGTTGGGAAGGAGGGATCCGTACGAGGCATTGCCGCTCAGCGCGCGAGCACCGAGATGTTCCAACGGAAACAGTGTCGCCCTGGCGGAATTGCCGACGCACGCGGCCAGACAAAAACTCGCCAGGAAAGCAATTCGGGAAACCGTCTGGATGTAAGACACTGGAGGGGCCTCTGGGTGAGAGATTCACCTAGAGCTTATCACATGAAGAGCATCGCTTGACAAGAAGTTTCATGAAACAGCGTGGATTCATGCTCCTCATTCTCGACGCCTTGACAAACGGAGTGAATACCATCGTCCGATTGTCTTCCACGAGACGGCTGGTTCGCGGCTGGTCCGGCGGCTGTATGTTCCGGTTGTAATGATTGCCATGGCTTTGACGATTGTAGGGCCATTGTGGGTGATCTGTGTGATTTATCCGTCACTCCCGAGACGTTCGACGCTCAAAAGGAGGACCGGGAGATCCAGGACCTGCGCGCGGGAAACGCGGTGCAGCGGGTGAGAGGCGGCGATCAGGCCACTGCCGTTCGGAATCACCGACCCGCAGCAGCGGGGAACGGATCGTTTCCGGACCGGCGGTCTGCGCCGGTGCAATTGGCCGCCCCCTGGGGTTCTCACGAGATCGGGACTATCGGCACAACACGGTCCGCTGCACCATATGGGGGCCGACGAAGTGGTGTCGTGTCAGCCGCCGGTCGTGGCCGCCGGTCAGGGCCCGCGATCCATTCGGAATGTGTTCGGCCGATCAGTTGTCGGCGGTTCGCAATCTCCCGGCGACCATCTTCGACACTCTGCGACACGACGGTCGCCACTGCCCGCCGGCGCGAATGCACGCCGACGCGGCTGACTGTTCCCCCTGGAAGTGCCGAGCGCATCGCGGGCAGTCTCGATTCTCAGCCGTGGTTCAACCTGGGCCGGTGCGACAGATCACGGGGTGGGAGGAGCTGGCAGGTTGACCATTAGCCGGTGGATTCGTGGTGAGCGGCGGTCAAGGCAATACACCTCGAACCAGACTTTCGCCGGCGCCGCCCCCGCGCAGTCGATCGCGATGCCCGACTCATGCAGGCCGCGGACTGACGTGACGGCATGGCCGAGCTGCCGGGTCTGCAGCTCGGGGCCGGGTTGGTCGAGAGTCGCCTCTGAAGACCGCGGCTGGGTCGGGTCGCCGTTGTAGACCACCACCATGGCCTTCCGCGCGTCCCACACCCCGTGGTTGTGCAGAGTCCCCCGCAATCGGAATCCCCCTTCGCAGGGTGTGATCTTCAGCGAATCAGCGACGAGCCGGACGTCGCGCGTGAGTTGGTCGTCGGTCAGTGCCAGGGCCTCATCCGCCGACAGGATCCCATACCCCAGCTTGCGGTCGGGCTGATGGGCGTCGCGCGGCTGACCCCGGGCCGTGTTCCGCAGCACTTGCCGCAGTTGATCATTTGTCCATTCCGGATGCCGCGACCAGACCAACGCCGCCACTCCCCCGGCGAAACTGCATGCCATGCACCCCCCTTCGAACGAGGTGTAGTCCTGCCGGCCCCCGAGGCCCCAGACGGTTTGCCCTGGGTCGGCGGTTCCCCGCTGGCCAGCCGGGGCGGAGAACTCGACGTAATCGGCATCGGCGGCCATGTTCGAGGCCTCTCCCGTGCGGTTCGATGAGCCGACGGCACAGACCGCCTCGCTCGCCACCGGAAAGAACGCCACGCGCCGCCCGCGATTGTCGGCTGTGCCGCTGAAGACCAGGCAGCCGGCGTCGTAGGCCTTGTCGAGCGACTCTCGCAGTTTCGGATTGTCTTCCGGCCAGGTGAAGTCGGTCCCCTGGTAGAACAGCGGAACTTCGCTCCCGGGCGCCCGGCCAATGTAGCCATGGGGCATCACCAGCACCTTCGCCCCATGCCGCACCGCGTAGTCGACCGCCTGGTACCAGCTGTCATGATTGCGGTAGCTGACCCGCAGGATCATCAGCCGGCACTCGGGAGCGACGGCGGCCACCTCCCCGGCCACAAATACATGGTGGTTGGTGTAGTAGGCCGACTCGGCTTGGGGGCCATTGTATTCGAGCGATCCATCGTCGTCGGCAAAGTCCCAGCCATGCAGGTCCTGCCGTTGCTCGACATCGCGCCGGGTCGGATTGGGATTGACCCACAAATGCCCTTCGAGATCGGGGTGATGCCGATAGCCCAGGTCGATGACCGCGACGACAAACCCGGGACGGCCCCGATGCCGGGCGTGGGCTGCAGGCACCTGCAGTTGCTCGAGCGCCCAGTCGTAGGGGGTGGTCCCCTCCGGAAGGCCGGGATATTGGCGGGGAGGATCGGCGGCGGGCACAGGCCAGACCGGCAGCGCCGCGAGCCCGAGCCCCAGGGTGAACGCCAGTCGCCAGGCCCGGAGCCGGTGTGGGACGACCTGGATAACACTGGCGAAAATCATGGCAGAAGCTCCACGAGGTTGCTGTCGATGTACGTCTTGTCGCGGCCGGGAAGATCGCGGTCGCCGCCGTAGAATGCCAGCACAAACCGGTTGTGGCCCAGCGGCAGCAACACCTGCGAACCCCCGGTGGCTGTGTTGAACGGCTGGCCCCCCGTGCGGGAATAGAAGGGAGCACCCAGCTTGGTGAATGATTCGCCGTCGGGGCTGTGGTAGAGCATGCAGGTGCGCGGGATCGGTTCGTCCAGAGCCCCGGCGAACATCAGGTGCTGTCCATTGTCCAGCCGGCACAACGCCGGGCAAATCGCCGGCAGATCACTGTTCACCACATCGCTCCAGGTCTGCCCTCCGTCGCGCGATCTTACCTTCCCCATGCGTCGATCGCGGGGCGGGGTCTCGTTGTCGTAGCGGGCGAAGGCGACCAGAGTCCCGTCGGCTTTCTCGAAGATGACCGATTCGTTGTAGAAAATCTCAGGCTGCGTTGGGTGGGGCCCGAAGATCTTCTGGAACGGAGTCCACGTTTTCCCGCCATCGCGACTGCGGAACAGTCCCGAGCCGTAGTCGATCCCGGGGTTGGGGTGGGCCCAATTCATCGGGATGAGATAGGCCGGCAGCAGCAGATCGCCATTGCGCAGCGCAATGAGGTTTTGCGGCATCGCCCCCACCAGGGTCTCGGCTGGCTGGGGGAGCGTGGCGATGGGAGTGATGGCCGCCGTGTGGGGATCAAACCGGGCGAACAGCGTACGTGACTTGCGGGGGGCCTTGAAGCCCTCGACCGACACATCGGTGTGAGTGATCTCCATGATTACCGCGACCGTCTGTTCGGGACCAATCTGGGTGAAACCAACGGCGGCTCCGACCGTCTTGTCGGGATGGCGATAACTGGCGAACGGCCGACTCCACGTTCGTCCCTCGTCGCGACTGCGGACGAAGTGGGTGACCGTTCCCGCGACGACATCACCCTTGTCCTGGAACCCCAGCACGAGGCTGCCGTCGACCGGATCCAGCGCCAGCCCGCAGGGCGACTGTGCGTCGGGAATCGTGTCGGTCACGATGGCGTGGTGCAGAATCTTCAGGCGGGGTGGGCCGGATGGTTCGGCTCCGACGAGGTCCAGAGATGCCACAATCGTGGAGAAGCCAAAGGCCCAAAAGCGGGCTGTCAAGCTGCGACGAAGGCTTCCGTAGCAGCATCTCTTGCGGCATGACATGGCGCACCCGTTGTAAGCCCTGATTCTTGAATGGGACGAATCGCGATTCGATCACTGCGCTGGCTGAAACCGGAACGAATACAGATCGGCATCCTTCAGTTCGAACTGCAGGCGGATCGTTCGGCCAGCGAGGGCCGCCAGATCGGCCGAGTCGCGCCACGTCACCGTGCGATCGACCGTGTCGCCGAACAGCTCATCACAGTCGGCGAGGCCGAAGCCCGGCAGGGCTTGGCCCGCGGCATCCAGAATTGCCACCCGCAGTGAGCCCGCGGCCGACGTTTCAAAGTTCAGCGTGAGCCGCTGCCCGGTGAAGGTGAGGGGAACTGTCGTGGCGATACCCCCGGCGAACGGGGCATTCAGCGAAACAAATCCGTCCAGCCGCATCGTGTACCTCCGCAGCCGATGCTGTTCGTCGCGCCAGGCCCCTTCGATGAAGTGCAGCGAAATCTCGTTGGGCAGGCCGGGGGCTTCGGCTTTGGTCTCGAACAGCCCGTAGCTCTGGTAGTTGTCGCCATAGATCCAGCGCCCTTCGGCCTCGCGGCCGGGTCGCAGGAAGGCCTCATCCCAGCGATGAAAGGCCTGTCCGTCCCGGCTGGTCATAAAACAGCCGTCAGTCACCTCGGCCCCGGTGTAGGCGCCGCTCTCTTTGATCGATTCGTAAAACAACCGGCGGGTTTCGACAGGTGCCAACCGGCGCGCCTGGTTCGTCATCGGCCGGGCGACGAACCGGGTCGGGAAGCCAAACAGGATGTGCGGGGCGCGATAGTACGGAGCAATCTGGTTGGTATACATCTGCTGTGGCGGCGAATCGGGATACGTCAGCCCGACCGGGGTCGACCAGGTGCGAAAGTCGGTCGAGAACGAGACCCCAATCGACCGCAGCCCTTTGAAGTTGTCTTCGCTGAAGAACCGCGTGTACATCGTGTACCGCTGGTGGGCGGGGTCCCAGAAGACCGTGTTGTGCGAATCGAATGCCCCCTGGGTCACCACGGGAGTCTCGCTGAGTTGTCGCCAGTGGATGCCATCGGCCGAGGCAAAGCTCAGCAGCCCCTTGCTGGAGATGGTTCCCCCCACCGCCTTGTATTTCTCATCGGGGCGGGCTTGGGGATTGGTGTCGAGAAAGGGGGCGAAGTTGTGCGTCTCGGCCCCGCCTCGCCAGAAGATGTTGTTCTGTTTGTTGCCGGTGTTGTTCTGCGTGGGGGGCCAGTCGAACAGTCCCAGAGCGGGTTTCTTCCAGTGGATGCCGTCGTCACTCTCGGCATAGCAGACCACTTCCGACTGGGCCTGCCGCAACGGTGGGGGATCGAGCAGGTAGCGGTGACCGCGGTAGTACATGCGGTACCGGTCTCCCTCCTGGATGACTGTCGCATAGCCGCTGGAGTTCCCCTCCCAGGGCTCATTCAATGTGAGGGCCACTTCCCGCGGCATGGGGTGATGCAGCCGCAATTGCGCCCGTCCGGCCAGCGGTTCGAGCAGCGCGGCATCGACAAACAGTTCGCGCCGGCCTCCCAGGGCCACTGGCTCGGCTGCGCAGAGCATCGCTGGCAGGCAGAACACGAGCGCCACAAGTGCCAGACAACGGCGAGAGAACATGGCAGGTTCCAGGGGATGAAATCGGGTGGTGGAGTGGTGGGCCGCAGGAATGGAGTTGTTCTCTGGACCGGCACCATTGTGGCGGCGCAGGCGTTCTGCCCGGGTCCAACTGGGGGAGAATCGTGGCTGTTTATAACGGCGATTTTCACCAGCCGCCATTCGTTGACGCCGTCGGCCTTGGTCGCACGATTGCCGGCAGACTACAGTTGTTGTCAACGTTTTTTCCTGGGTGTGCGGAGTTCCTGGCGATGAAGTTCCACCGGCATGCGTTTCCCTCGGTCGAGCAATACCTGCATCACCGGCCCCCGTATCTGCTGGTGGATGAGATTCTCGAGTTCGATGAGACCCAAATCCAGACCCGCAAGCGCGTGACGGGGGAGGAGTTTTTCCTGGCGGGGCACTTTCCCGGTTCGCCGATTTTTCCCGGGGCCATGCTGCAGGAACTGACAACGCAGTCGGCCGGCATCCTGATTGCGGCCGAATACAACCCGATGCCGGTCTATGACACGACCGATCCGTTCTTCAACGAATATGCCCTGGGAGTGCTGGTCCGGGTCGAGCAGGCCCGTTACCGCAGCTTCGCCCGTCCCGGGGATGTGCTCGAGGTCAAGGTGGTCCTCGAAGAACGGGTGGAACAACTGTTTGACTTTCGCGCCACGGTCACCCGGGTGGGGGGCCCGGTTATCATGCGGAATTCCTTCCAGCTCACCAACATCAAGTCGACTCTGCTGCAGGGCAAAGAGACAGCCGCGGGGTGACGTCGCCGGCGGCCGGTGATTTCCCACCCCCCCTGTCGCACTACCTCCGGGTTATTCGCGGAACTGGAACGAGTAGAGTTCCGCATCCCGCAACAGGATCCGCAGGCGGACGGGCCGTCCCGCCAGCAACGACGTGTCGCTTTTTCCCTGCCAGGTGATCACCCGGTCGAGACTGTCGCCGAAGATCTCGTCGCAGTCATCGAGCGAGAAACCCGTCAGTGGTTCTCCCCGCGGATCGGTCAATTCGACAAACAGGTTCCCTGCCGCCGAGGTCTCGAAGTTCAGAGTCAACTGCTTCCCGGTGAAGGTGAACGGTTTGGTCAGCAGTTCGCCCCCTTCAAATGGAGCCTTGGCGGCGACGAAGCCGTCGACTCGCAGGGTCCAGCGGCGGATGGTCTCGGCGGTGCGCCAGTAGTGCTCGGCGATGTAGAACGACAGTTCGTTGGGGGCCCCGGGAAGCTTGCTGGGGGTTTCCACCAGGCCATGCGCCGGGTAGCAGTCTCCGTAGACCCACGAGCCGGGGCGTTCGGGGCCGATCCGCAGGAAGGCCTCGTTCCAGCGATGGAAGTTCTCGCCATCGCGGCTCGACATGAAGACCCCGTCGGTGATGGCGGTGCCGATCCGCTCTTCCTTGCGGGCCCGCAGTTCCCGATGAGCCAGGTCGGGCAGAGCCCGCATCGAGGGGGACCAGGGGCGTTCGACGTAGCGCACGGGGAAACCCAGAAACAGGTGCGGGGCGCGGTAATACCGGTCGATGCAATTGGTGTAGTACTGCTCGCGTTTGACCTCGGGGGTCAGGGACAGCGGTTTCGGTGTGGTCCAGGTGCGGAAGTCGTCGGAGTAGGCGACGCGGATGTCGCGCTGACCGTCGTGGAAGTCGCGGACATAGGCCCGGTAGCGTTGCTCCTGGGCATCCCAGAAGCCCACGTTTTGCGAATCGAACGCCCCCTGCTTGATCACCGGCTGGTCTCCCAGGCGGGTCCAGCGCAGGCCATCGGCCGACTGCCAGGCGATCAAGCCGTCCCGCGATTGCCCCAGCGCTTTGTAGCGCGCCTCGGGGGCACATTTCGGGTTTTCATCCCGGAACGGGGTGAAGTTGTCGTAGATGCCGGTCACCACCACGTTGTTCTGTGTCGAGCCGTTGATCTCGATCAGTCCCAGGTTTGGCTTCGTCCAGGTGATGCCGTCGGTGCTTTCGGCATAACAGATGTGGTAGGGATGGGTGGGGGGCTCGGCGGGGTCGAGCTGCCACTGCGCGCCCTGATACCACATGCGGTACTTCCCCTGGTCGGGGATGATGCGGAAGTAGATGCAGGTGTTCCCCTCCCACGGCTGATCGCAGGCGAAGCTGATTTCCTGCGGCTGGGGATGCTGCAGTTCGAGCCGCACGTTGCGCAACCGGTCGATGAGGAAGTCGTCGACAAACAGTTCGCGGCGTGAGCCAATGGCGATGGGACCGGGCGGCTCATCGGCAGCCGGCAGGGGAGTGGACAGCGACATCACCGCCAGGAAGGCGGCCGACAGGGGGCAGAACCAACGCATGCAACGAACCTCCCGGCGAGGTATGTGGGGGGGACAGAGAAACAACGCAAAGCGAGCGACCGAGGATCATTCGTTTTGTAGCCGATTGGCAACGGCCCTGCGCGGGTCCGACCAGCGCGGCGCTCAGCCCGCCTCAAAAGCCAGTGGCCCATCAGCACCGGAAATCGCACCGCGGGAGCGCGGACCTGCGTGTCCGCCCGCTGGACCTGGATCGAATGAAAATCGAACGAGCGGGCCGCCCAAAACCTTGGATCGAAAACCCCAATCGGCATCCCACAAAGGCAGACCATCCTCCGGGCCCAAATCACGGGTGGCGGGAGCGCGGACCTCCGTGTCCGCTCCGCTGGGTATTCATCCGCCGACACCCGACCAATTGGGCCGCCAAAAACCCTGAATCGGAAACACCCAGTTCATCCAGCCGAAAATCACCGCATGACCAACTCGCACAACCATCCGCCCCAGCCATTCCCTGAAGGGGAAATCTTCCATAGCCCAGGGTTGACG
>CAIOTJ010000588.1 GCA_903861195.1 uncultured Planctomycetaceae bacterium | reverse complement strand
CGACATGTGCAGCAGCGTGCGAACCGATTCGTGGTGCCGCTTCAGCAGAAATTCGAGAAATGGACCCAGATCTCCCCCGGCATCCGAAGCGGCGAGGGAGTCCAGATACTGATTGCGATGCTTGACCTTTTTGATAATGACCGGCGGCGAACCTCCCCGCAGCAATTCGAGAGTCGAAATCGCACGGGCGGTACGGCCGTTGCCATCGCCGAAGGGATGAATGTGGGTCAGCCAGGCATGCAGGACCACGGCCCGGAGGATCGCCGGGGCGTCGGCCCGGGACCGCGACCACGTCTCCCAGTGTTCCATCTGGTCCATGATCTCGGACCAGGTCTTCGGGGGGCGATGCTCGGAACCACGGATTGCAACCGCTCGTTGGCGGAATTGACCGGCGGACTGCCGCCCCTCGAGGATCAGCCCATTGAGTTCCTTGACGGTCTCCAAATCGGTGGGTGACGGGGTGCGGGCAAGTTCGGCCAGGCGTCGCAGCGCGGCATACAACGAGTGGGCATCGCGCACATAGCCCGGGTCATGACCAGTCAGCGTGATCCCCTTCAAAACTGCCGCCTCGGTCTCGCCGATCGATAGGGTGCTCCCTTCGAGAGCGTTGGACTCGGCAACCTGTTCAATGACGGTCCGGCCGTAGTACTGCGTCACCACGTCGTTATTCAGTTTTCCCTCGGACCGCAGCAAGTCCAATGCGTCGGTCACTTGACGAATTGCCTGCCAAGCCGCCGTCGAGCCTCCAGACGACAGGGAATACGGCAAGCCTTCGAGCAGCAAGGCGAGCGGAGACGCGTCGAGACTCATGGGGACGAGCCAACATACGGGAACAGGTCAAACACGGGGCAAATCAACGCGGCCGCCGACCATAGCCGATTGACGAAAAGCACGCCACAACGTGGTATCTCGGCCAAGCGCGATTTCGCTGAGGCAACGGTTCCGACAACACAGAAAATTCGGGTCAATGATCCGTGCACAATGATGGTTCGCCACAATCCACACCGTCGCGACGGGATCGCAGTCGATCGCGAGCCAGGAGACTGACTCCGGCCGAAAACCCACCGCCCTCATACGCAAGATCAACCGGGCCGCGAAACGCCCGGCGCGAAGAGTGGAGTCGAGACTGATGTATTCCAGCCACTTCTCAAGGTCTCTCAAGCCGCAGGTCACCCCAGCCTATTTCCGCCACTATCCCAGCCTTTCACGAACCTGGTCGTGAGGGTTTCCTTCACCACGCCGCAATTGCTTCTCCGCCTGCTCGATTTGATTCAGTCGATGCAGACGCTCGCTCAGAACTTCCACATCCACGTCCGTGTCTTCCGGCAGCTCGGCAATCAACTGCAGAATCTGAACTTTTCCCATGAGAACCAACGGCGGCTTTTGGGAGTTCGAAGCGAACTGGTCCGCACATCAGTTGACCCGCGGGAGGTTACTCCCCTCTCAGTCCTGCCCCAAGTCGGAATGTCCCGACCTCATCGCCGCGGAATCGGCCGGGCGTGGAACAGATCGCTGATGCTGGTGCGGTCGTGGATGGAGCGGATCGCCTGCGCGAACAGCGGGGCGATCGAAACGACGGAAATGTTCGGCGGAAACGGCTCCATCCGGTACTCGATCGTG
>CAIOTJ010000587.1 GCA_903861195.1 uncultured Planctomycetaceae bacterium | reverse complement strand
CGACATGTGCAGCAGCGTGCGAACCGATTCGTGGTGCCGCTTCAGCAGAAATTCGAGAAATGGACCCAGATCTCCCCCGGCATCCGAAGCGGCGAGGGAGTCCAGATACTGATTGCGATGCTTGACCTTTTTGATAATGACGGGCGGCGAACCTCCCCGCAGCAATTCGAGAGTCGAAATCGCACGGGCGGTGCGGCCGTTGCCATCGCCGAAGGGATGAATGTGGGTTAGCCAGGCATGCAGGACCACGGCTCGCAGGATCGCCGGGGCGTCGGCCCGAGACTGCGACCACGCCTCCCAGTGTTCCATCTGGTCCATGATTTCGGCCCTGGTCTTGGGGGGGCGATGATCAGAACCACGGATCGCGACCGGGTTGCGGCGGAACTCACCGGCCAATCGTCGCCCCTCGAGGATCAGCTCATGGAGTTCTTTGAGCGTCTCCAGATCAGTGGGTGCCCCGGTGCGGGCGAGTTCAGCCAGTCGCTGCATGGCGGCATACAACGACTGTGCGTCGCGCACATAGCCCGGGTCATGCCCGGTGAGCGTGATTCCCTTGAGAACCGCCGCCTCGGTCTCGCCGATCGAAAGGGTGCTCCCTTCCAGAGCGTTGGACTCGGCCACTTGTTCAAAGATGGTTCGGCCATAGTATTGAGTCACCACCTCGGCACTCAGTCTTCCCTGAGCCCGCAGCACATCCAATTCGTCGCTGACAGTACAAACCGCCTGCCAGGCCGCCGTCAGCCCGCTGGGAGAGAGGGAATAGGGCGAGCCCTCGAGCAGCAAGGCTAGTGGAGAGGAATCGAGAGGCATGGAACACGAACAACACGCCGGGACATCGAGGAACAAGGGCGGCCGACCCTCCATCGGGATGATAGCCGATTGCCGCGGAGCGCGTCACAACCGGGCATCGCAACCAGCCCGTGTCGCGCTGCCGCCACTGTCTGCCACATCAGAAATCCAGCTCATTGAGCATTCGGGGCGAGTGATGGACGGCCACGATCAAGACCGTATCTCCTGCGTAGGGGTAGATCACACGGCAGGCACCATGAAAGATTTGTCGATTGACCTGCCGACTGTCTTTGGGGAGCCAGGCACCTGATTCCGGCTCGAAACCCTACGCTTACCTGCGCGAAATCAACCGGGCCGCGAAACGCTCAGCATGCACTACGGAGTCGTAACTGATGTCATCCAGAACTCCTGAGGGTCTTGGAAGGCGCGCGGAGCCCAGATTGTTTCAGCCACTTCCCCAGCCTTTGCCGAACCTGGTCTTGGGGCATTCCTGCACCTCGTCGGAGTTACTTCTCGGCCTGCTCGATCTTGTCCAGCAGATGGAGACGCTCGATCAGAACATCCCCATCGACCTCTGCGTTCTCAGGCAACTCCGAAACCACCTGAAAGATCTGTGAATTCCTCATGAGAGACTCCAAAGGCGGAAACAGGACCAGGGCACAACCTGATTCTGGCAGTTCGCCAAATCGCTGGTGCAGAGAAGCTGCTGCACAGTCTTCCCAAGCGATGCGGAACCCCCGAAGGGACCGCTGCTGCTTTACCGCCGCGGAATCGGCCGGGCGTGGAACAGATCGCTGATGCTGGTGCGGTCGTGGATGGAGCGGATCGCCTGCGCGAACAGCGGGGCGATCGAAACGACGGAAATGTTCGGCGGAAACGGCTCCATCCGGTACTCGATCGTG
>CAIOTJ010000586.1 GCA_903861195.1 uncultured Planctomycetaceae bacterium | reverse complement strand
CCGGCTGGCGAGCCAACTGCCTGTCTCGGTGGGAGGCGTCGATCTGGCCCCGCTGACCATCACCCCAGCCGCGGGCCGGGTGGTGGAAGCCCGCGTGGGAGAAAAAGTGACGGTTTCGTTCCGAAACGTTCGCCGCAGCGATTTCTCGGGAGCGACCGCTCCCCTGCGGTGCGTGGGAGCGGGGTTTGAAGCGACCCCGGCTCTGGAGGTGCCGCTGGCGGGGGAGAGTGCCCAGGTGGTGCTGGATCTGGCGGCCCTGAAGATCGCTCCGGGGGATTACCCCCTGGCGTACCTGGGGTATGCGGTGGCGAAGTACCGCCATCAGCCCGAGGCGATTGAGACGGCGAAGCTGCTGCAGCAGAAGGTCGAGCAGGAGATTGCCGCGCTGGCGGAAGAAGCGAAGCAAAAAGCGGGGGATGCCGCCGCCCTGGAGGCGATTGGCACCCGGCAGAAAGCGGCGATGGCGGCCTTGACGGCTGCGATGAATCAGGTCAAACAAGCCACCGATCGGGCCCAACCCCAGGACATCGTCGATCTCCTGGTGACCGAGCCGGTGATTCTGCGTGTCTTGCCAACGGAGACGAAATGAGCCAGTCCTCTCGTGTTTCCCAGTTGTGTGCCGGTCCCCTGGAGCGGTCGGCGGCGAGCCGTCGCGGGTTCCTCCAGTTGGGTCTGGGAGGGTTCGCCAGCCTGAGCCTGCCAGGACTGTTGCGGCTGCGGGCCGAACGCAGCCTGCAGGCGGCCGAAAGTGGCCGTGAACGGACGGCGGTGATCATGGTCTGGCAGCCCGGGGGCTGCTCGCACATCGACTCGTACGATCCCAAGCCCAAGTCGGCCTCCGAGTACCGCGGCCCCTTCCAGCCGATTGAGACCAAGGTGCCCGGGCTGACGTTGACCGAGCTGCTGCCCCGGCACGCCGCGTTGGCCGACAAGTTTACGATTTTGCGATCGATGAAGCAGACGGCGGGGGGGCACCCGGCGGGTTCGATGCAGTTGCTCTCGGGAGATCCCGACACGCGCGACAAGCCAAAGCCCAAGTACCCCGACTGGATGTGCATCGCAAATTACCTGCGGGCGCAGCAGGGGCCGCGGACTTGTCCGCTGCCGGCGTATGTGGGGGTGAATCCGCCGCTGGAGTACAACGGCCCCGCCTACGTGGGAGAGGCGTTTTCTCCCTTCGTGGTCAGCGGCGATCCGAACCAGCCGAATTTCCAGGTGCCGAACATCGGGCTGTCGAACTCTGGCGAAGTGCGCCGGCTCGACCGCCGGTCGACGCTGCGGCAGAAGCTCGACACCCTGGAACGGGCGTTCGATCAGCAGCGCGAGCTGTCGGCCCTGGACGAATTTGAGTCGCAGGCGATGACCCTGTTGACCAATCCCAAGGCGAAGGAGGCGTTCGATCTGACCCGCGAAGATCCGGCGGTGCGGGACCGGTACGGACGGAACGCCTGGGGTCAGCAGTTGCTGATGTGCCGGCGGCTGGTCGAGGCGGGGGTCGACATTGTCACCAGCCAGCTCTCGGGACCGCTGTGCGGGCGGGTACAAAACTGGGATGACCACGCGGTGAATCACAACGTCTTCGAGGCGCTGCAGTTCCGGGCGAATGCCTGGGACCAGGCGGTGACCGCGCTGATTGAAGACCTCTACGACCGCGGGCTGGACAAGCGGGTCCTCTTGTGCGTGACGGGAGAGTTCGGCCGGACGCCTCGGATTGAATACTCACCCAGCACCGGCGGGGGAGACGCGAGCGCCCCGGCGGGGACGAAGCAGCCCGGGCGCGACCACTGGCCGCGGGCGTTTTCGAACCTCTGGGCCGGGGGAGGGATCAAGACCGGCCAGGTGATTGGGGCCACCGATGCGCGGGGCGAGGACGTGGTCGAGCGGATGTGCGGCCCGGGCGATTTCCTGGCGACGATCTACCACCATCTGGGGATCGACGCCCCCAACACGCTGCTCAAGGATTTTTCCGGCCGTCCGACCCCGGTGGTCGACCATGGCCGTCCGATTCCCGAATTGATCGCCTGAGTTCCCCCAGGGTGGCATGGATGGACCGCAATCCGAGTCCGATTGGCCCGGAAGACTGCCGGAGCCGTGGTGTTGGATCGAGGTGCGCCACGCACTGGGGGCTGGCCGCCGCACTGTCGATTGCGGTTGCCTTCGTCCCTCTGGTGGGGTGGGCGCAGGAGACACCTCCCGCAAAGCCCGCCACTCCAGATGCCGAATACCTCCGCAAGCTGATCCCCGAACGGATCGAGGGGACGTACGCGGCGGGGCGATTGGTACCGCTCGAGGTGGCGGGGCGGAGGGGATATGTTGTCGAGCCGACCGGGGAGGTCGATGCCCGCCGCCGGTGGATCTGGATCTTCCCCTTCTGGCTGGGGATCCACGATGGGCACGGGCAACTGCATCATCGCTGGTATGTGGAACGCTTCCTCAAGGCGGGATTCCACGTCGCAGGGATCGATGTGGGGACGTCCTGCGGCAGCCCGGCGGGGGCGCGGGTGTGCGAAGAGTTCTACGAGCGGGTGCAGCGGCAATTCGGGTTGAATGAGCGGGCCCGGCTGGTGGTGCAGAGCAACGGCGGGCTGATTGGCTACGCCTGGGCGAGCCGGCAGCCCGAACGGGTCGAGCGGATCGGCGGCATCTGCCCGGCGACCGATTTCTGGACCTGGCCCGGTCTGTACAACGTCATCCAGTTCCCGACCCGGGGGCTCGACTACGGGCTGACCTACGACGAACTGGTCCGCAACAGCAGCGACTACAACCCGATCGACCGGCTGGAGCCGTTGGCGCGGCAGGGGGTGCGGATCCTGCACATCCACGGTGACCGGGATGAGTTGGTGCCACTCGGGCCGAATTCGACCGAACTGGCCCGGCGGTACCGCCGGCTGGGAGGCCGGGCCGAGGTGGTCATCATCCCCGGTCTGGGGCACGGGGGGACACCGTTGTACGAGTCGCAGCCGCTGGTCGACTTTCTGCTGGGGGAATGAAAAGGCCGGGTGCGGCGGCTGATGAAGGAGGGTGCCGGTCCTGGAGAGTTGCCTGCGGACCGATCCGGTTTCTGATTGAAACCCATCCCGGGAACGGCTAGAACGAATTGATAGAGCGATTGGGCCTCTGGCGCTCGGAGGCTCTGAGCGACAGTGTACAGACTTGAAGTTGTCGGACGGTCGCGAGAACGACCGGCTGCGGCGATCTTGTTGGGAGAGCGCACAGATGGCAGTGGATACGGGTGAGCGGTCGGACGCACTCGATATGGGGACCTCGGCATTGCCGGGGCGGGTGCTGGACATTGGCGTGCTGCGGTCACTCAGTCGGCGGTCGGATGCCGCGGGGCTGCTGCGGGCGGGGGTGCATGTGGGGCTCTTGGCCCTGACGGCGACTCTGGTGTGGCTGGCGTCGGGGCAGTGGGCGACCCTGATCCCGGCGATGCTGGTGCATGGATTTGTGATTGTCACCATGTTCGCCCCGATGCACGAATGCGTGCACAAGACGGCCTTCGCAACCCCGCTGCTCAACGAGCTGTTCGGCTGGTTCGCCGGTCTGGTGAGCTTCTACAACTTCCACTTCTACCGGTACTACCACACCTGGCATCATCGTTACACGCAAGATCCCGAGCGGGATCCCGAGTTGTCCGACTTCAAGCCCGAGTCGGGCTGGGGCTATCTGGCCGAGGTGTCGGGCCTGCATTTCTGGCCGTTGCGTCCCTGGCGGTTCCTCAAGCTGGCTCTGGGTCAGACCCGGGGTATTCCGTTTGTTCCCGAGTCGGCGCGGGGAAAGATCGCCCTGTCGGCCGGGCTGCAACTGGCCGTGTACGCCCTTGCGGTCGGGTCGATTGCCGCGGGGCGGATGGAGGCGTGGTTCGGCTGGTTTCTGCCCGCGCTGTTGGCCCAGCCGTGCCTGCGGATGATCACTCTGGCCGAACATACCGGCTGCACGCAGGGCAGTGACGGGCTGACCAACACCCGCACGACGCTCACCACATTCCCGATCCGCCTCTGCATGTGGAACATGCCCTTCCACACCGAGCACCATCTGTATCCGTCGATTCCCTTTCATCAACTCCCCCAGGCCCATCAGGAGTTGAAGTCGCGGCTGGCCCACGTGGTTCCAGGATACGTCGCCGCCCAGCGGGAGGTGCTGGCGTCGTTCGCGACGACGGCCGCTGGCGGGGGCCCGGCATGACCGGCACCGCGACGGTGGGGCACGAACTGCGGCTGCCGCAGTTCGTGCTGCAGCGGGGGGTCACTCTGCCGGACGCGCGGCTGGTCTATCAGACCTACGGCCAACTCAACGCCGAGCGCAGCAACGCGGTGCTCTATCCCACGTCGTATGGGGCCCAGCATCCCGATCTCGAGTGGCTGGTGGGGCCGGGGAAGATCCTCGACACGTCGCGGTATTTCGTGATTTTGTGCAACATGTTCGGGAATGGCTTCTCGTCATCTCCCAGCAATTTGCCGGAACCATTCGCGGGGACGTTGCGGGCCCCCTTCACCCATGCCGACAACGTCGCGGCGCAGCACCGCTTGATCGTGGAGGAGCTGGGCATCGAGCGGCTGGCGCTGATTTATGGCTGGTCGATGGGGGGGCAACAGGCGCTGCATTGGGCGGTGACGCACCCCGACCGCGTGGAGCGGGTGGTGGCGATCTGTGCGACGGCCCGCACGACCCCGCACAACCGGGTGTTTCTGGAAGGCTTGCGGAGTGCCCTGCAGGCCGACCCGCATTGGACGGGAGAGCGGTTTGCCGGGCGTCCGCTGGCGGGCCTCCGGGCGTTCGCCCGGGTCTACGCCGGCTGGGCGTTGTCGCAGGCGTTCTACCGGCAGGAAACCTGGCGCGAGGTGGGGTATGCGTCGCTGGAGGATTTCCTGCTGCGGGATTGGGAGGCCGGTTTTCTGCGGCGCGACCCGGCGAATTTGCTGTCGATGATCGAGACGTGGCTGCAGTCGGACGTCAGCGACACTCCCCGACATCGCGGTGACCTCGACGCGGCACTCGGCAGCATTCGGGCCCGGACGCTGCTGATTCCCGCCCAATCCGATTTGTATTTCACCGAAGAGGATATTCGGGCTGACGCGGCGCGGATTCCCGGCTGCGAGGTCGCGACGCTGGTTTCGGTCTGGGGGCACCGGGCGGGAAATCCGCTAAAAAGTCCCGCGGATGCCGAGTTCCTCCGCTCGATGGTCCACAACTTGCTGAAATGATCCTCGTCGCGGCGGGGTTTGTCCCCATGACCGGTGTGGTGCGGCGGGACTGGAAGAGACCGTTCGAACAAAAATACGGTTCGATTCGGGGTCAAACTGCAATCTGACCGGTCGTGTGGGGGATCCGCAGGCCGCCGAACTGCAGGGTTTTCAATCACGAGGGGAGCGTTCCGAGCATGATGTTGTCGCAGCGTG
>CAIOTJ010000585.1 GCA_903861195.1 uncultured Planctomycetaceae bacterium | reverse complement strand
CCGCCCAACGCTGGTCGCGGGTGCAGTTGATGACCGACGAATTCCGGCAGGCGGCCGAAAGATTGGGACTGCCCCTTCCCGGGCACAATCAGCCGGACCAACCGGAACCGGCATCGCGTCCCCGGCCGAGAGCACCGGCGCTTCAGCCCGCGGTATCTGGGCCCGTGGTATCTGGGCCCGCGGTATCTGGACCAGTCGCTGCGGGGCCTCCCGTGTCGCCAACCATCGAACTCGAGCCCCAGCCCGAGGTCGCGACGACCCGGCCCCCTGCCGCACGACGCGCCGGTTCCCCCCTCCCGGAAGGAGTCCCTACCAGCCAGCCGCCCCGTTTGAAACCGGGCCGCGCCGCGGGGCCCGCCAAATCGGCCCCCCCACGGGGCACTTCCCGGAAGAAATCCGATTCCGACGAAGACCTGATTCTCGATTTCCTGAACCAGCCACAAGATCCACAAACTTAGGCCGCTCCCGTGGATGGTTCACCTGCCCACCTTCCCGACACCTGGTCTCACCTTCGTGCGATCAGTCCGGCCCGCATCGCCCTGGGTCGCGCCGGCGGCAGCCTGCCCACCCGAGCCTGGCTCGATTTTTCGCTGGCCCACTCGCAGGCGCGGGATGCGGTGCACTCCCCCTTCGAACCCGAGCGGCTCGTGCAGGAACTCGGTTTCCTGGGCTGTCCCGCCCGGGTGCTGGCGACCCGCGCCGCCGATCGCCGGACCTTCCTGACACGGCCCGATTGGGGACGCGAACTCTCACCCGAAAGCCGGACCGCGCTGGCGGAGCCTGGTTTCGGAGGTCACCGCGCGTGCGATCTGGTCGTGATTGTCTCGGATGGGCTCTCGGCTCTGGCGGCGCTCCGCCAGGTCGTTCCTCTGCTGGCAATCCTGTGGCCATCACTCCAGGAACAAGGATGGAAGCTCGCCCCCGTCTTTGTGATCCCCCGGGCCCGGGTGGCCCTGCAGGATGAGGTCGGGGAACTGCTGGGGGCACGTCTGGCCCTCACGCTGTTGGGCGAACGTCCCGGACTGCTCGCCCCCGACAGCCTGGGCGCCTATTTCGTTCATCAACCCCGGCGCGGACTCACCGATGCCGACCGCAACTGCGTCTCCAATATTCATCCCGCGGGGCTGCCCCCCGCCGAGGCGGCGCACGTGCTCTTGCGGCTGCTGCGGCGTTCCCTTGCGGAACAGCGCAGTGGCGTCTTGATGAAGGACGATTCCCCCACGGCCACCAGCACCTCACCACCCCGACTGGACCATGACCACTGAGAGCCCTTCCCCCGCCACAAGGGCCCTGCTGGAAGGGTTTCCCGTGTCTGTGCGACTGCCCGTCCAATGGGGTGATCAGGACGCGTTCGGACACGTCAACAACACCGTCTACCTGCGCTGGTTCGAGACCGCCCGCATCGCCTACAGCGACCGGGCGGGACTGCTGCAGATCGACCAGTCACAACGGCTCGCCCCCATCCTCGCCGCCGTGTCGTGCAACTATCGTCGGCAGATTCGCTTTCCGGACACGGTCTGGATTGGTGCCCGGGTCTCCCGGCTGGGCCGGACCAGCCTCACCATGCAACACCGCGTGGTCAGTGAGCGGCAGGAACAGATCGCGGCGGAGGGGGACTGCGTGGTGGTGACATTCGACTACCAGCTCCAAAAGCCAGTCCCCGTTCCCGAAGAGCTGCGGCTCGCCCTGCGGCGTCTCGAGGGACAGGCCCTCGAGAACCGGCCCCCCGCTCCGGAGACCCCCTCGGCATGACGATGCAATCGGCCACGGCCCCCCCACCCTCCCCTGCGGTTCTGGGTGATCAACCCCCCCCTCCCTCGAGTGCCGAGCCCACGGCGCGCGGCATCACCCTGGGGGGACGGCACCTGGCATCCCGCTACTTCCTCGCACCGCTGGCCGGGTACACCCACCTGGCGTTTCGGCGGGTGATTCGCGAGATGGGTGGAGTGGGACTGTGCACCACCGATCTGGTGCAGGCCTCGCACCTGGTTTCGGGCACCCGCTGGGCCCGCGAACTGGTTCAGACCCATTCCACCGATACTCCGCTGACCGTGCAGATCTACGGTGGCGAGGTGCGCCACATGGTGGCCGCCGCCCGCTGGCTCGAGGACCATGGCTACCAGGCGATCGACATCAACATGGGTTGCCCCATGGCCAAGATCACCGGGTCGGGAGGCGGGGCCCGCCTGATGTGCAATGGCGATGGTGCGTGCCAGTTGGTGGGAGAGGTGGTCCGCGCCGTGCGGCTGCCGGTTTCGGTCAAGATGCGCCTGGGCTGGGACCGCAGCCGGCTCACCGCCCCGCTGCTGGCGGAAGAATTCGAGCAACTGGGGGTCTGCGCGATCACCATTCATGGCCGGACCCGGCAACAGGGCTTCACGGGAAATGTGTGTCTCGAAGGAATTCGCGCAGTGGTCGAGGCGGTGAAGTCCATTCCCGTTGTGGGCAATGGCGACGTGCGCACGGTGGCGGACGCGCTCCGGATGCGTCGGGAGACGGGGTGTGCCGCCGTGGCGATCGGCCGGGGAGCGCTCATGGATCCCTGGATCTTCCGCCGGATCGCTCTGGCCGAGGAGGGAGATCCGCAGGGGGCCGAGTTCACTCCCAGTCCCGCCGAGCAGACCAGTTTTCTGCGACGGCATTTCGAGTTGATGGTGGAGCAGCACGGCGAGTTCCTCAGCTGCCGGAACTTCCGCAAGTTCGCGGCGTGGTACGGGGCCCGGCTGGGTATTCCCGAAGACCTGGAAGACCGGCTGCGCCAGTTTGAGAGCGTTGCGGAATTCGCCGCGATCGCCGACCAGATTGAAGAACGCCACGGCACCCGGCTGGAACCGCTTCCCACAGCCCTGATCCGGACCCCCAATGGTCCTGTGGAGTATTGGTAGCAGCCAGCTCAGCCGGGCTTGTTGTCCCAAAGTCATCCCGGCGCGGCAGTGGGCGGCCGAGGGCCCCAAAAGCGGGCGCTGGCCAGGCGCGGCGAAGAGGGGAGCCGCCTGGTTCTTCAGGGTGTCATGACCCGACCCCCACACACCACCAGGGTTTGCCCGGTCATGAATTCGGAGTCGTCCGTCATGAGGAAGCGCACCACCCGGGCCACATCGACAGGCTGACCAATGCGCTGCAAGGGGGTGGCGGAGACGATCTTGTCGACCGCCTCGGCCGAAACCCCTTCGATGATTTCGGTCTCAATGAGTCCGGGCGCAACACCATTCACGCGGATGTTGTGTCCCGCGAAGGCGGCCGCCGTACTGCGGGTCAGTCCCATCATCCCCGCCTTGCTGGCCGCATAGGCAATCGACAGTGGGCGGGGCTGCAGGGCCGAAATTGAGGCCACGTTGACGATGCGGCCAAACCGGCGGGCGAGCATGCCTTCTTTCACGGCCCAGGTGACCAGGAAGCTGCCGGTCAGATTGACATTCAGCGTGCGTTGCCACATCTCGAGGGTCAGTTCGCCGTGGGGCACATAGTCGAAGACCCCGGCATTGTTGACCAGCAGGTCGATCGGTCCGAGGGTCTGTTCCACCATCCGGACCATATGGTCGACTTCCGCCGGCTGGGAGACATCGGCCTGAATGGGAAAGGCCCGGCGTCCCAGCCGTTCGACCGCCTCGACCGCTTCGCGAGCCGCCGCGACGTGGGAGTGATAGTTGATGGCGACATCGGCACCGGCCTGGGCGAGTTCTTCAGCGCAGGCCCGGCCAATTCCCCGTGAACCGCCGGTGACGAGAGCGATGCGCCCCGCCAGTGGTGCCATGTTGATCATCGTCCGACTCTTTCGGAAGAGCGAGAAACCTCACAGAGAGCGACCGTCTTGGGGGGCCGCACGACCTGCATGGTAAGGAGTTCGAACCGGGCCGCCAAATCGGGGGGCACCGATGGGAACATTCCCCCTCTGGGGGGAGTCGGCGGGCACTCTCTGGAGAGAAAAGTTCCGATCAGGAAATCAAGGCAAACGGTGGGGGTGCAGGGGGTCCCAGGAGCGGGGATTTCCGGGGCCCGACGGTCGACGATTCGCTTCGCGACAGATACCATCGCGGTGTGCCCGGACAGATCGAACATCCCACCTCCGATCCCCACAGGACCACCTGCGAAAACACCGCGCAGGTGGGCGCGGCAGATTGCGCCGTTGGGGGGCAATCTGCCGAGATCTGGCTGTTCCCGGGATTGGGGTGTCGCTACGTCGGGATGGGGGGGGAGTTTCTGGGGCGGGAGCCAGTGGCCGATGAACTGGTGCGGCAGGCTTCTGACCTGCTGGGGTACAGTGTGGAGGCGGTTTGTCTGGAGGGCTCGGGGCGCAAGGTGGTGCCCCCCCGGCAGGAGTCGGAGGTCATCTACGTGATCTCGTGTGCCGCCGCCGCCGTGCTGCGCTCGCGAGGCTGGCAACCAGCGGCCGTTCTGGGGCACAGCCTGGGCTCCTGGGCGGCGGTCGCCACGAGTGGGGTCCTCGATTTCGCCACAGGACTCCATCTGCTGGGGCTGACCGAACAGCGCATTCATGACTGGGTCGAGAGTCAAGACCATGCGATGGGGGTGATCCTGGGGCTGGACGCGCCAGTGGTGGCCGATTTGGTCTCGGCCGAGCGGGATGTCTGGGTGGCGAACTGGAACTCTCCCCGGCAGCAGGTGATCTCGGGGATGGCACTGGCGGTGGAACGGGTGTTGGCGGAGTCGCTGGCGCGGCAGGCGAAACAGGCGCGGGTGCTGGTCCGATCGCGGGCGATGCACACCCCGTTCCTGGAACCGGTCGCGCGGGCGCTGCGGACCGACCTGGCCGAATTGCCGTTGCGGGATCCGCAGGTCCCGGTGATCGACACCCGCACCGGGAACGAATTGCGACGTGGATTGGAAGTGGGCGAATTCCTCGCCGACTGTCTGACCGCCCCGGTGCACTGGGGCCAGACCATTCTGTCCCGCACGCAGCAGGGAACCAACCGTTTCATCGACGTGGGTCCGGGAACTGTACTGGCTGGTATGCTTCCGTTTATCGACAACCAGGCTGCCGTGATGACCACGGCTCAAATCCTCGAACTGAAGGGGGCGACATGAAGTCGGCGCAGACGTGGCTGATGTCGGGGAATCAGGCCATCGCGAGAGGGGCCTATGAGGCCGGGGTGACCGTGGCCACCAGCTATCCGGGAACCCCCTGTACCGAGATTCTGGAGTCGATCGCCCGGCATCCCGGAATCGAGGCGCTCTGGTCCACCAACGAAAAAGTGGCCTATGAGGTGGCCCTGGGGGCGTCGTTCGCGGGAGCCCGCGCGATGGTCTCGATGAAGCACGTCGGCCTCAATGTCGCCGCCGATCCCCTGTTCTCTTCGGTCTACACCGGAGTGAACGGGGGCCTGGTGGTGGTGGTGGGAGACGATCCTTCGGCGGCCAGTTCACAGAACGAACAAGACAGCCGTCACTACGCGCGGGCGGCCAAGCTGCCCATGCTGGAGCCGTCGGACAGCCAGGAGGCCCGCGATCTCGTCCTGGCTGCGTTTGAGCTGAGCGAGCGGTTCGATACCCCCGTGCTCGTCCGCCTGACCACCCGCATCTGTCACTCCAAGACCCTCGTCCGTGTGGGCGATCCCCCCGAGCCACGCACTCCCACCGGATTCATCCGCGATTTCGACAAGTATGTGCTGCTGCCCCGCCAGGCGATTCTGCGGCATCGGGCGCTGGAGGCCCGTGTCGAGGCGTTGGCCCAGTACGCCGAAGCGGCCGATTGGAACCGCGTCGAATGGCGTGACTTGCGGGTGGGGGTCATTACCTCGGGCCTGGCGTATCAATATGTTCGCGAGGCCTTCCCCCACCTGTCGGTGCTGAAGCTCGGGCAGAGCTGGCCCCTGCCCGCCCAGAAAATTCGTGAGTTCGCAGCCCAGGTGGACGAGGTCTGGGTCATCGAGGAACTCGACCCCTTTCTGGAAGAGCAGATCAAGGCGTTGGGCATTCCCGTCGCCAGCGAGGGTTGGATTCCCCGCGTGGGAGAATTGACCCCCGAACGGATCCTGCACTCGGTCGAGCAGCGGGCCCCCCAGCCCATGCAGCTGGGAGATCCCTCGATTCCAGGACGGGCTCCCCGCATCTGCGCGGGCTGCCAGTACCTGGGGGTGTACACGGCCATCAGCCGGATTGGCGTGCGGGTCGCCGGAGACATCGGCTGCTACACCCTGGGTTCGCTGGAGCCCTGGAACGCGATCGACAGCGTGGTCTGCATGGGAGCTGGCATCGGCACCGCCCTGGGGATGGAGAAGGCCCTGGGGGACCGGGTCCGGGGCAAGTTGCTGGCGGTGATTGGCGACTCGACCCTGCTGCACTCGGGATTGGGTCCACTGCTGGACCTGGTCCACAATCGCGGACAGACCACCGTGCTGGTGATGGATAATTCCACGACCGCCATGACGGGCCTGCAGGGGAATCCTGCGAATGGGCAGACCGCCCTGGGACAGAGCGGGCCAGGGGTCAACCTGGAGAAGCTGATCGCCGCTCTGGGCATCGAATGGGTCCGGGTGATCAACCCCTACGACCTGGCCGAGAGCGAAGAGGTCCTGCGGGAGGCTCTCGACCATCCCGGTCCTGCGGTGGTGATCAGCCGGGCCCCCTGTCTGCTGCTCAAGCGCCGCGAGACTGTTCAACAGGCTCATCTGACGGAGGAGGCCTGCACCGGTTGCGGCGAGTGCTTCCAGGTGGGCTGTGTGGCCATCGAGCGCCAGGAACTGGCGGGCCGCCCGGCTCCGCTGATCAATCACGACCTGTGTGTCGGCTGCACCCTCTGCGTTCAGGCCTGTCCCGAAGGAGCGCTGCAACCTCGCCGACTTGTGCCCGATCTGGTGGAACTTGAGACATGTCTGACGCCGGCACAGCCCCGCTGACCATCCTGCTGGCGGGCCTGGGTGGCCAGGGAGTGGTCACGGCGGGGGATCTGCTGATCGCGGCTGCTCTGCATGAGGGCTACGAGGTCAAGAAGAGCGAGATCCACGGTCTGAGCCGCCGGTTTGGCAGCGTCTCATGCCAGGTCCGCCTGGGAAGTCCGCTGCATTCCCCCCTGCGCGGCCATGGGGGAATCGACATTCTGCTGGCGCTCGAGGGTTACGAGGCCCTCAAGCAGCTTCCGTACCTCAAGCCAGAGGGGGTGGGGCTGGTGAACGAGTTCTGGTTGCGCCCTGCCGCGATCCAGACCGGTACCGAGACCCCTCCCTCACGAGAAGACCCGCGGCTGCAATGGTTTCCCGGGACCACACAAGCCCAGGAACTGGAGGCTCCGCGAAGCCTGAACTATTACATGGTGGGGGTCGTGTCGGAATGGCTCCCACTGAGCGAGACGAGTTGGGAACAGTCGCTGGCGGAAGGGCAGCGGGCGAAAGCCGCCCCGACCAACCGGCAATTGTTCGAACGGGGTCGGGCCGCCGCCCGGGCGCTGAGACGTCGGGGCCCCCGGGGCGTGCCGCGTTGACGGGTCCGCAGACCGCGAGACAACCGACAGACCGTCGGCAGTGAGGACGGCCTGACCTTTCACGGGACGGGCGCCCGCCACGGGTTGGGTTGCGTTCGGGTTGCGGGCTGGCGGAGGTGCTTCGCCGCCAGCGGCTATTGATCCGCCACCGAGCTCAACAGCAGATTCATGACACTGCCGGGCATCATGCCGGCCTCTTCCTCGGCGAAGCCCAGCGGGAATTCGTCCGCCCGTTCGGGACGCAGTTCGTATTCGAATTCCGAGCGTGGTTCGAAGAACCGGTCAAACCAGAGCATCCGCCGCACATTCGGCTGCGGCGTGTAGAGGTGAATCGAAACCCCCTGTTCGTGCCAGTCGAACAACATTCCGAAGAAGCCCCCGGGAATGTATTTGACGTAGGTCATGTCGATGCCGATGGCCCGCCGCCGCTCTTTCTCGATGAGGTTGGTCAGGGTCTCGCGCAGCAGAGCCATATCGGCCCCGTCCCAGATCTCCATCTCGCCCAAATGCAACACGGTGACACGGTCGACCGGATAGATTTTGAGGAACTTCTTGTTGAACGACATCGTCAGTCCTGCGCCAGTTCGGTGGATTGCTGCCAGGTGGACCACTCGACGGCACCGGCAGACAGTTCCACTTAGGCAAAGCCCGGGCCAGTCGTAAGAACTTTTGACGACAGCCACCAAAATCACCACAACCCGTTATGCAACATATACTTAAGACGAATACAACAAAGACCAGTTATGCCGATTACACAGGGCTGTTGACGTTCGGCAACATCGCCTCTCAGCGGTTGTTGATAACAGGCAACACTCGATTGGGCCCAGCGCAAGAGACTTCGTTGACCAGTTTTCGCTTCCGCAAGGACGACAACTCTGGTTATCGAGCCAACCGGATTCGGGCGACACATGACCCGGACAAATGAACACAAGCACTCGACTCTCTCGCAAAACACCATTACGACTGCTGACTGGCCAAGGATGTTGTTGATTTGGCACCTGGAGTTCCGACTGTGTTCCATGACACCAACCAAGAAGGCTTCAATGGAATTCGGGCGCAGAGCGTGTGGACGTTCCGGGCCTCGCAGCCTCCAGGAGGACACCCCGGGGGGCTGACTTCACAACTCTTCCTCCGGGCACCCGAAACTTGAACAAACGCCTGTTTATTCGGGGCTGTGCCGACAAAACCAGGTTTGTATTGGGCTTCCGTGGTGGAGACGACCTGCAACGCCTGCCCGGTGGAAGAGGAGAAGTCATTCGGTCGAGTTCCACCGATTACGACGTCGACCGTTCTCGACGCCAAGTGCATGGTGAGACAGCCCAAGTCACGGAGTCAGCACAATGATTGGCGGAACTGATCGTGTTTTCGACGCCGTCGGAGATTCGGCATCCCTCGAGGCGTGCGTTCGCATCATTCGCAAGAAATGGCCGCAGGCACGTTTTGAGAATGCCGAAACCGGAGAAAAATACTCAACTCTCAAGGAGATTCCTTGCGGATCCGTGCGTGAACTCCTCGTGAATTCCGACGCAACTGCGGAAGAGTCGTGGGATCATGACCGACCGGACTCTCCTCAGAATTCGCTCATCTCGATTCCTGTGCGGACGAACGAGGTAACGATCATCGTCGATGACACCGAGTCCCCGGACATGCGTTTTATCCTCGATGGTATTGAACATTTACTGGAGTACTCCACACACCGCCTCATCGCGAGGGCCGCATGATTTCGTCACCAGCGGGCAGACTCGCCGAACTGCTGCGTTCAAACGATCTGGACTGGCTGCTGAAATCCTCCGGTGCCGAAGAGCAGACACTTGCGCCACTGCTTCGTCGACTGAATGACCTGACCGATGCGTTCCAGAGCCGATTCGGTCATCGGGTGTCATTCTGTCCCGAACAGCTCCGCTTTGAGTTCGGCCGCAATCCACACAGAATCCGGGCCTTCCTCCAGGCACTTTCGGAGACCCGTCATCCCGAAATGCTATTGATGGTGTGGCGCATCCTTCAAGGTCTGGCCATCCGCAGATTGGCCCTGCAATACCACGAACAAAAACCGTTTGAATTGCTGTTGGAGCTGGCCCGCACGGAAGACGATTCCGAGAGCTGCGAGCAGTATCGCTCCGAAGACATCAATGATGCGAAGTTGTTGAGGCACTTCGGCATCACCAAAGCCAATCAGTTACCGTTGTTCGATGGATTCTTTCCCTTCCGGAAGAATTGAGTTCGCGATTCGTCTCGACGGATTTATCCGCCAAGCAGCCATTCAACGCGACCGTGAATTCCGCCACGGCGAGAGTTCATTCGCAGCATAAAAGTCCTGCCCCCCCAGCGGCGACACCGACTGGGGGGGACATTCAAATGGCTCTCGCAGACCTGAAATTCACTCCACCTTCAGATCGAACGGCAGCACGGTGGCGGCCCGTTCTTTCCGGAAGAGGCGCAGGGCTCCCCACGCGCGGGAGGTCCCCGCAGGAAGCAGGTCGCCCCAGAGGTCGCGGATGGCAGCCCCCTGAGTCGGCAACCGCGAGTCGGCCCCCGAATCGCCCCCGCCCAGCAGCCCGTCCAGCGGATTGGCCGCCTTGGGCAGATCGAGCCGCTCGAGCTTCTCTTCCGGATTCAGCCCGGCCAATTTCTTGGCATGGGCGATGGCCACATCGAGCCCCCCCAATTCGTCCACCAGGCCCAGCTTCAGCGCGGCATTCCCCGTGTAGACCCGGCCTCGGGCCAGCTTCTCGAGCTGTTCCCAGGGCATTTTTCGGCCGGTGGCCGCCTTGTGGGTGAACTGCGAATAGATCTCATCGAGAATCTTCTGCATCGCCGCCCGCTCCCCCTCGGTGTAGCCCTGGGTCGTGCTGTTGATGCCCGAGTTCTTGCCGCGGGAAATCACGTCGGTGGTGACCCCCACCTTTTCCATCACCCCCGCGGTGGCCAGTTTCATCCCCACGACACCGATGGATCCAGTGATGGTTCCCGCCTCGGCGAAGATGCGGTCGGCCCCCATCGCGATGTAGTAGCCGCCACTGGCGGCGGTGTCTCCCATGCTGACCACAAACGGCTTGTCGACCAGTTCCAGCTCGCGCCACATCAGATCGCTGGCGAGGGCGCTGCCGCCGGGGCTGTCGATCCGCAGCACAATCGCCTTCACCGTCGGATCGGTGCGGGCCTCGCGAATCGCCTTGATCATCGTGTCGGAGCCCATGGTCGATTCCCCCGAAAGGAAGTCGACCGAACTGGCTCCGGTCACAATCATTCCCTGGGCGTGAATGATCGCCAGCTTGGGATTGGCCGATTTCTTCTTGGGCTGCTCGCCGCCCGTCAACGCTTCGATGAACTTCAGCATTCCCGCCAGGCTGTTGAGATCGGTGTCGACCTTCTTCTTGCCATACTTGCGGAGCACCTTGAGAGTCTTCCCCTCGTGAATCTTGCCAAGGGCGGTCTCGAGTTCATCCTGGTAGCCCACGTGATCGATCAATTTGTTCTCGAACGCCTGCCGGGCCGTGAGCGGGGCCGAGTCGATCAATTCGCGAACCTTCTCGACCGGCACTTTGCGCGACTCGGCGATGGTGGTGATCAGCTGCTGATAGAAGTCGTCGAGAATCTCCTCCATTTCCTTGCGGAACTCGGGGCTCATTTCGGTGCGCGAGTACGGTTCTCCGGCCGACTTGAATTCACCCACCCGCAACATCTCGGCCTTCACCCCCAGCAGGTCGAACGCCTTCTTGTAGAAGGTGACCTCGGCCCGCAGCCCCAGGGTGGTCAAAACCCCCGCCTCGGGCATCCAGACTTCATCGCAGGCGGTGGCCAGCAGAAAGTCCATGTTGTCGGCTTCGTTGAGGGTCGCGTAGACCTTCTTCCCGGCCGCCTGAACCTTGGCAATCCCGCCCCGCAGGGCCCGCATTTTCGCCCATCCAATCGTGGGACCATCGATCTTGAGGATGACCCCCGCAATCTTGCTGTCGCGTGCCGCGTTCTCGAACTTGCCCAGGGCGACCGCCAGCGTTTCGCTCAGCTCGCCAAACAGTCCCGGTGCCTGCGGTCCCTCGGAATAGGCCCCCTTGATCTCAATCTGCGCGTACTGGACCTCCACAGGTTTTTCGGAGGCGGGTTTCTCGACCGCCGGCTTGTCTTTGGGGGGTGAATCGACGGCGGGTTTTTCCTGGGCGAAGACCGCCACCCAACCACTCCACAACACGACCGCACTCCAACAGACCCCCGTGATCTGTCTGTTCATCTGGCAATCCTCTCAACCTGAAGTGGAACGAACTTCCCGCTGCAACACCGTTGTTTGTAGCACACGGGTCGCACACCAACCATCACCGCTCAACGCTTGCAGCTCCGGCATCAAAGGCCGATGATGCATGCGAACCTTGGGGCTCGGAGTGTCATTCCGACCTCCCTTCGGAGGTCGGCCGGAAGGTCCTGCCGAGCTCTGAATCCCCCACCTGGAACCACTCTGGGTGCCCACCCCGCCGAAGAGAGATCCTCTCCCGAGGTCAAACCTCACCCGGGGGGACATTTTCCCCGCACTTCTACTACCCGCCCATCCCGACACGAGTTTCAGGCTTTTCACACCATGCAGATCACCCACGGCACCACCGCCGTTGTCGAGGCGAATTACGACTACACGTATGTGCGGATTCATGCCGACAATGGCCAGTACGGCACGGGGGAGTGTTTTTTCGCGCCGGGGTTGACGACGGCGCTGCATGAGATGCTGCCGCTGCTGGAGGGGAAAGATCCGCGCGAGGTTGACCGTCTGTGCCGGTTCTTGTGGCGCAAGGGCTCGGGAGCCGGGGCGGTGGCGGGTTACCTGTACAACGCCATCAGTGGAATCGAGGCGGCCCTCTGGGATTTGGTGGGGAAGTCGTGGGGCGTTCCCTGCTGGCAGTTTCTGGGGGGAAAGGTGCGGGATGAGGTGCGGATCTATGTCGACTGCCACGCGGGGGACAATGTCGAGAGCTGGGGACCCATGCTCGATGCCCGCGAGCCGCAGTGGCTGAAAGACGCCCTCGCGGGCCGTCCCCAACACGAAGAGCGCTACGAGCCCGAGATGTATTTCAACCGGGCCCGGCAAATGGTCGCGGCCGGGTTTGATGCGATGAAGTTCGACATCGACTCGATCGTGGTGCTGACTGGGGAGGAGCTCAACCGCCCCCTGACCCGGGCCGAGATGGACAAGATGGCCGCGTGTGTCGCCGCCGCCCGTGAGGGGGCTGGGGACAGCGTCGATCTGGCGGTCGACTGCCACTGGCGGTTCGCCCCCACCGAGGCGATCCGGATTGCCCGCGCCCTCGCTCCCTACAACCTGTTGTGGCTTGAGGACCCCTGCCCTCCCGAGAACTACCGCGATGTGGCCGAGATCCGGGCCCTGGGAATCGTTCCCATCCTGACGGGAGAAAACCTGAACCGCCGCCACGGTTTCTGGGACCTGATCACCCACCGCGGTTGCGACCTGGTGGCACCGGACATCCAGAAATGTGCCGGGATGCTGGAAGGGAAACGGATTGGCGAACTGGCCGAAATGCAGGGCATCCGCTTCGCTCCCCACAACATCGCCTCACCCCTGGGGACCATGGCCAGCGCTCATGTCTGTGCGACACTGCCGAATTTCGTGGCCCTCGAGTTCCACGGATCCGACGTCCCATTCTGGAACGACCTGATCACCCGCCCGGATGTTTCGGGACCGGTGATTCAGAAGGGGAGAATTCCCATCACCTGCGCCCCGGGCCTGGGTTGCGAACTGAACGAAGCGGTGGCGAAGCAATACGCCAAGCCGGGCGAACCGTGGTTTGTCTGAACCCGACCGGCGACACCGCCCGGGGGGGAATTGATTTCCCCCCCGGGGGTTGCGAGGTGCGACCGAGACTCGCGTCCGCCGGCTCGGATCGCGGAACGTGTCACGCCCTCCGGGACCGGCACGAGGTTTCAAAAGACCGTCAGCAGCATCCACTGGGCCGAGCGAATCAGCCAGGCACGGTCGGCGGGGGAGACCTGTTTCTCGGACAACAGCGTGCGGGTCTTCGTATGGATGTTCGAGACGGTGAAACGCTGCTGATCGGTCAGACGCCCCCGTCCCCGTTCACGTAGTGTGTCATCCAGTTGCAACAGGGTGCCGGTGATCCGTTCGATTGTCTCGACTTCCCCCAGGGTGTGCTCGGGACGGTCGGACCAGGCGGGAGGAGTCTCGGTCATCGCGACTTCCCTGACCACGTCACGGATCACCTGGGTGATGTGTGCCAGTCTCTGATAATCGAGACGGTCGGCCGTGTCGGTCGGCTGATGGTAATCGCGATGCTCGCCTCCCGAGAAAAACAGGAAGGGGACCTTCTCTCCCTTGAAGGGGCCGTAGTCGCTGCGGACGCCCACCAGATCGACCCCCAGGTGCGAGACCTGCAGATTTCCCGGCGGAGTGACCCCGTCCACCAATTGTCGCAAGCCGGGAGCCTGCTCTCCCCCCATCACAAACACCGCCGGCAGAGGAAGATCTCCCAGTGTTCGGCCAATCAGTTCGGCGGTCACAAACAACTTGACCCGTTCGAGGGGCCAGGGAGGATGGGCGACAAACCAGCGTGACCCCCACAGCAGGCTTTCTTCCAGGTCGCAACTGAGAAACACCACGCTCCGCCGGGGGGCGACGGGCTGGGCCGCCAACAACCGGGCCACCTCCAGCATCATGGCCACACTGCCGGCATTGTCGTCGGCACCGTGAAATGTCTTGCCCCCGCGAATTCCCAGGTGGTCGAAATGGGCGCTGACGATCACATACTCGTCCCGCAACCGGGCATCACTCCCCGGCAAGACCGCCCCCACATTGATCCCCATGGGGGGCTGCTGTCCGCCAATCTGTTTGGGACCCGGAATCTCCTGCAGGTAGCTCTCTTGGGGAAACAGGGGCTGCAGCCGCAACTCGCGAAACGCCGCGACCAGGTGCTCCCGCGCCTTCCGTTTTCCCTCGGCCGTTCCCCGACCTTCGAATTCGGGGGAGGCCAGGGTGTAGACATGCCGCTTCAGGCGGTCGATCTCGGGCCCTGCTGACTCTTCCGATTGGGCAACCTGGGCCGCCGCCAGCACGCCTCCCAGTACGGTCATCCAGACCAATCCGGGTCCCCCGACAACTCTGTTCCACAGCCTCGACACGGGCCGTTCACTTGTCTTCAACATGTTGCTCCCCAAGCACTTACGGCACCTTCCACCGCGTGGCCCCCGAACCGTTTGGAACGGTTCTGCCCGGATTGCCGAGGATTCCTGTTGTAACGGATTCCCGCAGGCCGATGAATAGGAGCATGCATGAATGGCACCGCAGCCCTTCGTGCCCGACTGCGAACCCGACCCGGACGCGGACCAATTCACGGAAGGAATGGACATGTCCCGCAAGACGATTTTAGGTGTGCTGGCCTGCCTGTCGCTGATTGTGGGCGTCATGGCCGGCACTCCCACCAAGGCGCAAGCCGCCCCGATTGGCCAGCCCAGCGATTGGGGCCGGTTCTACTACTACCCGTACGTCTACTATCCCCACAACTTCCAGGCCCCGGTCCAGTACGACAACATGTACTACCGGTATCCCCAGGAGCGCCAGATTCCAGTCTACAACAAGAACTGGCACAACTTCTACCTGATGCCTCGCCCGTGGCATAAGGGTCACGCGTACATCCTCGACGTGTTCTAGGCTCTCACGCGGACATTTCGCGAGCCTGGTTCGACTGGGAACGAAAGGATTCGTTCCCGCGAGCAGGTGACGCGAATTCCGCCGCCAGTCACGTAGGGGAAACAACGCAGGGTACCCCCGGCTGTCCTTCACCGGATGGTCGGGGGTTTTTTGCTGCGCGCGAGGTTTCAATTGGGGTTTGTTAAACGGGGTGATCGCCCCGGTCCATTCGCCTCCGAAGCGCCCCCCTCACTGCGGCGATCCCTCATCCGATCGATCTCGGTCGACCGGCGGCTCTTCGGTTGGGCTGGCGTTGGGGTCATCGGAGGAATCGAGGCCGGGTTCGACCGCGGGGGGCGATGCCCCCTCCTGCAGGCCATAGAGAAACCGATCACTTCGCAGCACGATTCGCGGGCCCGTGACGGCCAGCGAGGCGAAAGTTCGCCCCTTGAGGCGGTTGACCGCCAGTTTTTCGAATTGATCTCCCGCGCGAATCACGTGGGTCTGCCCGTCTTCACTCTGGCAGTAGATTTTCTGACCGATGGCGGTGAGGCTCGCGGAGTAATTTCCCCCCAGCCGCTGCTTCCAGACGACCCGTCCGTCATCGCGGGCGACACACGACAGAATGCCGTTGTCACTCAGCAGGTAAAGATGCGGCCCCAGCACGACGGCTGAGGGAGTGAAGGGAACCCCCTGCGAAAGTTTCCACCGGATCTTCGACCCGGTGATGTCTCCCGTTCCCCCCAACTCAATCGCCAGGAGCGATGCCGAGTCGTATCCGGTGGCCACATACACCAGGCCATCCGCGGTGACCGGCCGCGGAATGACCGAGTAACCCTCGTACCGACAGCTCCACAATTCGACTCCCGTGGCGGCGTCATAGGCCCAGACATGGTCTCCGCCGGGAGCGATCAACTCGCGTCGTCCCTGGCGGGAGATGACGAGGGGCGTGGCATACGAATGCCGGCTTTCGCGGGGTGTGTTCCAGCGGATCTCTCCGGTCTGGGCATCGAGCGCAATCAGGAACTGCGGCGACTCCACCCCTGTGCGGGGCACCTTGTCGTAGAATGGGGCTTTCATTCCATCACAGACCAGCACCAGCAAGTCCTCGACCAGCACGGGCGAACCGGCCGAACCATGGTGATGGTAATAGGGAACCATCCGCTTCCAGACAATCCGTCCCGAACGCTCCAGACAAGCGGTTCCATTCGCACCGAAATGAACGTAAACCCGGTTGGGAGCCAGCACTGGAGTGGGAGATGCATGCCCATTCTTGGGATGCACGCCTCCGGGCCGGTCGACGTCGAACACCTTGATATTCCGGACGATGCGCCCCGTTCGCGTGTCACAGCAGATGACCCGCAGCGACTTGCCCGACTCGGTCGCGGCGGTCACCCAGGTCTCGTCACCATCCACCACCGGTGACGACCACCCCTGCCCGGGCAGACGCGTCTTCCAGGCAATGTTCTCCGTCTCGGACCAATGCACCGGAGCCCCCTCGTCCAAGGCGATCCCCTGCCCTGTGGGACCTCGGAACTGGGGCCACTCCAGCCCCTCGCCGGCCGAAAGCGCCGTGGTCACGCATCCCAGGCCGAGCCAAAGCCCCAGTCTCCGCCACAACCGCTGTGGAACGGGCTTCATGGGGACGCTCCCGGGGTGCGATGGAGCGTGTAGTACCCCACGGCTGGCCACAGAGGCTCGCCCGCGGCCGATCTCAATCCATCCAGCTTGAACTCGTAGACATGTCCCGGCTGCCGCCCGGTGGTCACCAGACTCGCCTGGCGGCCATCGGCACTCAACTCCACCCGCTCGACCACCAGCCGATGCTGTCCACTGTCGGGAGTGGCGTAGCCGCTGGTCCAACGCCGGGTTGTACCCGCGATGGCGTAGTACGACACATCACCAGCCAACTTCGCATCGACTGGCCGGGTAAACCGAATTTCGAATCCCGTGGGGGTGGCTGAGATCCGTTCAATTCCCGGGGGCAGCGCTCCCCGGCGACGCAGCCGTACGATCTCGCCCACATTGGGTCCCCCGTTCCACCCACTGTCGTGGATTCCTCCGATGTAGAGGTCTCCCTGGGGAGCCTGCGCCCCACACAGTACGCCCAAGAAGCCGCGCCCCACCGCCGGCCCGGGAAGTCCCCCGGCCAGGGGCTCGGCCTGGGTCCCACTGAGCATGCGGTTTGCCGGGAGACTGAGGGGATAGATGCCTCCCTGGTAAACTCCCTCCACCTGTTCGAGAGACATCCGGACGAGGAACCGGGTGTCGTATTCACATCCCACCAACTGGCCGCCGAACGACTCGTGCGGACCAGCCGCCAGCAAGAAAATTCCGTTCACACTGCGGGTCCACGGATGGGGAATCTGGATGGCCGGGGGCTGGGAGGGCAGATCGTGCGGTTCCTCGAACAGGCTGGGAACTCCGTACCGGGCCCCCGTCACGAGGTGATTCAACTCGTTGAAGGGATTCTGCACTCCCTGGTTGTCGGTGACGAAGATGTCGCCCGAGGCGTTGCGGGCCAAACCAATCGGGTAACGGAATTCATGCCCCACCGGAGTGACGGACCCATCGGGATCGATCCGCAGCACCTTGCCTCGCCAGCGTCCCTGGTCGGTGGTGCGCCCCGCCTTCGCATAATCGCTCCCCAGGCCAATGGAGAGGCGGCCCGAGTCATCGCGCACGATCCCTGTGGTCCAATCGTGGTAGTCATCGGTGTAGCCCCAGCCGTCGGCCACGATCGTCCGACGACCGGCCAGCCCCGAGCCCTCGAAATCTCCCAGCCGCAGCACCTCGGGCTTGTGGGCCACCAACAATTCGTTCCCGTCGGCCAGCAGTCCAAACGGAGCCGCCAGGCCCTCCTCGACCAACACCAGGCGATCAGGCAGTTCATCGGCGTTGGTATCACGCACCAGGTAGACCTGCCCCTTGAGGGACGTGAAGGCGAGAGTCCCGTCGGCAAGAAACGCGAACGAGGTCGGCATGATGGCGGCGGGAAGCGGCAACCTCACCGCTTCAAACCCGGGGACGGCGTCGATCTCGACCCGTGGCTCGAGCGAGGCGGCCACTTCCCCCGCCGCCGGCGGAACCGCCACCGCGCCCCCCGCCGATTCCACCGGCGCGAGATCCCCCGCAGCCACAGCCACAGCGACCACACCCGAGTGACCCGTTTCTGTCGGATCCAACAGCACGTCACGCACCACATCCGCCGCGCCGGACCGGGTGACTGAGCGGACCAGCGTGCGGACCGTATCGGGAACTCCCCGCACAGCGAATTCACGCTGGATCTCCCCGGGGATCGAACCCGAGTTGGCTGACACCGCCGGCCGGATGACCTCCGTCACCTGCACGCGAATCGACCGGCCTGCGTCCGTGAAGTTCAGCTCATAGTGCAGTTCCAGCCTTCCGGGGGTTGTTCGGTAACTGGTGACGCGTCCCGCCCGACCATGCTGCAGGGTGGCCACGCTCGGAGGCTGACCGGGCCACTGCAGCCGCACATCAGATCCAGCCCCCTCCATTCCGGGGGGAATGACCCGCACCTCGCTGCCGGACGGTTCCCAGTACCAACTTTTGCCCGAGGCTCTCTGCCGGGCGAAGGCCCCGCTCCACCACCCGCGCAGCGCCAGCGCATCCAGATCGAATACCAGGTGCCCCGGCTGGGCGAAGCCCACGGCCAACGCGCGGGGGATCATCACGGAAGTGAGCGAATCTCCCAGGTTGAAGACATCGCGGACCAGCTTGGGGGACCCTCCCGGGACGGGGCGCAACTCCTGCTCGACGCTGGACGTGTCGAAGGGGGGTGGCTTGGTCTGCGCGAGTGCACTCCACAAGGCCCCCAACTGGTGATCGAGCCGTTCGTGCAGCACCCCGGGAGCGGGGCGCACAAACGCGGGCATCTCCATGTTGGGAATAATGCGGATGGGTCCCTGGAGCCACCGCTGGAAAAACTCCGGCCGCATCCGCATATCGAGCCGATGCAGGTCGGAACCGCGAGTCGACAGGGCCACCCCCCGAGGTTCGAATGCCCCCACCTTGTGGCAACCGACGCAACTGAAGCCGCGGGCCCCTCCCAGGGCGATTCCCGCCCGGTTCCAGTCTGCCGCGGGAATCTCCCCGGGGGGCTGGGTGGGCAGCGGCGGAGCGGCACCCGGGCCGTCCGCGGGGATGCGATCGTGCTGGATGAAATGCCTCACCAGACTCTGCCGTTCCGCATCGCTGTGCCGAAAGCGGGGCATCCGCACATTCAGCCACGGAAGCCGGCGGGGCTGTTCGCCCGCGACCGCCCGCGCCAACCACTCGTCCCGCAGTTTGTCTCCCACGGCGGTCAAATCGGGAGGCAGCCAGCCCTCGCCCCGGTTGGCCGACGCGGCGTTCTCCGCCAGCAACCGGGCCACCACGGGTCGCAGTCCCTCGCTGCCATCCCGCGCATGGCAATTCAGGCACCCGCGCCGCACCAGCAACGTGGCCCCCGAGAGATCGTCGGTATGTTCCCGAGCCGATTCGAGAAAACCGATGATCGCCCGACGATCTGACTCGGCCAGCCGATATCGGGGACGGGGCGGACCATCGACCTGCCAGGTCAGGCAGGAATTGGCACTGGTCAATTCGGTTGGTTTCCACGGACGTCGCGGAGACGCGGCAGGCTGCGGGCCTTCGGCGGCCAAGCGGTGGCAATTCGCGCAGTGGTGCTGGGCGATCAACCGCTGGCCGTGCCGGGAGTCTCCCTCTTCGTCGGTGGACTCGGCGGCCGCGCGGCCGGAGGTCAGTGCGGCCACCAGCGCCGCGACTTCCTCCTTCGACAGTTCGAACCGTGGCATCTGATGATGGGCATTCCACTGCTCGGGGAGGGTCAATTGCAGGGCGATCGCCTCGGGCGTCAGCTTCTCGGCCACCCGGTCAAGGGCCCCGCCCCCCCACAGAAAATCGGTCCCCTGCCGTTCGGACTTTTCGTCTCCCGGATCGCGCCAGGTATGACATGCCAGACAGCCGAGCGAACGGATCAACTCGTGGCCCCGGGCCACCGGGTCAACAGCGGTGTCCAGCGGGGGAACGGGGGGGAGATCGGCGGTGCCGAGGGTGCGCAGAAAGGTGGCGATGTCGCGGGCGTCCTGACGGTCGAGCCCGAACGTGGGCATGCGATTGTGAGTGGTTTCGGCGGCCGTCCCCGCCAGGTGCCGTTCGACCCACCCCGCCCGCAATCCCGTCTGCCGGTGGGTCAACGGAGGTGCCTGCGCATTGCCGGGGCGCGGGCCGAATTCATGGCAAGACCGGCACCCCAGCGCGGCGACCAACTCGGCCCCGCGCGGAATGAGATGCTCGCTGGCCTCTGGGGCGTCACTCTCCAACGCCCGGCCAGGCAGTGGTTCGAGGGAGAATCCGGGCCCCGACCAAAACAGCCGCACGCTGGCCTGAGGACTTGTCTTGGTGAACTCCAGCAACAGGGGCACATCTTGTCCCGAGAGCCCAACCGGGGGGCCGACAATCCAACCGGGGTTGTCCCGCTCACCCGCCAGCACCTGCTGCCCGTTGATCGAGAGTGAGACGCGTCCCTGGGCGTAGACAGCAAACCGGAACTCGCCTGGAAGTGGGGTCACCAGAGTCCCGCTCCAGGTGACGGCGAATTTTCCGGAATCGAGCCGGGGGTCGGGAGCCAGCCCGTCCCAATCAAAGGCCACCTGTCGATCCGAGCGGGAGACCACGGTCGTTCCGGACGAATACCGTCCCTGCAACCCGGGCTGAGATTCCTGGGCGGCGACCCCGAAAGGGGCGATTGCCAGACCAAGCCACAGGCAGGCCGACCAGGCGCACCATCGAAGGCGGTGGGTCATGATTGCGGACGCAGGGAGGGAGGGCGGAGCACACCGCTCAAACGGCGACGCCGGCAGGCCGTGGTGGCGGGGGGCCTGCAAAGCTGTTATATCGAGGCGCGTCTGTGGTGTCGTCTGTCCTGTGGTGGAGTGTCGGTTGTGGCGGTTTCGGTGGAGGAATTGAGTTCCCTGTTGGGCCGACTGCAACAGGGAGAGGTGGGGGTCGAGCAGGCCCTGGAGCAGTTGAGCCGCTCGGGCCTGGTCACCGTTGCCGAGCATGTGACCGCCCAGCTTGATCTCGACCGTCAGCGACGGTGCGGCTTTCCCGAGGTCGTGTATGGTCCCGGAAAGACCCCCGAGACACTGGTCGAAATCCTGCGCAGGATCACCCAACATGGCCAGCGGGGGCTGGTGACCCGGGTTTCTCCCGAACAGGCGGCGTTTGTGCGCGAGCAGCTGCCGGCGGTGGTCTGCAATCCGGTGGCCCGCACGCTGCGGCTGGACCCGGCCGAGGTCATCGAGCCCGCGCCCCAGGGTTCGCCTGGCTTCGTGGCGGTCATCACCGCCGGTTCGAGCGATCTGCCCGTGGCGGAAGAGGCGGTCGAGACCGCCCGGTTCATGGGGTGTGTGGTCGATCTGATTGTCGACGTGGGGGTGGCCGGTCCGCATCGCCTGCCCGCCCAGAAGCACCGGTTCGAACACGCCGACGCGATCGTGGTGGTGGCGGGAATGGAGGCCGCGCTCCCCTCGGTGGTGGGAGGGTACGTCAGCTGCCCGGTTTTTGGAGTACCGACCAGCGTGGGGTACGGGGCGCACCTGGGGGGGCTGGCCGCGCTCCTGGGAATGATCAACAGCTGTGCCGCGAATGTGACGGTGGTCAACATCGACGCGGGCTTCAAGGGGGGCTACCTGGCGGGGATGATCGCCAGCCGCCTGGCCGAGGCGCGTCGCCGCTGACTTCCACGACGTGACGAAGAGAGATCGCCCACGTCCGACTCAGATCAGGCCTCCCGGGCGAGCGCGGGGAATTCACTCAGCACCTGCGCGAGCCGTTCGAGCGGAACCCCAATCACGTTGGCGGCGCTGCCGCGCAGCCCGGTCACAAACGGGTCGTTCGGCCACTGCAGGCCGTAGGCGCCGCACTTGTCGCGCCACTCTCCCGAGTCGAGATACGCCTCGCGTTCCGCCTCGGTCCAGGAGCGCATGTGAATGGCGGTCGCCTCACATCCCGTCAACGAGACACCGTCGGCGGTCCGCAGCAGGCACCAGCCGGTGAGCACCTCGTGGGCCACTCCCGACATCGCCTGCAGCATGCGGCGGGCATCGGCCCGATCGACCGGCTTACCAAAGATTTCCCCTTCCACATGTCCCACCGTGTCGGCGGCGAGAATGAGGCCCCTCACACCCCGTCGGGCCACGGTGCGGGCCTTGAGCTGGGCGATGTGAATCAGCCCGGCCTCCAGATCGCCCAGCGACAGGGGATGCGGTTCGTCGAGATGGGCGGGCACGCATTCGACTTCGTAACCGGCAGCCGTCAGCAGTTCCCGTCGCCACTGCGACTGGCTGGCGAGGATCAGGCGGGTCATGTGTATTTGAAAAAGCCCCAACCGGTCTTGCGCCCCAGCCGCCCGGCATCCACCAACTGAGTCAGCAGCGGGCAGGGACGATATTTGGGGTCACCCAACTCGCCATGCAACACCCGCAGGATCGACAGACAGACATCGAGGCCCACAAAGTCGGCCAACTGCAGTGGTCCCATGGGATGGTTGCAGCCCAGACGCATCAATTCATCGATGGTGGCCGCGTCGGCCGTTCCCTCCTGCAACACGAAGGCGGCTTCGTTGATGAGGGGCAGCAAGATGCGGTTGACCACGAATCCCGGCTGATCCTTGACGATGAGCGGTTGTTTTCCCAGACGCTTGGCGAGGGCGACCGTACAATCCACCACTGACTGGGTGGTTTGCAGACCGCGCACCACCTCAACCGGCTCCATCACCGGAACTGGATTGAAGAAGTGCATTCCCACCACCTGGCCCGGGCGCCCGGTGGCGGCCGCCAACCGCGTGATGGAAATGCTGGAGGTGTTGGTGGCCAACACGGTCTCCCGGCCGCACACCCGATCCAGATCGGTCAGCACCTGCCGTTTGAGATGCTCCTGCTCGGGAACCGCCTCGATGATGAACTGGCAACCGGCGAGGGGTGCGAGCGAGTCATGCCAACGGATGCGGCACAGGATTTCATCGGGTGAGGCGGCCGAGACCCGACCCTTGGCAATACCACGCGAAAGAGACCGGCGCAACACCTCGACCGCCGAGTTTCTCACCGCGGCCGAGATCTCCACCAGGGAGACCTCGAGGCCGGCACAGGCGGCGATCTCGGCAATCCCCCGGCCCATTGTGCCCGCCCCCACCAGACCAATTGTTCGGGGGATGGTGTCTTCCAGTGGTTCACTCATCGGCGGCAAATCCTGCTTCGGGGAGAAGGCATTGTAACGTCGCCGCGTTCCATCGACACGCTACAATCCGGGCGTTCCCCGTCTTCTTCTTCCCCACGGACAGACCGATGCCCCTGCGTCTGGCGATGCTTGGCCTGTGGCACACCCATGCCGATGGCATGGTGCGGCAGGTGTGTGCCCATCCCGATGAATTTCAACTGGTGGGCTTTCATGACCCCTCTCCCACCGTCGTCGCCCAGCGGGCCCGCCAATGGGAGTCGCTGGTCCCGGGGTTCCGCGTGTTCGAGACAGCCGCCGACCTGCTGCGGCAACCGCTCGATGGCGTGCTGGTCGAGGGGCGCGTGCATCTCAACCTGGGTTTCGCCCGGCAGGCACTCGAACGGGGATTGCCCGTGCTGCTCGAGAAACCGGCCGGGATCCGCTTTGCCGAATTCGAATCGGTGGCGCAACTGGCCCAGTCGCGGGGCCTGCGACTGCAGTTGGCCTACCTCTTCCGGTACATGAGTGCCGTGCAGGAACTGCTGGCCCGGCATCGACGCGGAGATCTGGGCCAGGTTTACCTGTTCCGGGGCCGGCTCCCGAAGGATCTCGCCCTCTATGAGCAACTGGTTGTCGAACTGGGGGAATACGAAGGGGGGGTGTTTTTCGAAATGGCCGGCCACCTGGTCGACCTCGCGGTGGCTCTGGCCGGGCGTCCGCGGCACGTGACCAGCGTGTTGCGGCATCACCACGGAACGGGTCCCGCTGACTACATCGACAACGGGATCGCCCTCATCGAGTTTGACCGGGCCCTCGCCGAGATCGACATCACCGGACTGGAAGTGGCCCCCGCCAGCCGCCGGATCGAGGTGTTCGGGACCGGCGGCGCGGTGGTGATTCCCCACCTGGGAAGCGGGCACCTCGAAAATGGCGCCGTCCAACCACTGGAAGTGTGCCGGGCCGGCGACGCCACCTGGACCCGTCTCAGTCCGCCGGCCGTCGCCCTGCAAATCGCGGATCTGCGCGAGTTCGCCGCCGT
>CAIOTJ010000584.1 GCA_903861195.1 uncultured Planctomycetaceae bacterium | reverse complement strand
GGACGGGTTCATGTCTTTCCCCGAGTTGTCTCGACGTGAGTTTCAATCTCTCTCGGCCGCCGCCCTGGGAGGGTTGCTGTCCGGCCTGCTCACCGGCTGCGGTGAACCCCCTGCGGTGAACCCGGCCGGAGTCAGGGGAGCGGGGTCCAAAGGGACCGGAGACAAGGGCGCAGGGGAAACCGCCGACGAGTTCGACATGCTCGCCAGCGAGGTGCATGTCTGCCGGGGGTTGAACACCTGCCGGGGACGGGGGCTCGGTGGCGAGAATTCGTGTGCCGGGCAGGGAGACTGCGCCACCCCCGCGGCCCACCACGACTGCGGCGGCAGCAACGAGTGCAAAGGGTTGGGAGGCTGCGGCGAAACCGCGGGCCGCAACTCGTGCAAAGGACAAGGGGGCTGCCACGTCCCCCTGATGGCCTACGCCTGGACCGATGCGCGGAAACACTTCGAAGCCCAGATGCAGCGGGCGGGGAAGGAATTCGGGGCGGCTCCTGCCAAGAAAAAACCGGTTCCGAAACAACCCCCGACGGAACAGGGGTCGTAGTGCACCGGCTCCCCACGGGTTCGCTCGGTTTCGGGGTGGGGCTGCGCACCGTCCATTACCAGCACCTGCTGCAGCAGCGGCCCCCGGTCGACTGGTTCGAGATTCTCTCGGAAAACTATCTCGATTCGGGAGGACGCCCCCGGCATGTGCTGCGCGAACTCGCCGCCACCTATCCGCTGGTGATGCATGGGGTCTCGCTCTCGATTGGCAGCACCGATCCGTTGGACTTCGAGTACCTGTCCCGGCTCAAGACCCTGGCCCGCGAGATCAACGCCCGCTGGATCTCGGATCATCTCTGCTGGACGGGAGTGGCGGGGCGGAACACCCACGACCTGCTCCCCCTGCCGATGACCGACGCCGTCGTCAGGCACGTGGTCTCACGCGTGCGGCAGGTGCAGGACTTTCTGGAACAGCCGCTGGTGCTCGAAAACCCCAGCAGCTATCTCACGTTTCGCCAGTCGCAGATGCCCGAGTGGGAGTTTGTCTCGCGGGTGGTGACCGAGGCCGACTGTGGCCTGCTGCTCGATGTGAATAACGTCTACGTCGCAGCGGTGAATCACGAGTTTGATCCGGTCGAGTATCTCGACCGCATCCCGGCCGACCGCGTCGTGCAATATCATCTCGCGGGACACACCGACTGCGGCACCCACCTGATCGACACCCACGACGGCCGGGTAATCGACCCGGTCTGGCGGCTGTACGCTCACGCCGTCGCCCGCACTGGCCCCCGTTCCACGCTGCTGGAATGGGACGCGCAGATTCCCGACTTTGCCACCGTGCATGCCGAGGTGCTGCAGGCGCGTGACTGGCTGGCCAACCCCGTAAGTACGCCCCCCAAGCACACCCCCGCACGGGCTGTCAGCCCATCTCCCCTGCGATCGATGACTGTCCCCCATCCCCTGTGCCGAGAGACGGCCGGGGTGGAGAAATGAGCGCGGAGGAGCGGGAGCCCGGGGGAGACCCCGGAGATCTGGCGGCGTTGCAGCGGTGGCTGTTGTCGCAGATTACCCAGCAGCCCATGCCGGATCGCACCCCGCCGGAGTGGTCGGTCGGGGAGGTGGTGCAGACCTCGCGGACTTTCTCGGCCGAAGACCGGCTGGCGGTGTATCAGCACGCCTACCTGGCCCGGCTGCGGGAGGTGCTGCGGGACGAGTACCCAGTGCTGTGCCGGGCCCTGGGAAGTGAACTCTTCGACCAATTCGCCCTCGACTACCTCCGGGCACATCCTCCCACCAGCTACACACTGGGCCGGCTCGCGGACCGGTTTGTGACATTTCTGGAGCAGTCGCGCCCCGCTACAGACTCAGGCCCCGATCTCAACACCGACCCCACCCAGCGCCCCGGCCATCCGCCCGACTGGACCGACTACCTCATCGACCTGGCCCGGTTGGAGACGGTCGTGAATCAGGTCTTCGATGGCCCTGGAGAGGAAGACCGCGAGCCGCTCGAGGGGGCAGCACTCTCGCGGCTCTCCCCCGAGTTGTTCGCCCAGTCCCGCCTGGAACTGGCCAAATCTCTGCAACTGGTCACCCTGCGGTTTCCGCTCCACGCACACTTCAGCGCCCTGGTGCGGGGAGAGCAGCCCGCGTTACCAGAACCCGCCCCTCAAACCCTGGCGGTCTGGCGGCGCGAGTTTCGCGTGCAACGTCTGCCGGTCGACCCGGTCGCCGCCCGGCTCTTGAGCCTGCTGCAGGCAGGCCATGCGATGGGCGAGGGGCTGCAGTCGCTGGTGACTGAGCAGCCCGCCATTGTCCCGACTCTGGGGACACTCATCCCGGCCTGGTTCCAGAGTTGGGCGCAGCGTGGCTGGATTGTGGGAGTGCAGCAGGAAAGCGGCATCAGCTCCACCACGGGCGAACCAGCCGGTCGAGTTCCTGGTCCAGCCGCGGATCCGGCTGCCGGGCCGCCTGCCTGACCAACGCCTCGATCGCCTGTTCTTGGTCAGCGTCACGGGCAGGCAGAGGAAATCGTCGCAGCAGCCCGCCGCTGAGATCGAACTTCACCCCGCGCTGCTTGGCGCGGGCCGCGAACCAGTCGTGGGCCCCCTGCGAATTCAGCAGGGCGGTCAACACAGGCAATGGCCGGCTCGCGGTGTCGGAGCGGGGCACAATCACATGGGTCGAAAATCCCGTGTAGGCGGGTTGGGGGACGAAGGCGAACCGGGGGGCGGTTCCCATCTGGATCCCCAGCACCTTCGGTTGTTGAAACAGACGTTCTTCCCGGGGCCAGTGCAGGTGCCACCAGCCCATCAGCCCCCGCGTCACTTCGCGCCGCACCTCCAGCAGCGACTGGAACCGGGCCAGATGCCGGGCGATCGCGGGACACTCGGCGAGCCGGGGGGCGGTCTGCCGGGTAAGATACAACAGCCATTCCACCGGTTGCGGTGCCAGGTGATACCGCTGAATTGCCTGGGGCCGGTGGTAGGGACGCACCAGCGTTTCCTCGGCGGGAGACAGCCCGAGCTGTCGCAGTTCGTCGGTGGTCAGCACAAACACCCCGGTCCCGACCGGGGGCAGGTCGGGCCAGGTCCGCCGCTGGGCGCGGGTGATGCGCGGGGGATTTTCGGCAATCCCCTGCCGCACCTCGAACTCCTCTTCAAGCACCCCGGCGTCCGGGCGGGACGCGACCGGTGCGACTGGGTGACGAATCGCAAGACGGACCCGGTGTGCCGTCGGTTCCAGAATGGCGTCGAAGAACTCATTCACCGGCAGCGTGCGGACTTCGGCGGCTTGCCACGCCGCCTCGAGCGGCCCCGACGTGTCGACCGTCCGCAGCCGGGCGAACTGGGGACCGCCGGCCGCCTCGGTCGAGCCCGCCAGACAGCGGCGCAGGCGAAAGACGGCGTGGTGTCCCTGCACTCCCGGGAACAGGTCACGGTTCCCCAGGTGGATCCATTCGAGGGGCTGGGTCTCGGTCCGCAGGCGTTCCAGCAGCGGGGCGGCACTGTCGGCCCGCGTCCAATAAACCGACATCACAAACGCCAGGCAGCCTCCGGGCTTGAGCAGATCGAGCGCGCGATGCAGAAAGTAGTGCGCGAGATCCATGCGGGGCTGCTGCCACCGGCGGCCCAGAGACGTACGCGCCAGGGATTCGAACAGCGCGCGATGCCCCCGCTCGCGCAGATACGGAGGATTGCCGAGGATCAGGTCGAATCCCCCCCCGGCCGCCTCGGTGGGAAACGTGACCTTCCAGTCGATGGGGGGGGCGAAGCCCGGCCCAGGGGCCCTGGGGTCGGCCGAGTCGTCCCGCGCGTCTGCGTCATCAAACCCCGGTCCGGTCAGGGCATCTCCCCAATGCACGAACGGGGTTGGCGGGGTGATTGACTCCCGGGCCAGATCGAGCCCCATCGCCAGATCGGCCGGCCACAGCGATCGGCACCGGGTGACCAGCATCGGATCGCACTCGACGCCCGACAGTCGCGGAAGCGGGCGGGCGGGTGCCGTCGCAACCACTTCGCCCGGGTTGTCTGGGCCAGCGGGACACTGCAATCGTCGCGCCCATTCTTCGGCTGCCGCCCGCAGCAGGGCTCCATCGCCACAGGCAGGGTCGAGCAACGAGGGGCCGGCCGAGAGATTGGAGGAAGTGGGGGATGTGGGGGGAGTGAGGGATGTGGGGAGAGCGGCCCCATCCACAGACTGCCCAGCCTGCCAATCCTCCCAGAGTCCGCGGGCCATCTGCCGGGCGAGCTCGGGGGGGGTGAAGAACTGCCCCAAAGCCCGCTTTCGCCGGGCGATTTCATGCCGATTCATGTGCGGTTAGGGAGTTCCGGGAACCAACTGATTTTGACAGAAATGGCCAGTCCGGATAACTTCCCGACCCCGGTAGCCGTCGCGGGGAGGCCAGTGGTTCTGGGCCCCCAGGATGGGGGGAACCGCGCCGCAACCCCCCCCCTCGTCGGCAGACAATTGCCCCCCCCAGACCGGTGGGCGGCCCCGTGTTGGGAAGGAATCCAGCGTGAGTCTCAAGCCCCGTGTGGTCGTGGTGGATCACTCCACCGAAACAGCCGATGTCTTGCAGGCGGTGTTCGCTCCGCGAGGTGTGCAGGTGGAGCGTCGGCGCTCACCGGCGCGACGCCCCGGAGCGCCGCGGGATGCCGAAGTGTTCGTGCTCGATGAAGAATGCGTCGCGCCGCCGCCCAGCCTGTCACCCCCCGCGCCCGAGATGCGCAACCGGGTGGTGTTGGGCTCACCGGCGTCTCCACCGGCGGCGGGGCCTGCCGCGGCAACCAGTGCGAACTACCTGCCCAAGCCGTTCCAGTACGCGGAACTGATCCGCGCGGTGGAAACACTGCTGGCCGAGCGCGAAGCCCAGGCCCAGCCGGCACCCGAACGCCGGGCTGCCTGAGCGGTCCCGGGGACCCTCCCAGGCAGTCTCGGAGTGGCGGCGACGACAGGCCGTTAGCGGGGCCGCTGTGCGTCGCGCGGACCACGCAATTCCGACCGCAGCTCGCGCAATTCCCGCCGCAGCTCTTCGAGCTGCTGGCGGAGGTTGGCTTCGTCGCCTCCGTTCGGTTGGCCTTCGCGCCGACGCGCGTTGCGCTCGGCATGCTCGCGCATCAACTGCTCGGCCCGTTGACGGGCTTCGTGAGCCAGATCCGCGAAGCCGGCCGCTTCGAGATGCCGGGCGGCCACCTGCAGGTGCTCGGCTCGCTCCTCGGGTGGCAGATCGCGCTGGGGACCGGGTCCCTGCGGTCCACGCCCCTGCGGACCAGGTCCCCGGAAATCGGGACCTTGCTGACCGGGACCTTGC
>CAIOTJ010000583.1 GCA_903861195.1 uncultured Planctomycetaceae bacterium | reverse complement strand
CTGCCGCCGCGGCCCCTGCCAAACCCGCGACTGCCGCTGCCGCGACCTGCGCCCCGGCAGCCGCCAGTGCCGGCCTGTTCCGCAACTGCTCCGAATCCTCCGGCGAAATCCAGCAGTTGCGCCGCGATGTCGATGACCTCATCAAGGTCACCAACCGCCTGACCGCGGTGGTGGAAAAGCTCGCCGAGAATCACATTCCCAAAAACTAGTCTCTTCGGGACGGTGCGGACCGGTTGACCGACCGGCCCGCTGACAAATCTCGTCGCTGCCCATTCGGGACACATCGTTCAGATGATCTGAAATCGTCCACTTCCCAAGGAGGGGAAGGCCATGCCGATCCATACTCTCTCACGGCTGCTGACATCCCGCCGTTCCTGGATCCACGGGACCGCGGCCGTGCTGTTGCTCGGCTCGGCTTCAGAGCTTGTCGGACAGGAATGTGCTCCCCCGCCCGAGGGGGCCCTCCGCAAACGCCCGGCACTCTCGGCACCGCTGGGTTGTGCCCCCTGCAAGAAGATCCGTCGCCAACCCTCGCAGGAAGAGATCGAGGTGCAGGCCTTCTCGGAAGAACTCAGTGCCGCCATCTCGGCCGCTGTCGCCGAGGCCGTCGCTCAGCAACAGGCCCAGGCGGCCACAGCCAATGCCGGGCCAGGTACCACTGCCGCCCCCGCCCAGTTCCAGGCCCCCGCTCCCAGCGGGCAAATCGCCGGGGCGTCCAATTCGGTCGGGTTGCGGGGGTTGGAGATCCACTTCCCCGAGCTGCGATTCGCACTTCCCACCCTGCAGTTGCCCAGCCTGATGAAGTTCCGCCGCGAGCCGCACATGCAGCTCGATTCCGCCTCGGCTCCGATGATCGCTCCCGCCTCGGCTGCACCGGCCGCCGCTCCTGCGGGTTACGCTCCCCAGGCGTATGCCGCCACGCCTTACGGCTTTGGGAGTCCCTACGGGTACGCTCCGGCGACTACGGCCCCCGCCAGCGCCGCACCCGCCACTGCCCCGGCGGCCGCCCCAGCCCGCAGTGCGGCGGCAACAGTGGGATGCCGTCCCAAGACCCGCGTTCGCCGGGTGGGCCCCACGAAGCAGCGGTTCTGGTCTGACGAAGAGGAGTGGGAGGTCATCCAGGAGGTGCCGGCGGAAGACTGTGCGCCGGATTACGAAGCGGAAGGAGCCCCATCGTCCCGTGTGCCGGGACACGCCGCTGGCCGACACCCGGCTGGGAGAGAGTATCACCCAGTCCCCAAAGCTCCAGCCGCCGACGCTTGGGGAAGTCGCGAAGAGGAGTATGTCCCACCAGAGCTCGAATCATCTCATTCGCCCCACCGTGGACCGGACGACTTGCAGAGTGCCCGGGCCGAGCTGGCGGCTGCCCGGCGACAATTAGCCGAGGTGACGAAGATCTTGGCGGCGGCGGGAGTGGAAGTTCCGACGGCGTCTCCACCCTCTGGACCTGCGGACGGTGCCACTTCAGGCCGAGCAACGTCACCCCCCACCACCGGGGCGTCCAGGTCGAGCGCCACCCCCCCGCGCACCACCACCCTGCGGACCGCCGCCGAACAAACGGCTCCCCGGAACCGGGGCACGCAGGCGGCGACCGTACAACGGCTCTTCCAGGAACTGGAAGCCGTGGACGGCCAATCGGCCCCCGCGCCCGACGCTGTGG
>CAIOTJ010000582.1 GCA_903861195.1 uncultured Planctomycetaceae bacterium | reverse complement strand
TCGGCAGCCCCGGCGTCGGCCGCCGCTGGCGGAGGTGTTTCGACCCCGAATCCAGGAACAGAGACAGGAGTTTCGGACGACGTGTGATCAGACATGATCGCAATTCTCCCTCAAAAGGCACGGGCGAACAGTACACGGGACAGTATATGAATGCCACGAGTGTACATGGCAATGCTAAATGCCAGTATTTTGTACAGATTTTGGGAAATGGCGCAAGTATCTGTGGGAGAGCAGTTTGCGGCAATTGGCCTGGGAATACAGACAAAGGGTGGCCCCGGATTGTGCCGGATTGCGCGCCACCCCACAACGCCGGCACCCCGCAGCGGGTGCCAGAAAGCGCCAACTCACAGATCCAACCTGGGCCGCCCCAACCGCCCAATCCCTGAAGGGGATTTCTACCATAGCCTGGGGTTGCCAAAGCGCAGCGTCGGCTACCCCAGGTCAGCGACCCCACACGGCGCTTCATTCCTGAAGGGAATGTCTATGGGGACATGCGTTGGACTCACCCTCATGAACACGACCTCCATCGCGCCCGTCCCACCGTCCACGCGCCCGTCCCAGGGCGACAAATGGTGTCGGACCACAAACAAAGGTTCCTGACACCTTTTTCTGTCCCAAGGGATGTCCCCGAGTGGCCGGGTTTGGGGGGCTCGCTGACACTTCCTGAAGAATAATCGTGATGATGCCTTACTCATCTTTTACGACTTCGCAGCGGAGCACTGGAGGCACTTGCGGACGACCAACCCCATTGAAATACCTTCGCGACCATTCGCCTGTGTCACCGACGCAGCAAAGGGAATCGAACCGGGCAGGCCGGCATAGTCATGATGTTCAAGCTCGCCCAGTCAGGGTCCAAGCACTGGCGCAAAGTCAATGCCCCCACCCTGAGCCTCTTCCTCCTCGAAGGGAAAGTCTTCACCGACGGAGTTCTCGAAATTTCTCACGCCGCCTGATCCAGATTCCGCAGAACACAACTCTTGACAATACCTTACAGAAAGTTTGGGTATCCTACTCTCGGGTTCGATATTCACCCTTCCCGCCTTTCGCCACAAGCTCGACCCATTCCCCCGTAATTGCACCAAAGCCCCTCATCACAATCTGATCACCATCGACCAACAGTTCGGGGATGTCTTTAAGAGGCTCCTCCTTCCCTAATGGGATGTCAACCCAAGTCTTCTCAGCCATGTCATACCGTCGCTGGTGGAGCGTCTCCCAGCCGCAAATCATCAACTCGCCACCTCCCAACGAGCCTGTGGCGATCCACGCCCCCGTCATCTCAAAAAGCGCGCGTCTCGCCGCATGATCGATACGCATTTCGGTAACGCAGTAATCTGGGAACGACAACTCGTTCAAGCTGTGGGTATTGCTCATGGTGCCCTGACCGGGATGTGTGCTGCCGGCGAGGTTGGCAGTACTGGGTGCAGAGTGACGTCCAAAGAGTTCCCCGCCTCGTCGTAGAGATGCAGATGGTGCATTGGGGTGACCTTGTCCGGCGGATGAATCTTTGCACGGACTCGACCGACGTCGTCAACGAACTCCATAAATCGACCGTCAGGACTCTGCCCTTTGATTTTCAGCCCCGCCTTCTCAAGATCGGCGATTAGTTCGGGCCGGGTCTTGCCCCCTGCTTTGGATGCCAGATCGGAGATATTGGAAACCCCGTTTGGAGCATCAACCTCCCTAGCCTCCTCATCTGACATACGTTTGGCAGCCATGAAGACATTTGTCAAGTGTGCTCCAGAGCGGCTTGTGATAACCACAGAACCGACCGAAACTCCACCACCGACTGTGCCAGCACTGACGGAGATGGCACCCGTGGGTATTGGCGGGCCACCGACCGTGGCGACCGACATGCCACCACCGATGTTGATCGTGCCATTTCCAAGCGTCTTACCCAGTACG
>CAIOTJ010000581.1 GCA_903861195.1 uncultured Planctomycetaceae bacterium | reverse complement strand
AGTACGTGTTTAGCGACCGTTCGTCAGGGGGCGGTTTTGAGGGTCAGGCGTTGAGCGATTTCGGCGAGGGGATCGCGGCCTTGTTTGATCGCGGTGGTGACGAGTGAGCGCAGGGTTTCCCATGCGGTCTTGCCGGTTTCGGTTTTGTTGCCGCAGGAGAGCTTGCGGGAGATCACCGCCGGGCGTAGATCGCGTTCGGCACGGTTGTTGGTGGGCTCGGCCGCGGGTTCTTCCAGGCAGCCGAGCAGCCGGTCCTTCTGTTTGGCGAGGCGATTTCGGAACCGGGCTTCTTCGTTGCTGGGTGGGGCGCGATTGAGAAGGTTTTCGACTCCGCGTCGCAGTTGAGCGACCTTCGATGCAAACTGGTCCTCGGTCATTTCGGTTCGGCGTTTCCAGGTCTCGATCACATCTTGCAGGTGCAACTTCCACAGCAGCAGGTCGCCGGGTTTCTCACCGCGAGATATCACGGCCTGTTCGTGTTCCTTCAAGGCCTTCAGATGGTGGGAGATGCATTTGTGCTGTCGGTAGTCGAGTGAGTCATAGCTGCCCAGACAGTCGCTCACCAGCATCCCGTCGAACTGATCGCCCAGTGTGCGACGGACCACTTCCGAACCACGGCTGCGATCGATCACATACAGCGTGTTGGTGGGTGTCGTAAAGACCCACAACCACCAGCCGCTGGTTCCGACATACCAGCCGGTTTCATCGACATGCACCGCAGCACTCGTCCGAATCGCTTCGAGAACCTGCTCGTGCCAGTCATTCATGCGTTGCGAGACCCGCTCCAGCAATTGGGTCAGACCTCCGGGCGAAAGTGCCAGCCCCCACAAGTCCCTGAGCACGCGACACGCTCGGCGGATCGTCAGTCCCGTGCGATGAATCAACGAGACTGCAATCGCCTGAGCCCTCGGCCCCAGTTGCGTCCCCGCCGCTCCCGTGGCGGTCGATGTCTGCCAGGGATGTTGACTTCGCACCGGCCCACAAGCCTCGCACACCCCGCAGTATGTGGTGACTTTGACGGTCACCGGCTTCGAGGGAGGAATCTCCTCAATGTACTGCACGCACTCGCGAACATGCCCGACAGTGCCACCGCAATGCGGACAACCCTCCAGCGGCACAGCCTCCTGCCGATCAACCGCCTCCGGCACCGGACGATACTCCGCCTTGTGCCCCTTCGGTCGACCCGGAGACTTCTTCTCTCCCTCCGGTCGCTTGAGCTCCCCCCGCCGCCGAAACCGCGCCACCTCTCCCAAAGCTTGCCGCAACTGTGATTCCAACTCATCGACCCGCTTCTGTAACCGCTCAATCACCGCGGCCTGGTCCCCCACCAGCCGCCGCAGAGACTCGATATCATCTGGTCCTTCTGACACGCTCGCTCGTCCCCTCCAAGAACAAACGAACTCTGCCTGAAATCCAACGAACTCTGCAAGATCGATTTATGGTCGCTAAACACGTACTGGGCGGGACGCCCATGCTACGAGAAAGCGGACTTGAGAAACGAGTTAAGGCGCCAGCAGGTTGCGAATCCGCAGATTCGCCACGTTCAGGCGGGAACGCAGCTGGTCGGCGTCGGTTTGCTCGGGCAATGAGGCGGCGAGCTGTTCCATTTCGAGATCGGAGAGGCTGACCTGGCCTAGGGAATTGGACCGGACGAAGCGGACGAGAGACTCTTCCAGGTTGAGAGTCGGTTTATCGGCCGCCAGGATTCGGTCTTCCTCCGAGGTGGTGTTGGCCTTATCAGTCGATGTCGACGAAGGGACGAACGCTCCACGAATGACGGGGGACTCCAGCACAGGACGCCGAGAATCGAACAGGTCCAGGTTGACGTGCAGGGCCAGCGGCAGGCGGCGGATCTGGTCGTCATCTTTTCCCAGT
>CAIOTJ010000580.1 GCA_903861195.1 uncultured Planctomycetaceae bacterium | reverse complement strand
TTCCCTGGGCGGCCGGAGTCCGTCCGAATTCGGTCGCGAAAACCACCAGCGTGGTCTCGAGCAGCCCCCTCGACTTGAGGTCGGCCAGCAGCGCGGCCACCGGGCGGTCGACCTTGGCGGCGTTGGAGGTGTGGTTGTTCCGCAGGTCGCCATGGGCGTCCCAGTAGTTCCGCGGATAGCTGTAGTTGACCTGCACAAACCGCACCCCCGACTCGACACACCGGCGGGCCAGCAGACACTGACGGGCGAACTCATCGGTCGGCTCGGTCCCCACTCCATACTCAGCCTGGGTGGCGGCCGATTCCCTCCCCAGGTCGAAGACCACGGGGGCTTCAGCCTGCATGCGGTAGGCCATCTCGAACGCGGCGATCCGGGCGTCGAGCCGCGGGTCGCCCCCCACCTCGGCGGCGTGGCGGCGATTGCGGCGAGCCAGCAGATCGAGCTGCAGCCGTTGCCGCTCGGGAACATCTCCGGGACTCAGCCCCGACAGCCGGGCGTCTTTGAAGTTCGTGCTGCCATCCCCAATCCGGGTCCCCTGGAAACTCGCGGGCAGAAACGCCGAGCCATAGTTCTGCGTTCCACCGTGATACAGCGACGGACTGAGGCTGAGAAACCCGGGGAGATTCTGGTTCTCGGTCCCCAACCCGTACAGGGTCCACGCGCCCAGGCAGGGCCGGGCGAAGACTCCGCTTCCCGTGTTGATGTTCAGCAAGGCCGGTCCATGCGAGACCTGGTCGCCACCGTTCATCGACCGGATGACACACAGCTCATCCGCCAGGGCTCCAATCCGCGGAAACAGCTCACTCACCTCGAGCCCGCTTTCACCGTGCTTCTGGAACTTCCAGGGAGAACCCAGCAGGTTCCCCGTGGGGGCGAATTCGAACTTGGGCTTGGCGATGGGGAGCGGCTGACCGTTCATTTCAGTCAGCTTCGGCTTGGGATCGAACGAATCGACGTGGGAGATGCCCCCATGCATGAAGACAAAGATCACCTGCCGGGCAGTGGCCGGGAAGTGGGAAGCACGCATCCCCAAAGGCTCGGCAACCCCACCCTGGACCTCTTCGGCCAGCATTCCGCGCAGGGCCAATTGGCCAAATCCCAGAGCCGACGCCGCCAGCCAATCGCGGCGCGACAACCCGGCGGGAACCTGCGCCCACAGAGACGGGCGCGATCTGTTGTTCATCGATTCATTCCACATAGAGAAACTCGTTGGAGCACAACAGGGCCTGGCAATAGCTTTGCCAGGCCGCGAGGCGAAGAGCGGCCGGCTCAGCCACGGGGTCAGCCGACAGAGCCTGGGCCGCCGCGAGGAATTCACGCCCCTCGGCCAATTCGTCAGCCGTCGCCACGCGCCCCAGCACCCGGCGATGCGCTGCTTGAATGCGCGGGACTTCATCGGTCCCGTCGCCGTCGGCCGGGCTGAGGGCGATCAGCTGCTGGGCCAGCGCCAGTGCCGAGTCGCGGACCAGGGGGTTGTTCATCAAAAACAGCGACTGCGGCGCAACGGTTGTCTCGTTGCGTACCGCGGTCACACCGTTCGGATCCGCGGCATCAAACAGCGCCAGAACATCGGGCAGCATGTTGCGGACCACAGGCAGGTAGATCGTCCGTTTTTGAAACGTGGTGTAGAACGGATCGTCGGCCCCCACGCGATTGGGCCGGATCTTCGCCCCGATCCCCTCGGCCTTTTCGATCAGGTATTCGCCGCTCTCATTGGTCCCTGCGCGGCGGTCCAATCGCCCGGTGACGGCCAGCAGCGAATCGCGGATCTCTTCGACCGACATCCGCCGCCGCCGGTGACCGGTGAACCACCGCCCTTCGGGATCCGACTCGGGGGTGTTGCTGTCCGACACCGCCTGCTGCTGATAAGCCGCCGAGTGCACGATGAGTCGGTGCATCTGCTTGACGCTCCACCCCGACGCCACAAATCGTGCCGCCAGCCAGTCGAGCAGCTCCGGATGAGACGGTCGTTCTCCCCGGGTGCCGAAGTTGTCCGAGGTGGCCACGAGCCCCCGATCAAAATGGTGTTGCCAGATTCGGTTGACCATGACACGCGGCGTCAGGGGATTGGCGGAATGGGCGATCCATTCGGCCAGTTCCAACCGGCCACTGGAGACCTGTTGCGGATCGATCCCCGCCGACGCGTCGGTTTCCGGCAGCGAGACAACCTGCAGTGCCCCCCGACGGACCACCGGGCCCAGAGTGAAGCGGTTCCCGCGCAGATGCACCCGCAGGTTCCGCGGCACGCTGTCGCGCGGAGCCATCACCGTCACGGCGGGCTGTCCGTCGGCCTGCGGCACATCGAACTCCCACCACATCGTGGCGTTCCGGTTTTCATCCATGAATGGTTCGGTACTGCGGAAGACCCCCGCCAGGGCGTAGTAGTCGCTGGTACGCACCGCGTCGAATTTATGATCATGGCAGCGGGCACACGCCACCGTCAGCCCCAACATGGCCCGCCCCGTCACGTCGATCTGGTCATCGACAATGTCGAGCCGCGATTGCTCTTTGTCGGTCTCAGCCAAGGCCTTCGGCCCCACCATAAGGTAGCCGGTGGCGATGATTCGGCGCGTTTTTTCGGCCGGGGTCGCGGCCCCCGGCAGCAGATCTCCCGCCAGTTGTTCGATGAGGAACTGGTCGTACGGCAGATCGGAATTGAAGGCGTCGATCACGTAGTTGCGATATCGCCAGGCGTACCGCATCACCGCGTTGGCGTCATTCGCGGTCGACTCGGCGTAACGGACCAGATCGAGCCAGTGCCGGGCCCACCTCTCGCCATACTGGGGCGATTGCAACAGCCGCTCGAC
>CAIOTJ010000579.1 GCA_903861195.1 uncultured Planctomycetaceae bacterium | reverse complement strand
GGTCGGCGCGGGACGTTGGCCGAAAGGGTTGCGCGAAAGAGACATCACCGTGCCAGTTTGTTTGTGTGCGGGAATCTGAGATTGTCCGTCCGGCGTCGTTCCGGCCGCAGGCGAAGACGGCGGGAGGGCCGTCGTCCAGGTGGGGGAACTGCCTCGTCCGCGTTGGTTCTGTTGACCCACGCTCTCTGGCACCCCCTTCGGGGTGCTGGCGTCTTGGGGGGCGTGGACCGGGGATGGTCGCTGCGCTCGACCCGCGGCTCATGTCTGGCACCTCGACCGGGGTGGGTCGTGCCGGGGTCGGGCGGTCGCCGCGGGAGACGGTCGCTGTGCGCGCGGGGCCGTGTGTCGGGATCGCCAGCGGCCCGACTCGGACGGAGCTTCGCCCGAAACGGTCCATCCGGGACGGAACGCGGTGGGTAGAGGGGCGGGAAGCCCCCCTCATCCGGGCTGCGCCCACCTTCTCCCCCTTGGAGATCGTCCAGCTTTTAATGCCTTGCGTGCCAAGGGGTTAGAAAAACGGCCTCCCTGCGGATTGCGTTTTCGCACAGAATGTGCGTTGCTTTTCAAACCACCAACAAGGAGGCCGTGGTGATGACAGTAGCAACTCCGACCCCGTTCAAAAAGTTCGCTTCGTAGATCCGCCCCTGAGTCGGGAGAGCCCGGAATGGGTCCAACTCGACCAGCAGGTTGGTTCCGACCATTTCGCGCGGTGGATCGATCAGGCGGTCGATTCGCTGGACTTCACACCGGTGTTGGCGCTGTACCGAGGAACCGGCTCCGATCCGCTTCCGCCACAGCTGCTGTTGAAGGGCATTTTGCTGCTGGTGTATTCCGGCGTGTTGTCACCGGCCGTGTGGTGTCGAAGCTTTCGGGAAAATCTGGTGGTGCAGTGGCTGACCCGGGGCTGCGCTCCCTCACGCAGTACGTTGTACGATTTTCGAGATCGCCTGCGCCCGGTTTTCGAGAGTCTGTCCAATCAGGTGATTCGTCAGGCGCAGGCCGCGGGCTTCCTGACTGCCGGTGTGGTGGCCGCCTTGGACGGAACGGTTGTTCGCAGTCAGGGCTCGCGACACCGACTTGCCAATTTGAAGAGATTGACCAAATACTGCGAGGCACTGACAAAAGCCCTTCAACAGGACGCGTTGGGACTGCCTGTCGAGGTCTCTGAGAGATGGATGGCGAAGACCCCCGGTGGCCGCGAAAGCCAGGCCGCGCGGTTTGATCATGCCGCCACTGTTCTGGCGGAGAGGCTGCGAATCAATCAACAGCGTCCCAAAGCCAAGCGTCTGGAGGAACGGCAAGTCACCGTCAGTCTGAGTGACCCGGAAGCCGCGGTTGGCCGAGACAAGGAGAAGGTGCATTGCGCCTGTTACAACACTCAGTTTCAAGTTGACCAGCAGTCGTTGCTGATCATCACTTACGACACGCTGTGTCAGTCGAGTGACGTCGACACGTTGCCCCGTATGCTCGACAAGACGCGGGACGTCTTGGGCTTCTATCCCAGCGTGCAACTCGCTGACGCGGGATACGTTTCTCTGCTGGATATCCAGGACGCAGCCGCCCGGGGAGTGAACCTGATTGCTCCCTATCAGGAAAGCGAGTGGACCGAGAAGAAACGCACGCTGAATGCAGCTTTGCAATTGGGGAAGGAGCGCTTCGTCTGGTTGCCGGACGAGCGGACCTATCGGTGTCCTCAAGGCCACAAGCTGCAGTTCGATTACCGTGAGAAAGTCCCCCGGAGGAGCGGCGAGAAAAACGTATATCGCAATCGATACCGCTGTGCCACGGAACACTGTCAGATGTGTCCCTTGAAGGCACAATGCTGCCCAAAGACCAAGACGGGCCGGACGGTCAAGCGATTCGACAATGAAGAGCTGATTGAAGCCCATCGTGCAAAAATGCAAACTGCGGAGGCAAAGACTCTCAACAGGCAACGTGGCGCAATCATTGAACGCGCCTTCGGCGATATGAAAGCTCACCGGAATCTTCGCCGATTCCATGGCCGGGGGCGTGCGCGAGCCCATGCTGAGATCGGCATGGTCGTGTTGGTGGCCAACCTGATCACGCTCAGGCGACTGCATCGCGTCGATCCAAACCCAAACAAAAACACGACTTAAAAGCTGGACGATCTCCACGGGGTGGAGAAGGACCGGATGCACGCCAGCGCGCTGCCGATGCAGGGCGTGTTGAGGCTGAACGTCCAGCGGGGGGTTGTTGGTCGAGCCATGGTTCATGGCTGCCCATTGGGTCGGGGACCTGCGGAGGAGCACCCAGTTCATCCAGCCGAAAATCACCGCATGACCAACTCGCACAACCATCCGCCCCAGCCATTCCCTGAAGGGGAAATCTTCCATAGCCCAGGGTTGACGCGCAGCGGCTACCCTGGGT
>CAIOTJ010000578.1 GCA_903861195.1 uncultured Planctomycetaceae bacterium | reverse complement strand
TGGGTCGACCGGCTACACGACCGGAGCGGGGAACATCGCCCCCCACGTGACGCTGGCAATGCACGCGGCCTTCGCCGCCGGGGCCTGGCAAGAGGGAATGCGGTACCAGCAGGTGCTGCTGCCGTTGGAGGAATACCGGGCCCGCGAGCAAGACAGCTTCAACATCAGCATGTTGAAGTGGGCCGTGCGGCGGACTGGATTGAACTTCGGCCCAACCCGGTCCCCGCAACGGTCGCTGACCCCCACCGATCAACAAGCGATCGACCAACTGACCGACGACCTGCTGACGATCGAACAGCAACTGGCCGATGAGGCGCGGCAGGTCGGTCTGGTGACGGGCTGAGAGGACGGCAAGGCGGGTCTTCAACTGCACACAAGAGCGTCAGACAAGACTCTGAAAATGAGCGTGTGACGGCAAAGCTGACCCGATTGCTCTGGTCCCGACTCCCCGGCGCTTCAGTACACCAGCGCTTCAAGAGCGCACCAACGTCTCAAGGCGACCGATTGCACTGCCACCAATTACCTTGACAGTCGCAGAATTCTGGCGGCCTGATTCGTCGGACGAAAAAGAATCATCGCGTCCGGACTGAGACTGGTGTTTCGCAGCTCAGCCGCGGGCGGCAATCGTCGCGAGCGATGCTTCCACCTGCACCCGGGCGTCACGCGCCTCGAGAATCGACTGCCGAAAGACATCGGCCCGGGGAACCCCGGCCAGTACGCCCAGCGTCTCACCCTTCTTCCCCACCAGACGGATGTCGGCGGCGGGATAGAACGCCTGGCCGGCGTGCTGGTCGACCACCACCTCCGCAATGTCAGCCAAGGGAATCTTCTGGAACAGCTTTGGTCCCAGGGCACTCTTGATCTTCACCGAGCGGTTGGTCAATTGATAGACCTTGCCCGCAACCTTCTGCAGGAAAAACACCCCGGCCGCCAAGGGAGCCGTCGGGAGCGGAAACAGCAGATGCGAGAGCTTGATGCCGCCAATCCGAATCGGCAGGCAGTCGTACAGCATTCCCAACAGCTTGCCAATTCCCGTCGCGGCAATGGACGGATAGATCGTCTGGATGAGTGCCTCGGAGGAGGCACTGACACCGGAAATCGCCGAAGGCCGCTTGGTGAGCACAGACATTGTCGCTGGATCAAATTGCCAGGAACACCCAAGGGTGTCCCGCCACGGAACAACGCGGCACGGAACAACGCGCCACAACCTCCCACCGTTGGATGACGCCAAAACGCCACACCGGTGCGGAAAGTCTCACATGCCCAGATGCTAGTCGACTGGAACGGGTATTGCCAGACTGCACCCGGGACTCGACAGCCTTCCCAAAACCGGGGATGATGCGGCCGACCAACACCCAACCCCCCGGTCATCCAACACCCCCAACTTCCCGGCCCCTCCCGCATCTTTTCCTCCCCCGGTGAGACCCTGCCATGCGAGTGGCCTTCGGCGGCATCCTGCACGAAACCAGTACGTTCGCTCCCACCCCCACCACTGTTCAAAAATTCATCGACGGATTTGGAGTCTACCGGGGTTCCGAGATCCTCGATCGGTTTCGGGGGTCCAACATCTGCACGGGGGGCTTCATCGCCGATCTCGAGCAGGCACAAGCCACCCTACTCCCTCTGTTGTGGGCCTTCGCCTACCCCAGCGGAGTCATTCCCGCCGCCGATTATCAGCAGTTGCAAAACGAATTCCTCGATCGGCTGCGAGCCGAAATGGCCCGACCGGGCGGGGTCGACGGAGTGCTGCTCGACCTTCACGGAGCCATGGTGGTCGAGGGAATTCCCGATGCCGAAGGAGATTTCGTCGCCTCGGTCCGCCAGGTCGTTGGGCCCCAGATTCCCATCATGGTGACCTATGACCTCCACGGGAACCACTCGTGGCCCCGGTTCGCCGCCGCTACCGCCACGGTCGGCTTCGACACCTACCCCCATGTGGATATGGGAGAGCGAGGCGTTGAGGCGTCACAGTTGCTGCGGCGCACGCTGCGGGGCGAGATTCAGCCCGTCACTGCCTTTCGGTCGCTCCCCATGTTCTGGAGCGCCCCCCGGCAGGTGACGTCGCACACGCCGATGAACGAAGTCATCGCCCGACTGCACGAGATCGAGCGGCGTCCGGGAATTCTGACGGCCAGTGTCTCCACCGGTTTTCCCTGGGCCGACGTCCCCCACATGGGCTGCAGTGTCTGGGTGACCGCCGATCGCGATCAGGCGCTGGCCGAAGCGACAGTGCGGGAATTGGCCGACTGGCTCTGGGAGCGGCGGGCCACCTGGCAGGCGCCCCCCGTGCGGGTGACCGATGCCCTCGACCAGGGAGAGTCCGCCGGGCGGTTTCCCATCATCCTCGCCGACCATGCCGACAACACCGGCGGCGGCGCCCCGGGCGATTCAGTCGAGCTCCTGCAGACCTTTCTCGACCGCCGGCTGCAAGATGCCGTGGTCTTGTACATCGTCGATCCCGAAGTTGTGGCCGAGGCGCATCGGGCCGGTGTGGGAGCCACCCTGCAGACCCGGGTGGGTGGCAAGTCGGACCCGGTGCAGGGGCCTCCTGTGTCGATGCGGGCCGTGGTGAGGGGGCTCAGCCAGGGAGAATTCGTCTACGATGGGCCGATGTATGCCGGGCTGACGGGCAACATGGGTCCTTCGGCGTGGCTGCAGCAAGACGGGGTCAGCGTGGTGGTGGTGACCAAGACCGAGCAGCCGCTCGGCCCCGCCTTCGCCAAGACCCTGGGAATCGATTGCCGGCGGATGAAATACATCGCCGTCAAATCGGCCGTGCATTTCCGCAACGCCTTCGAGCCGTTCGCAGGAAACATCTACAGCGTCGACGCCCGCGGCACGCACACCCACCACTTCCCCTCGCTGGCCTACCGGCATCGTCCCCGCCCGATGTATCCCGTCGATGGCGAAGGCCCAGAGCGGCTGGGCTGAACTGCGGGGCTGTCTCAGCGGCTGCCAACCGCCATTCCGACCCCGCGACCCGCTGGTCTCCCGGGGTCTGTTCCCTCTCTCTGTCCGCTGAACCCTGCTGCCATGCCCGATGCCGCTGTGACTGTTTCGATTGCCGATTTGCGCGACTTTGTGATGGCCGCTCTGCGCCAGACCGGCCTGGGAGAGTTCGACTCGGCGACCACGGCGGAGGCTCTGGTCGAAACCGACGCCCTGGGAGTCTTTACCCACGGGACCAAACTGCTGGCGGGCTATCTGCGGAAACTGCGCGGGGGTGGCTACCGCCCCGGGGCGACACCCCGCATCGAGCGGGAAGGGGCGAGTTGGGCACTCATCGACGGCGAATCGGGCCTGGGGCAGGTGGGGGGGGTGTTCGCCATCCAGACCGCGCTGGCCAAGGCGCGCGAGACGGGAATGGCGTACGTGGGACTGCGCAACACCGGGCACATTGGTGCCGCCGGGTACTACGCCGCACTCGCGGCCCGGCAGGGAATGATTGCTCTGGTGACGGGGAATGACATTCCCAGCGTGGCGGCCCCCGGTTCGATTGGTCCCGTGCTGGGCTCCAACCCAATCGCCTACGGGATCCCCCGGGGGACCGATGATCCCATTCTGCTCGACATGGCAACAGCGGCGGTGGCGGGAGGCAAGGTCTACGCGGCCCACCAGCGGGGGGAACCCATTCCTCCCACCTGGCTGATCGGTCCCGACGGCCAACCGACAACCGACGGCAGCCTGTATCCCCAACAGGCCTCGCTGGCCCCCATGGCGGGCCACAAGGGCTATGGGTTTGGATTGTGGTGTGAGATTCTCTCGGCCGTCCTCCCCGGCGGGCATCTGACGTGGCAGGTGGGCAGCTGGATGTTCGACGAACCCGCCCGCCCCTCGTGGCACAACGCGTCCTTCACGGTGTGGAACGTCGCCGCCATGACTTCCGAAGAGGCGTTCCAGAACCGGTTGCGGCATCTGGTCGATGAGATCCACGCCGCGAAGACGGCGGAGGGAATCGACCGTGTGCTGCTCCCCGGAGAACGGGAGTGGGAGCACCGGCGGCGGGCCATGCGAGGAGGCATCCCGCTGCCGCCCGATGTCACCGCCAAGCTGCGGTCGATTGCGATCGAAACCGCACTGCACCCCGCCTGGCTGCCCCGCGACTGACCTTCGGGAGGACTGCTCGTCCGGGCGATTGAGAACCGGGCCGGCCCGGAATCGAGCTGGCGCGAGCAGCTTGCCGGAGGGACCGCGCGCGAGGTGCCGACCATGGCGGAACCGAATCGGGGCGGAATCCACTCGGGGATTCCGCCGACCGGGTTTCCCGTCAACCGTTGGTGATCAGCTCCAGCAGCGAATTGAGGACGAAGTACAGCCAGAACAGGGCGGCCAAGAGCGCGACCAACAGCCCCACGCGAAGCCACCGTGTGTGCTTCCCGGCGGGGGTGCCGACCTTGCCGTCGAGCAGGTCGCGCAGCTGCTCTGTCGGAGGGAGATCCTCGACACTCGGGGCCTGGTCGATCTGGGCCACCCATCCCGCCAACTGGCCGGGTTGTTCGGGCAGCCGGAACCTCAGCCCGTAGGGATTCTCCTCCGCACCCTCGCGGGACGGGACGTTCTGGTCGCCGGTCGCGTTTGACATGGGTGACTAGGGCTTCCGATTGGGAGTTTGCAAAGAGGTAATCCAGACGAAGGGACGTCCCGACTCATCGATCAGCAGTTCGTACTTGCAGATGGCTTTGCCCAAGATCCGGTCGTACGCCTGGGCCCAGGTGGTTTTTCGCAACGGGAAGTCCACCTCGTGGCTGGCCAGGTCAATCTGCTTCGCCCGCAGGTTGGGGCGATCGACCAGCACGGGAATGCCCGTGACCGCCGTGGAGGCGGCCAGTACCCCCTCGATATCGATCTCGGAAAAATGAATCTCGCGGAAGACAAACAGCGGCGGGGCCGCGTCGGCGGGAGCGAGATTGCGGTACCAGCCGATCGGCCAGACAGCCGGGGTACCTTCCAGGTCCACCACCGACAGGTCGATTGAGCCGTCGGGCAGACGGCGGGGACGGAACCCCAGCCCCACTTCCGCCAGCACCAGAGCCAGAGCGGTCCCCTGGGTGAATCCCCGCACCGACTGGGTGCAAGTCACCGCCGGGTCGAGCTGGCTCCGTTTCTGTTCCGCCTGGGTCGTCCACCGCAGCGGATGCCGGTCGGCCAACTGAAACCCCGCCAAAACCTCCCGCAGCGAGACATCCTGCGTCTCGATTTCCAGCGGTTTCGAGAGCGACTCCATCACCGAGGTGAATTGTTTCTCGGAAAGTCCCCACAGGCGCTGCCCCTCGGGCGCCCCCTGGGCCCCGTAGGTCTTTAGCTCCTCGATCCATTCGGCCAGGCGGCGCGATTCACCGGGGGCGAAGGCCCGGTCGGCGAACACCAGCCGCCCGGTCTTGTCGAGACGACCGACAATCTGCAGCTGCCGGAACGAATCGCCCCGTTTTTTCTCGGTAATCCCTGGTTGATCGTCCTGCAGACCACGACGGATGGTGCAGGGAATCTTCCGTTGATCGCAGGCCTTCTGCCAATCGGCCGCCTTGAGGGAATTGGCCTCGGGGCCCGTCAGCAGTTCCAGCTGGATGAGGGTGGTCGGAACCTTGTCGGGCCGGGCGTCGGCCCCTTTCCGGGCGGGGGCCGGCGGTTGTTGGGCGATGGCCCGGGTGCGCTGCGGATTGCGGGACGAGGTTTGGGCAGGGGCAACCGACGGCTGCAGAGGCAGTACGCCCCCCAACACGGCCAGCAGCAACCTCACACCGATTCGAGACCGCATCCTCAACCCCCGTGGACCCAGAACCGAAGAGCACGCCTCTTCGCACCTGCCAGATCGACCTCGGCACGCCGGTATTCTACGCAGATGACGGATCGCTGATGCAATTGGCGCAACCCGCGCGGCGGAAGAGTCGACTGGCGAACCTGGATGGACCCCGCCGCCTCCTTGACCTTGTCTCAAGTTTTCCTTAACCTTTCGGTACAAGTCTTCTTCCCCCGTGTACATGCATTCCATGCTCCGCCGTCTGCCGCGATTGCCCCTGCTGCTTCTGCCCCTGTCTGGGGGAGAGGTCTAGGGTTCTCTTTGGCGACCGCTATCTGGCGCATTGAACACCCCGAGACCTCCGGTCGCGGGGTGTTTTGCATTTTGTACCCTTTGCAGTTCGATTCCCAGCATTTCTGTCTGTCCGTTTTGGCCCCGGGGGCATTGCCCCTGAACGCTTTCTTTCCTCCACCGGTTGTCCCAGGACACAGAGGACTCCATGTCTGATCGAGTGATCATTTTCGACACCACGCTCCGCGATGGCGAGCAATCTCCGGGCTGCAGCATGAACACCTCCGAGAAGCTGGAGGTCGCGGCGGCGCTGGTGGAACTGGGGGTCGACGTGATCGAGGCGGGGTTCCCGATCGCCTCTCCGGGAGACTTCGAGGCGGTCCGCGAAATCGCCCGCCAGTTCGGACAGGGAAGCACCACGATCTGCGGTCTGTCCCGTTGCCTCGATAAAGACATCGACCGGGCGGGAGAAGCCCTCTCGGTGGCGGCCAATCGGCGGATCCATGTGTTTCTCGCGACGAGTTCGATCCATCGCGAGCTGAAGCTGAAGATGGACAAGCCCGAGATCATCCGCCGGACCGTCGAGGGGGTGGCGCGGGCGAAGCAGTTCACCGACAACATCGAGTTCTCGCCCGAAGACGCCGCCCGGACCGAGCTCGATTTCCTGACCGAGGTGGTCACCGCGGCCATCGACGCCGGAGCCACCACGGTCAACATTCCCGACACGGTGGGCTACGCCACCCCGCACCAGTACTTCACGGTCATCTCCCACCTGCGGAAGCACGTTCCCAACATCCATCGGGCGGTCATCAGCACGCATTGCCACAACGATCTTGGGCTGGCCGTGGCCAACAGCCTGGCCGGCGTCGAGGCCGGTGCCCGCCAGATCGAATGCACCATCAATGGACTGGGGGAACGGGCCGGGAACGCCGCGCTCGAAGAGATCGTCATGGCGCTGCGCACCCGCGGAGATCATTACAGCCTGACCACCGGCATCAAGACCCGTCGGCTGTGCGGTATCAGCCGGATGGTCTCGAACATCACCGGCATGCTCGTGCAGCGCAACAAGGCGATCGTTGGTCAGAATGCCTTCGCCCACGAGGCGGGAATTCACCAGCATGGCATGCTGCAAGACCGCTCGACCTACGAAATCATGCGTCCCGAGGATGTCGGCTACACCGGCACCAGCCTCGTGCTCGGCAAGCACAGCGGACGGCACGCCTTTCGCGACCGCTGCGGCCAACTGGGCTTCGCTCTCGATGAGACGCAGCTCGAACAGGCGTACCAGGACTTCACCATCCTGTGCGACAAGAAGAAAAACGTCTACGACGCCGACATCGTCGCGATTGTCGAAAACCGCACCGGTGAAACCCAGGACCGCTGGAGCATCCTGCGGTTCCACACCTCGGCGGGAACGGGCATGGTCCCCACGGCGACCGTCGAGCTGACCGAAAACGGGAACCCCATGGAGCCCGATGCCGCGACGGGTGACGGCCCCATCGACGCGGTCTTCAAGACCCTCGAACGGCTCACGAACATCCGCCCCCGCCTGCAGAACTACCAGGTCCGCAGCCTGACGGTCGGCAAGGAGGCGCAGGGCGAAGTGCTGGTCGAAATCGAGTACCAGAACCAGGTGTTCCATGGCCGCGCCACCAGCACCGACATCATCGAGGCCAGTGCCCGGGCCTACCTGAAGGCCCTCAATAAAGCCTCGATTGCCCAGGCCAATTCCCCCAAGGCCCATCCCCAGCACGCGGTCGAGTGAGCTGCGGCGTCACGCCACCCGGGCTGCCGCGGCATCCCGGTCGAACCCACAGGCCGCGATCTGCCACCAACCGGCAGCTCGCGGCCTCCAGGGGGTCTGCTTCGCCGGGCGAATCGTGCCCGCTCCGAACAGCGCGACTGTCCGTCCGCCCATAACCGCTGTTATGGAAAACCCGCTCGAGGCCAGTCGGCCATACCCGACCGCCCCGAGGACTGTCAGCCTGCGATGCGAGCCCGCGATTGCGATGCCCCCCACTCAGGTCAGGGAGCGGCCTTCGGCCGGTTACCCACCACCCGGGTGAGTGAGCGGCGGGCCCGGCCATGGTCGGGATTCCGCGCCAGGCAGGCTTCAAATGACTCGATCGCCGATTCCTGGTCCCCCCGCAACCGGTGGCACTCTCCCAGGTAATACCACGCCTGGTACCAGTCGGGGGCATCGTCGAGCAGTTGGCTGAACAATCCGCCCGCATCGGCGATCTCGTTCCGCCGGTACATCTCCATCCCCGCCTGCAACAGAGACCGCTGTTTTCCCTGGGCGGCCACTTTCGGCTGCCGCAGTTTCTCGGCCGTCTCGACCAGCAACGTCTCCAGCCCGCCATTGGCGGGATTGATCTCCAACGCATGCAGGTACCCCTCGCGGGCTCCCTGCCATTCATTGCCGCGGGCCGCCAGATCACCCCGCAGTTCCCAAGCCTTGGACGAGGGATACAACTGCTGGGTGAACTGCCGGTCGATCAGCTGGCGTGCCGCATCGACATCGTCGGCCCGCAGCGCCAGCTCGGCCAGGTCCTGGTTCACCGTGAGGTAGGCGTTTTGCCACAGCGGGTCGGCCAGCATCCGGCGGACCAGAGCCCGGGCCGGGGCCCCGTCGCTCGATTTCCGCTGCGTTTCCGCCGCCACCCCGTAATCCCTCACAAAACCATATTTCTTCCGAATCGGACGCAGGTACAGCTCGGTGTCGTCCAGTCCCAGCGAGACGAACCCACGCAGGGACCGGTCAAACGCGCGGTCGGCCTGGTCCCGCTCACCCAGTGCCTCGAAATACCGTCCCCGCAACTGCCAGACCCTCAGGTCATCCCGATGCTGCCCCATCAGTTGTTCCAACAGCGGTCCGGCCTCCGCCGCCTGTCCGCCGCGCACCAGCAGCTTCGCCCGCTGATAAACCGCGGGCCAGTAAAACTCCCCCGACTTGCGGAACGCCTCGGTCGCCGCGGCGGCCTCTTCGCGACGCAGTGCCAGCCGTCCCAACTGGTACCACGCCCGGGCCGAGAGTAACCCGCCCGAGTCATCGGCGACTTTCTCGAACCAGCCGCGAGCCTTGTCGAGCCGCCCCAGACGGCTGTCGCACAACCCCCGCTGATACGCCGTATCTCGCGAGGGATCCAGCCGCCAGGCCTGTTCCAGACAGGTGTCGGCCTGGGCATAGTGGCCATACGCCAGACACGCGTCGGCCAGCGTGCGCCACGCCGCCGGATCTCGCGACGGCGGGCTCTCCAACAGGGCCTGCAACTCGTCGGCTGTTTGCGAATCGTGGTACTGCCGCAAGTCGGGCAGCGGGACCGCCGGAGAATTCCAGCGTCGCCAGGCCAGCCCCCCTATGACCGCCAACTCGGCCAACAGCACTCCCCGCCAGATCCATCGTCGCCAAGTCCCTCTGCGGTCGTTCATGGAGACACCTGCCCCTGCTTCTGAAACCAGGCCACCACGCCCCCCACCCGATCAAACGGACCATTCAGATGCAGGCCCCCGGTCACCACATCGGGACGGCCATCGCCATCGAGGTCTCCCACCGCCACCGTCACCCGATGCGTCGGCTGCTTGTCGATCTGCCATGGGGTGAAGTTTTGCTGCCCGTCATTCTCCAGCCAGACCACGCTCGCATTCTCGGGATTCGTCCAGTTGTTCACCAACGAAACCAGCACCACATCCCGGTCTCCGTCGGCATCGAGATCCGCCACCGCACAGGCGTAGGTGGTCCCCAAATCCGAAATCCGCCGCATGTCGAACTGCCAGTTCCCCCGGTTCTCAAACCACAAACACCCGTGATACCCCTGCGGGTGGGCATGAGCCACCTCGAGATTGTCGCCCGCGGGCAGCAGCAGGTCGATGTCGCCATCCTGATCGAGATCGTCAGCGACCAGCCCGGCACTCCCCAGATCGTCATTGATGGTGAACCACAGCCGCCGCGAACGAAACTCGCCACCGCCCAAATTTTCAAACGCCCACAACTCCTCATCTTCCTGCGAGACAATCGCGGCGATGTCGAGGTCGCCATCCCCGTCATAATCGGCGATGGGCACGTGAATGGTGCCGGGGGCGTTCAGCAATTCATGGTCGCGGTAGCGACCATCACCGCGGTTCTCCAACCACAGCACCTGGCCGCGCGCGTAGCCAAACACCGCCACCGCCAGGTCGATGTCTCCGTCCCCATCCAGATCGCCCGCCTGGCAATCGGCCACCCGCCGCACATCGTCGAGCAGGGTGTGCGTCTCGAACCCAGAGGCGGTGTTCTCGAGCCAGACCACCCGCCCGATCACGCCGTCATTGGGCAGAATGTCTCCCAGCAGGCTGACGACCAGATCGCGGTCTCCATCGCCGTCGACATCGAGCACCGTGGCGTGAGCCGGTGCGGCGAGGTCGGCGGCCAGAATCCGTTCGCTCCAGGTTCCGCCGGTGGAGGCCGAAAGCAGCTTGATGCAATTCTGCTTGGCATCGCAGACCAGCACGTCGGCGCGGCCGTCATCATCGAAGTCGAGCACCTGCACGTGCGCAATAAAGGGGCGGGCGTCGGCAGGGTCCGACAGGCTCCGCCGCTCGAAGGGAAGCCGGGTCGGCTCGTAACGGGTTCCTCCCAACACGGCCTCCACCGGCAGTTGCCGCTGGGGAGGAATTCTCGGAATGCCCCACCATGCCACCACGGGCAGCAGCAGCACCAGGGGAACCAGCCAGACATCGTGCCATTTTGCCAAGAGTCGCTCCTCCGGTGGGAAACCGCCCCCGCCGTTTCCCGAAAAGACCCGCCCGTGTCAGCCCGCTGCCGTGGACCGCTGCACGCCCGTCACCACATGATAGGTCCGGTGATGTCGCGACTCCACGACGTCGAACATGCGGGGCATCTGCTCTTCGAACCAGGCGGGGGTCTTGGTGACCATCAACACCTGGCCCCCCGGCTTCAGCAACCGCCGGGCGGTGCGCAGGAACAACTCGGCAATCTTGTATTCCGAGAAGTACGGGGGATTCCCGGCGACGACGTCGTAGGTGCCCCGTTCTCCCGCCTCCCCCTGATCGTCCAGGACCGCCTGAACTCCGGTCATTCCATTTGCGGCGATCCCCCGCAGGGTGCACTCGATCGCCCGGGGATTCGAATCGAGGGCGAGGACCTGCCCCCCGGGGCAGCGGCGGGCCGCCGCCAGGGCCACCGCCCCACTGCCGCACCCCAGGTCGACCACCCGGCTCCCCGGTTTTAAATCGAGCGACTCGATCAGCGTGCGGGCCCCCGCGTCGAGACTGCGATGGCTGAACACTCCCGGCCGGCTGAAGACCTGCAGCAACTCCCCCTGATCGCGAAACGCGAATTCGCAGTCGAAGTTCTTGTATTTGTCATGCAATTCCCCCTTCACCGCCTGGTACCACACCCCCTTGCGGCGGGGCGTGCGGGTGGTCTTGCCAAACAGCCGGCGAATCTCGGCATGCAGCCACTGATCGTCGGGATTGGAGGTCGCGGCCAGCAGCAGCCCCCCCGGCCGCAGGCGCTGGTGCATCTGCTGCAGCCAGTCGCGGGTCAATTCGGCCTCACCCCGCGGATCGACCGGCAGCAGGGCCAGATCGACCGGCTGTTCGGGCAGGTCAGACGCACATTCGCAGTGCAGCGTGGGAAGCGACTCGGCGAATTCCCGCGCCGTCTCCTGGCAGCGGTAGAGGTCGAGAAAATGGCAGTCCGCGCGGGCGGGGGCCAGTTGCCGCACCGCCGCCGCCACCGCCTGCCCCCGCCCCAGAGAGGTCGAAAGCACCGAGGTGAATGGGCGGGCGGGGAGTCCAGCGAGAGCCTCGATCAGCAGTTGTTCCGGCTCGGGGCCGCGCTGCTGCCGAAGCTGTTCCCATTCCAGCTGCTGCTGTTCCCGACGTTTTCGCGAGGCCATGAAGACTTTCAGACGCGGCTAAAGAACCCGTGCGAAAACGCACTTCAAATAGGCCGACTCGGGGCAGTTGGCGTCGACCGGATGGTCGGGGGACGGCCCCCGGCTGTCGAGAATCTGCATGCGCCGCCGGGCACTGTGGGCGGCCCGCCCCAGCACCTCTTCAAACTGGGCCCGGGAGACATGGCCGGTACAGCTGCAAGTGACCAGAAAGCCGCCGGGCTCCATCAGCTCCAGCGCCAGGCGGTTGAGACCGTGGTATCCGCGCAGCGCCTCATCGACCCCGGCTCCATGGCGGGCCAGCTTGGGGGGATCGAGCACAATGTTGGCAAACCGTTCGCCGGCCGAGACCAACGACTCGAGCGTCTTGAAGGCATCTCCCTTGCGGAACTCGATGCGGTCGGACAGCCGGTTTTCCTCGGCGTTCCGCCGGGCGAACTCGAGGGCCGCGGCCGAAACATCGACCCCCACCACCTGGGTGATCCGCGGATCGCGGGCGGCATTCAGCGCGAAGCCCCCCGAGAAACAGCAGACATCCAGCAGCCGCCCAGGAACCAGCAGGGGAACGAACGCCTGCCGGTTGACCCGCTGGTCGAGAAAGAACCCGGTCTTCTGCCCCTCGACCACATCGACGGCGAAACTCAGCGAGTTTTCGGTGATCCACAGGGGCCGCGGCGGCGGTTCCCCCCACAGCAGGTGATCGGCCGTCTCCAGTCCCTCGGCTTCCCGGATTCCCTTCTCGGTCCGCAGCCAGATGCCGCGGGGCTGCACCAGTTCGCGCAGCAGGTTCACCACCAGTTCGCGGCGCTGGTACAGGGCCAGGCTGGTGCACTGCAACAGCAGCCAGTCTCCATAGCGGTCGACAATGAGCCCCGAGAGTCCATCGGCCTCGCTGAAGACCAGGCGACAACCCGTCTGGGGCCCCCACCAGCCCAACCGGTCGCGACGGAGAGTGATGGCCTGTTCGAGCCGGATTCGCCAGAAGTCGTCATCGAGCGCGACCTCGGGCTGCCAACTGAAGAGCCGCACCCGAATCGCCGAATGCGGGTTGAACAGACCCCGGGCGATGAATTCGCCCTGGTCCGAGACGAGGGCCACCTCGTCCCCAGGGTTCAACCCGGCGGGGGTCCGGGCGATAGCCCCGGCGAACACCCACGGATGCCGGCCGAAAAACGGCTGGGCCCGGCGGGGCTTCAGCACCACCTGTGGCACCCCGGCCGGGGGAGCCACACGGGACGATTCCACGCGCGAACTGCTCAACGCGTCGCCTGCTCGTCCCGCTGCGACTCGACGTTCCGCACGTGTTCGAGCAGCCGCTCGTAGTCGTTGGTCAGGTGCCGCACCCGCAGCAACGACCGGACCCGGGTGATCAGTTCCAGCTTGTTGATCGGTTTGGTGAGGAAGTCGTCGGCACCGGCGTCAATTCCCTTCTCGATGTCACTCATCTCGGCGAGCGCGGTGATCATCAGAATGGGAATGGTCCGGGTCTCCTCCGAACTCTTGAGTCGATGACAGACTTCGTACCCGCTCAGCCGCGGCATCATGATGTCGAGCAGGATCAGGTCGGGCTGTTGCCGGGCGACGGCATCCAGCGTCTGCTGACCGTCGTAGACCATCTCGATCTGGTAACCCTCATCCGCCAGGTAGGCGTCGAGCAACTCGCAGTTCTGCTGGTTGTCATCGACGATGAGAATGCGGGACGACTTGGACTCGGACAACTTCGCCATGGGGTGGTTTCAAGAGAATCCGCCGGGGTTGAACAGGGTACTGCGGCGTCTGCCGCGAGGCCCACACGCTCCGGCGCAGGTGTCGGGAAAGAACTCCCTCGATGTGATCATAGACTAGCACGTCGCGCGCCGTGGGGGTATGAATCGCCCCCGCTCACCTCTGCCACGCGCCCTCCCGCCTGCGTAGACGGCCGTCAACCAGGCTCATCCGGCCGCCGACGACGACGCCTGGTGTGATCCCGCGCCGACCAGAGGACGGTCCCGGGTCAAAACGGCGCTGCGGTCGAATGCACGGCCCCCTTTTGGGCCCGTTCAAACAAGTCGCGCCAGGCGGGGCTGCCGTCGTTGGGGATCCGCTCGAGATGCACGCCCCGCGGGAAGAACGGCAGCTTTCCCCCCTGCCAGTCGGCCCAGTACTGAAACGCGTGGTTGTAGTAGGTGGTCGACCCCGAGGGCCAACGCACCGCCAGCAGCAGTTGCGGGTAGGGAAATGGTTTGTCTTTGGGTTGGCAGCGGAAGCGGGCGATGGCTTCCTGATCGAGTTCCAGTCCCAGTCCCGGGCCGGTTGGAACCGGAGCCAGCCCATTGATCACCGGCAGCGGTGTCCGCACGCAGTCCCGCTCATACAACTGGTGACAGTTGACCGAGGGCCAGCGGGCGTTCTCGAGCACGGCACCAAGGTGCAGGGCGAACGCCGCGGCAATCTTGGTCCCCACGATCTGCAGAAAGAACGACCGGTTGTTGACCTGGCAGACCAGCGCCTCGCGCTGGATCTTCGTCGCCCCGCCGCACAGCACAAACCCGTCGACCATCTCTTCCCGAATCGCCGTCTCGATGGGGGTCTCACCAAAGTGAAACGCGGTATGCATCGACAGCGGAACGTGGGTGTGCTGCCGCAAGAACTTGTAACCCGCCACATCGGAATGCGGGATGGGGCTTTCGAACATCACCACGTTGGGAAACTGTTCGAGTTCCTTCAGCAGCCGGGTGCAGTGCGCGGTATCGACCCCGAACCCATTGAAGTCCATGTCGACTTCGAAATAGGAAGGCAGCGTCGCGCACAGGCGGCGGGTGTTCTCAACCAGGTCGTACCAGGGACGCCCCTTGGTCTTGAAGCTGGTGTAGCCATGGGCGATGGCCAATTGGCACTCGCTGATCCAGTCTTCCGCCGGCAGGTCGATGTCCCACCAGGAAATGTGGCAGCGGTCGCGATGCTGCCGCCCCAGCATCTGGTGCAGCGGCACGTCGAGCACCTTGGCGGCGGCGTCGAACAGGGCAATCTGCAGCCCCGCTCCGAGGGAATCGTCCCACATGGTTTCGGCGGGATGGCGGCCAATGACCTTCCGCCGCGCCTCATCGCTGACGGTCGACGCTCCCCAGGTGTAGTACACCATGGTCTCGCCAATGCCCACCACCCCCGAATCAAGCGTCACCAGGCAGAGTTCAAACAGGGTCCAATGCGGAATCTCGCGGACCATGTTGCGGGCGGGAACCGGGCGCAGCGGCAGCTCGACCCAGATGGTCTCGATGGACTTGACGGTGTGGGGCATGGAGAGAGGTTCCGTCGGAAACGGAGAGAAAACACAGAATAAAAAGCCGTTCGGCGACCCGGCGGGGGTGGGGCTTCACTCACCGTGCAGCCAGGGGACACCTGCGATCAGTTGGTCCACCCGATCCTGAAACGGCAGCTCGATGACGGTGGGACCGGTGCGGGCGAACCCGGCCTGCAGCAGTCGCCCCAGATCGGCCAGGTCGGAACAGACCTCGGCGGTGGCCCCGAAACTGTGGGCCAACGCGATGAAATCGGGGGTGTGCATCGAGGTGTCGATCACGCGCCCCTGGAACGCCTGTTGCTGGGCGCCGCGGATGGCGGTCAGCGCCCGGTCATGCACCACCACGGTCACCACGCCAATCTGGTGTTCGACCGCCGTGGCCAATTCCATGGCCCCCATCAGAAAGCCTCCATCGCCCGCGAGACAGACCACTGGACGCCCGGGACAGGCCACCTTGGCCCCCAGGGCGGCCGGAAATCCAAACCCCAGCGTCACGCTGTGGCAGGGATAGATCAGCGAACGGTCATCTGGCACCGGGAACCGGTCGAAGCAGTTGTAGCCTGTCGACGTGACATCCACCGACAGCAGCCCCCCCGGCGGCAAGGCCCGGCGAATCTCTCCCAGCACCGGCAGGTCGGGAAGCGCCCGCCAGCCGTCGTGGATCTGCACCGCCTGCAACTTCCAGCCCGGGTCGGCCACATGGCCAATCCGCACCAGCTCCCGCACCACCGCCTCCAGCGCGGTCGACAGGTCGCCCGAGACCCCCTGGGTCACCGGTCGATCGGCCCCAATCTCGCGGCTGTCGCGGTCAAACTGCACCACCACCGGCGGCAGCTTCAATTCGTAATTGCGGGTGTCGATCTGGGTGAAGCGGGCCCCCAGCGAGATCAGCCCGTCCGCCTCCGCCAGCACCTGGGCCACGCGCTGCGACCGCGTAAAGCCAATCACCTGGGGATGGTCATCAGACAGAACCCCCTTGCCCCGCCGCCCATAGATGATGGGTGCCCCCAACAACTCGGCCAGCTGCCGGGCAGATTCGACCGCGCCCGACGCCGCACAATCCGCCCCGATCCAGACCACCGGCCGGGCCAGGGAATGAATCGACTCGATTGCCTTGCCCAATTCCAGCGGGTTGACCGGCTGGCGGCGGGGGGGCAACACCCGTGACAATTTTTCGAAGTTCGCCGGGAGCGGCTGGGCCGCCAGGTCGGGGGCAATCTCAATCACCACCGGTCCGGGACGCCCCCCCTGCATCGCGCTCACCGCCTGCTCCACCACCCGGGGAATCTCCTTGATGCGCCGCGGAGAGCCGAAGTAGCGCGTGAAGGGGCGGTAGAACGCCTCCTGGTCGAGACCATGAAAAAGCTTCGACGGGTGGTGGTTCTTCGACTCCCTGTCGAAGCCCCCCACGATCGACAGCAGGGGAATGCAGTCGTTGTAGGCGTCGATCACCGCCGCCGCGGCGTTCGCGGCCCCCGGTCCCGGCACGGTGACCGCCGCGGCCATCCGGCCACTCGCCCGGACGTACCCACTGGCCATCATCGAGGCGGCCTGTTCATGCCGCACGAGATAATGCGGCAACGCCGGTTCGGCCCGCAGAATGGCGTCGTACAGGGCGATGTTCTGGTTGCCCGGCATCCCGAACACCGCCGACAGCCCCTGGGCACGCAGGCAATTGACCAGCAGGTCGGCTGCCGTGGCACGGGTGGAATCAGTCACCGAGGACTCCCTGGAACGTGAGGGGAACGGAATGCCTCTGGGGCGGTGGGCACTCTAGCGAATCACCTGTCGATGCGGTATGCCACAGAGACGCCCCGGGCCTTTCCCGGCAAGTCCAACCCTCAACTCCCGCGAGGCCCCAACGCCAGAATGATCGACTGCTTTCGCGACCTGCGGGTCACGGTGATGGGCCTCGGCACTTTCGGCGGAGGCGTCGGGGCGGTCCGGTTTCTGGTCCAGTCCGGCGCACGGGTCACCGTCACCGATCTGCGTCCTGCCGCGGAACTGCCAGCCTCCCTCGCGGCACTCTCCACCACCCCCCCCGCCGTCTGGCATCTCGGGGAACATCTCCCGCACGACTTCGAACAGACCGATCTCGTGGTCGCCAGTCCTGCCGTCCCCTCGGACAGTCCCTGGCTGCAACGGGCCCGGGCGGCGGGAGTTCCCATCACCAGTGAAATCGAACTCTTCTGGGAACGACAGCGCGGTAGGGTGGTGGCGGTCACCGGCAGCAACGGCAAATCGACCACCACCTCGTTGCTGCATCGGCTGCTCGAGACGGCGACGGTCCGGTCCACCCCGGCCGACGCGGCATCAGCCGTGACGGTCTGGCTGGGGGGAAACATCGGACAGAGCCTGCTGCCCGTGGTCGACCAGATCGGACCGCGTGACTGGGTCGTGCTCGAATTGAGCAGTTTTCAATTGGAAACCCTCAACCATCTGCGCCCCACCCCGTTCGTCTCGGTCGTGACCAACTTCACCCCCAATCACCTCGACCGGCACCACACCCTCGACGCCTATCGCGAGGCCAAACAGACCCTCGCGCGGCATCAGACCCCCAGCCAGTTCGCCGTGCGAAACCTCGACGACCCCGATGTCGCCGTCTGGCCAACCGCGGCACGGCGGGTCGGGTTCGGGCTGATCGACCACCCGACCGAAGGTTTGTTCGTTCCCGACACGGGTGGGCGACCTCCCCAACGGGCGGTCTGGCGCTGGAACGGAACGGAAGAGGTGGTTTCCCTGCCGACCTGGGTCCCTCTCGCCGGCCGACACAACCTCGCCAATGCCCTGGCGGCGAGCGCGGCCGCCCGCTTGTGCGGGGCCGACTGGAGTTCGATCGAGACCGCCACCCGGTCGTTTCGGGGGCTGCCGCACCGGCTGGAACTGGTCGCCGAGTGGCAGGGGGCGCGGTTTTACAACGATTCCAAGGCGACCACCCCCGAGGCGGCGGCCCTGGCCCTCGCGGCTTTTGGCGAGACTCCCCAGATTCCCCTGGTGGGGGGGTACGACAAGCGGATCGACCTCACCCCCCTGGTGCAGGCACTGGGACGGGCCCACTTGCGGGGCCTGGTCTTTCTGGGTCAGACCGGTCCGGAACTGCAACGCCGCTGGCGCGACACAACGGGTTCAGCCCACGTCCCGTCCCTGCTGGCCGGCAACCTCCCGCAGGCGGTCGAGTGGTGTCGCGCCCGGGCGCAGCCGGGGGATGTCGTCCTCTTGTCGCCCGGTTGCGCCAGCCACGATTGGTTCCGGAATTATGAGGACCGGGGAGATCTCTTCCGGCAACTGGTGCGGCAAACCCCCGCGGTGGACCAGCCGTCGCTGGGCACATAATGAACGTGCCGCGCGGCAGGCCTCCCTCGGTTCGCAGTCCCCAACCGGCGGTCCGGGTCCGTGGCCCCATGGGGTGTCAGAGCACTTCTGCGGCCCTTTCGAGAGCGATCCCCTCGCGGAGCCCACACCACTCCGGGCACGCCGTGCAGGGCGGTTGACAGTCCCGCGCAGGGGGGACGAAAATCAGCTGCGGCCCGGCTGGTCCGGTTGCTCTCTTCCCCAGGCCCTCACCTGCGTTCACTCATGGCGATTGAAATTGTGGTTCCCCGTCTCGGATGGTCGATGGAAGAGGGAACCTTCGGGGAATGGCTCAAGCCCAATGGGGCGACGGTCGCCCGCGGCGAGCCCCTGTTCGTGCTCGAGGGGGAAAAGTCGGCGCAGGACATCGAGGCGGTCGACGCCGGCATTCTGCGGATCCCGCCCCACGGTCCGCGCCCGGGAGACACGGTCAAAGTGGGACAGGTCCTCGCCTGGTTTGTCCAACCGGGAGAAGAGCCGCCCACGGGTGGCCTCTCCCCCGCCCCCTCAAACTCAGCCGCCTCAAACTCAGCCGCCACACCCGCCCAGGCGGCCCCCCCTGCGGTCGCTCTGGCCGCCACGGCCGCCCCGCACACCCACCCGGCCCCGGTCCCAACCGGGGTGACCACCGGTTCCCAGGTCGCCAGTCCCCGGGCGCGCCGCGCGGCACGCGATTTGGGCCTCGATCTGGGGCAGATTGCGGGAACCGGGGTGACGGGGCGAATTCGCGAACGGGATGTCGTCTCGGCGGCCCAGACCAGTCCCACCGCCAAGGCCCCCACCGCGGCGCGTGTCTCCCCGCCCGCCGGAATCAGTTCGATCCGCAAGACCATCGCGGCCCGCATGCTCGAGTCGAGCACGCAGACGGCTCCCGTTACCCTGCACCGCCGGTGCGACGCCTCGAACCTCGTCAACCTGCGACGGCAGTTTCAGTCCCTGGGGGCGAACAGTGCCCCCCCGCCTCCAACCTACACCGATTTGATTGTCAAACTGGTGGCCTGTGTGCTGGCCGAATTTCCGGAAATCCGCACGCAATGGCTTCCCGCCGGCCCCTTTCTCCCCCCGCACCTCGATGTGGCGGTGGCGGTCGATACCCCCCAGGGATTGCTGGCCCCGGTGCTGCGCCAGGTGGAGACCCAGACAGTGCGGCAACTCTCGGCGAATCTGCGGTCGCTGGCCGAGCGGGCTCGGGGTGGGCAACTGTCGGCCGACGAGTTGTCGGGAGGTTGCTTCACCATCACCAACCTCGGGACCCTGGGGGTGGAACACTTCACCCCAATCATCAACCTCCCCCAGGTGGCCATTCTCGGCCTGGGACGGATCGCCCCGGAACCGGTCGCGATGGAGGGGGAAGTGCTGCTGCGCGAACAGCTTCCGCTCAGCCTGACGTTCGATCATCGGATCGTGGACGGCGGACCCGCCGCCCGGTTTCTGGCGGCGGTCGCTCAAGCCATTGAGAACCCCGGGCCGTGGCTGATGCCCTGACCCAGCGGACACCTCTCCCAACAGGGGGAACGCCTGCGGGTCTCCCAATCGCGGTTCTTTGCGGTTCTCTGGGCTCCCGACACATTCTGCTCGTCCAGCTCGCGGCTGACCGCCGGGTGCGACGATCCCAACCGACACAACTCGCCTCTTCTGCTCACCACCCTGGGGAACGCCCCTCATGGAATCGCCCACTACCTCCCCTCCGGTCGCGGGTCCCGCGGAATCGGGTCGGCTCGAATGGATTGGAATCCGTACCGCGCATCGCGCTCAGGTGGCTGAGCCGCCGGGGGCGGACGTGGTCGTGGGACGCGGGCTGGCCGGAGATCACTACATTCCCCGTCGGAGTGGGGGGCGGGAAGTCACTCTGATCCAATTCGAAAATCTGGAGGAGATTGCGCGAACCTGTGGGCTGCCCCAGGTGCTGCCCGTGCAACTGCGCCGCAACCTGGCGGTTTCCGGAGTGCGGCTCCCCGGGGGGAAGGGAGATCGCATTCGGATCGGCGAGGTGGAACTGGAAGTGACCGGGCCCTGCGTCCCCTGCAGCCGGATGGACGAGGCGCTGGGGCCGGGGGGGTGCCGGGCGATGAGTGGCCGTGGGGGAGTGACCACGCGCATCGTGCGGGGAGGACGAATCCAGATCGGCGATCCGGTCACGGTCCAGAGAAGCGTTGCTCCGACACCGGCGGGACGCCGTCATGGCTGACGAGCCGCGGGGGCAATGGAGTTTCCTGGTCTCATTCGCAGCCGCCTTCCTCCCCGCCGTCCTGGTGTTGGCGGCGGGGCTGGTCTTCGGCCTGAACCTGTCGACGGGCTGGGCGGCGGTGTTGGCCCTCGGCCTGGGGGGCATGGGGCTGGTGGCGGCCACCTGGGCCAACCACCGGTTTATCCGCGAATACCGGGGCAATCTGGATTCGGCACGGGAAGTTCTCGACCAGCTCTCGCAGGGTGAGGTACTGCGCCGCATTCCGCTGAGCGAGCGCACCTTCATCGATCCTCTCGCCCGCTCGGTCGACCGGGTCCAGGATTATCTCACCGATCACTTCGCCGAGCTGCGTTCCAGCCGCGATCAACTGAGCACTGTGCTCAACTCGATGATCGAGGCGGTCATCGTCATTGACGACCGGCAGCGAGTGGTGCTGCGCAACGCCTCGGCATCCCGTTTGTTCCGGCTCCCGGCCGAGTCGATTGGGCGTCCCCTGTTCGAGCTGGTGCGGCAGCCCCAATTGCAGAACTGGGTCGAGTTGACGCTGAGCGCCCGGGAAGTGGCGGGGGGTGAACTGACGCTGACCACCCCCACCCCCCGCACCCTCAGCGTGCGGGTCCAACCCCTTCCCGAGGGGAGCACCGGGGGGCGGGCGATGGTGGTGGCGACCGACATTTCCCAGCTCCGGCGGCTGGAGGAAATCCGCCAGGAGTTCGTGGCCAACGCGTCGCACGAATTGAAGACTCCCCTGGCTTCGATCCAGGCATGCCTCGAAACCCTGGTCGATGGAGGGGCGATCGACGACCCCGAAGTGCGCGATCAGTTCTTGAACATGATGGCGGAACAGGCGGAGCGAATGAACCACCTGATCAGCGATCTGCTCTCCCTGACACGAATCGAGAACGACGAGGCCGACCTCGATCTGCATCCGGTCGACCTGGGGGCCCTCGTGGCTCAAAGCGTCGGCCGACAGAGCCAGACCGCCGAGCGCAAATCGATCTCCGTCCGGATTGAACCACCGGCAGAGCCGGTACAACCGCTGGGAGACGAAGAGTCGCTCGAGCACATCCTCGACAACCTGATCGACAACGCCGTCAAATACACCGATGCCGGGGGTCAGGTCACCATCCGCTGGCGGCGGGAGGCAGAGGGGTGCCTGCTGGAGGTACAAGACAGCGGAATTGGCATTCCCCAGCAGCATCTGGACCGGATTTTCGAGCGGTTTTACCGGGTCGACCGGGCGCGTTCCCGCGAGGTGGGGGGAACCGGGCTGGGGCTGTCGATCGTCAAACACCTGGTTCAAAACCAGGGGGGTGAGATCCGGGTCGCCAGCCAGATGGGGAAGGGAACGACGTTTTCGGTCCGCTTGCTGACCGCCGGAAGAATTTCCGGGTGAAAGCGCCAGGCTTAACAGGATCTTCACATTTGATCGGTAGTGTCTCCCTCAGAAGGCGCTCCCCAGACCGTCGCAAGGTCAGGCACTTCGCCCCTCGTTCTTCGAGCCGTTGGCATGCCCGTTGTCGCTCCGCTCACCAGCAGTCCTGCTTCGAGGTTTGTGACCGCACCGAGCCGGGAAGCGAGCGCCCTACGTGAGGGGGAAGCCCCCAAAATTGAGACCCGGCGGGTCAACTTCTTTTACGGTCCCAAGCAGGCCCTGTTTGACGTATCAATTGAGATTCCCGCCCGGCAAGTGACGGCGTTCATCGGTCCGTCGGGGTGCGGCAAGAGCACCTTCCTGCGGACGCTGAACCGCATGAACGACCTCATTCCCCAGCGGTTGATCGCCGGCGAAGTGCTCATCGACGGAGTCAACATCTACGATCCGCGGATTGACGTGGTCGAACTGCGGAAACGGGTCGGCATGGTGTTCCAGAAATCGAATCCGTTTCCCCGCTCGATTTACGACAACGTGGCCTACGGTCCGCGGTTGTCGGGAATCCGCAAGGCGCGCGTGTTGGACGAAATCGTCGAGACCGCCCTGCAGCGGGCCGCCCTGTGGAGCGAGGTCAAAGATCGGTTGCGGGAGAGCGCGACCGCCCTCTCGGGAGGGCAGCAGCAGCGGCTATGCATTGCCCGCGCTCTGGCGACCAGTCCCGAGGTGCTGCTGATGGACGAACCGGCTTCGGCCCTCGATCCCGCCTCAACCTCCCGCATCGAAGATCTGATCTTCGAACTCAAGCAGAACTACACGATTGTGATCGTCACCCACAACATGCAGCAGGCGGCCCGGGTGAGTGATCAGACCGCCTTTTTCTTCCAGGGGCACCTCGTGGAAATGGGGGAGACGGCCGCCCTGTTCACCCGACCCCGCGAGAAGCGGACCGAAGACTACATTTCCGGCCGATTTGGCTGAGCCTCGCCCAAGCCGGCCCGGCTTGCGGCTCTCTCCCCGCCCCCCTAGGCTGCAGCCGGGGTCCCGGGATGTCCGGCACCCATGTCTCCCGGTCCGACCTCGGGTCTGAAAGTTCATGTCCATCCACCTCAATCGCGATCTCGACACTCTGCACCAGCACATCATGCAGATGTGCGCCGCGGTCGAGCAATTGGTGCAGAAGGCGGTGGCCCAGCTCATCCGCCCCAATGGCTCGCAAGCCGAGCAATTGGCGGCCGCCGACGATGAAATCGACCGCTGGGACGTGCGCATTGAAGAGGAATGCCTGAAGATTCTGGCCTTGCACCAGCCGGTTGCCCAGAACCTGCGGCGGGTGACGGCCGTCATGAAGATCTCGTGGGAACTCGAACGGGTGGCCGATGTCGCGGTCAACATCGCCGAACGCGCCGCGGGACTGGCCGGTTCCCCCTCCATCCCCGTCCCCGACAAGTTGCTGCAGATGGCCAGCGCGGCTGTCGAGATGCTGCGCCTCGCCCTCGACGCCTTCGTCCAGAAAGACAGCCGCCTCGCCCGCGAGGTCTGCCGCCGCGACGACGCCGTCGACATCCTCAACCGCGAAATCATCGATGAGCTGCTGGGCCAGATGAAGAGTGCCCCCCACCTCATCGACGCGGCCCTGCAGTTGTTTTCCGCGTCACGGCACATCGAGCGAGTCGCCGATCACGCCACCAACATCGCCGAAGATGTGGTCTACCTCGTGGAGGGGGAGATCATCCGGCACCAGCCCGATTTCTGGAAACGGTGACGATGTCGCAGTCGACCATTCTGGTCATTGAAGACGAACGGACCCTCGGGGAGCTGTTGGTCTACAATCTCAAAAAAGAGGGATACGAAGTCCAGCATGCGACCGATGGTCAGGATGGACTTCGCCGGGCCCAAACGTGGCTCCCCGACCTGGTCATTCTTGACCTCATGCTGCCCGTGATCGAAGGGCTGGAGGTCTGTCGGCAACTGAAGGCGGGCAGCCGCACCCGCAACATCCCCATTCTCATCCTCACCGCCCGCAGCGAAGAGGTGGATGAAGTGGTCGGGTTCCAGATGGGGGCCGACGATTACGTCACCAAACCTTTCAAAATCAAGGCGCTGCTGCAGCGGGTGCGGGTCTTGCTGCGCCGCAAGTCGCCCCCCGAAAACCCCAACGACTCCCTTTCTTCACACGGGATCGACATCGACCGGAATCAGCATCGGGTGCATGTGGACGAGCAGGAAGTGCACCTGACCCCCACCGAGTTCCGCCTGCTGTGGACCCTGGTCCGCCAGCCGGGCCGGGCGTTTTCCCGCACCAACCTCATGGAATCGGCCATGGGGGATGACACCTACGTGCTCGAACGTACGGTCGATGTCCACGTGAAATCTCTGCGGCAGAAACTGGGACGGCACGGGACGCGCATCGAAACCGTCCGCGGCGTCGGCTACCGCTTCCACGACGGCCCTCCCCCCGACGGCCCGGCTCGCTGAGAACGATTCACAAGCCCCCTTCCGGGCAACATCCTTCCGGAGGGGCGAGGCTCGGTCCGAACCGCACCCGTCCCTCAACCCACCCTCGCGCGCTGGCATTCATCGGGTCCTTCTCCCCCGAGGGGGAGAAGGTGGCCATCGGCCGGATGAGGGGGCCGACCCGCCCCGCCGCTCACCCCGTACCGGCCCGGATGGAGCATCCCGGGAGGGCGAGGCTCCGT
>CAIOTJ010000577.1 GCA_903861195.1 uncultured Planctomycetaceae bacterium | reverse complement strand
CGGGGGGTGATGCGGGTGACCTGGCGGAGGGTGCCCGATTCGGTCCGGAGGTGCTCGCCGATGGTCAGTGAGCCGGCCGGGACGAAGTCGTGCCGGTCTTCGCTCCAGAACGGGTGGTTGGCGGTGCAGCCGAGTGGGGTGTCGAGCCCCTCGATCTCCAGGTCGAGGACGTCGGCTGCCGCATGGGCGAAGGTGCCCGTGACCGTCCGGCCCGGGCCGGAGGCGAGCGGGGGACATGGCTCGATCGCCAGCACCTCGGCGGGGCCGACGGCACCCAGTTCCGGCAGCGCCAGGTGGATCCGGCAGGTATCGTGGCCGACGTCGGAATCGTGCTGGACACCGGCATGGTCTTGCCGACTCCCGACGGCATGGCCCAGCGCTGATGCGTGGGAGTCGGCTCTGGTGAGCTGTTCGAACTCATCGACCTGCTCTGCGAGCCAGGCGCGGGGGCGAAGAAGCACGATGTCGAGTGTGCCGCCGTGTGGCTTCTGCATCCGGAGGCGGATGTTGCGCCAGGTGGCCGGGTCGATCTCGCTCGCCGTCACCACGGCGTGGTCCATCTGAGGATTCGCGGCCAACACCCGCTCCCCCGTCCGGATCTCGCCAATCGGCTTGGTGCGGTACCTGCCGCTGCGGCTGGTCGTTGACTGTGCGGTCGGTCTAGGGAACGCGACCGCTCCGGCAACGGCCGACGGATTTGGACCAGCCTGCGGCGCCGGCAACCGGCTCGCCGTCCACAGCCCCATGGTCATCGCAAACACGATGGCCACCGAAAGGAACGCGCGGGCAATCCCCGCGAGCATGCCCGGTTCATCATCGAACCCATCCTCGACACCCGCAGCCCGGCGCCGCGCGACCGGCGCTGGAGACCCGGCGACCGACGGACCGCCATGGTTCGCGGCACCGCAGGGGAACGAGTCTGGGTGAGCGCCGGAATCCGTTTGTCCGGCCAACACACTGCCGGGTGACGAATCGGCACGGAGCCCGTGGCTGCTTCGTCCGACCACAGCGGCCGCCCCCCGCCCCGCGTGAGACAGCGGGCGGGCGACCTCGCACAGCGTGGGGCTGACTCGGCTCATGAGAGGCATCGCGGCGGTCGGGACGGCCGGTTGATTGGAACGGGAGTCATTCTGCGCCGTGGTCGAGGAATGGTCAACCGGGTGTGCCGGGAGCAAAAACGGTGGCCGTGGCGATTCGCTTAAGTCGTAGTGTCCGCAAGGAGGCGGACTGCATCGGGAGAAAATGGGGTATGGCGATGGCCGACATAGGCAAAGCTCGATCCTTGTGCGGCTCACTTAGAGACGAGATGACTGCGGTTGAGGCAGGCTGTAATCGCCTGGGAAAAACCAGCATGCGCAGTCAATATTCATCGCGCCGGGCCACAACCGATCCCGCGCCTTGCGTTGCCCGGCACCGAAGTGATCGCTGTTCTCATGGCGAGATGTGAACCACTCCGGTGAGGTCCCTTGCCAGTCAAGGTGGTTCCGGGGCCTTGTATGCTAACCATGACCCCGCGTGTTAATTATCCTGTGCTGTGGCTAGATTTAGAATGGGAGTACAAGCAAGCAAATGCCACAAATCGCCAGCGGTGACGATCGATAGATGCATGAAGACACTTTAGAAAATGCTGGTGATGCAACGTTCGCCTTGAAAGCGACACTGTGTACTTTTCCCCACTTTCCCACCCCCGCACCTCCCTCCTTTCTGAACGTGCTTTTCTAACTTGGACTCAGGCAGAGTTTTCGGGGTCCAAAATACGCTGTGGTTATGCCGCAGCCAATAAGGTCACGCCGTTTGCGTCAAGCATTTCCTCACCATTGAAGACAACTCCATCCAGAGCTTTTGCGATGGCAAACACGACCGTGTGATATCGCTCATCGGCATCGAAGGCTGGTTCTGCAACCACGCCAACAATTAACTCGCACGATTCAGCGTGAGACGTCAAAAGCTTCTTTACCGATGAGTCGACGTTTGACATGCCTTCAACGAATGCACACGTTGAAAGCAATAGCCGACAGAAATCGTCACCTCTTTCACGAAACGTCTTCTCTGTAAGGCGAAGACTTCCAGTACTTCCATGAACCGTTATCGAATCACCCGCACAAGGTCTGGATGAAGGAAAATACGAGTGGAGTAATCTGGCAAGTTCATCCAGGTTCAACACTTTGCAGTAAATCGTGCAACTCTCTGCCATTGGTACTCACTCCCCTATGGACGCCCACCAGTAATTTGTCTTCCGCCAGAGTGGCCTGTTTGTCTGTGAATCAGCCTATCGACAAGTTGCATCGTTGAGCCGTCATGGTGGTGATGCCAAGTAAACCCGTCGATGAAGGGTTCGCCCCGCTTGATTTGCTCAAGCTGCTCTGCGGTGAATAAGCGCTGCCGGGCGAGCTTGTCCTTGATTTGGTCCCATAGTTGTCGGGTTGCGGCTTGGAACTGTTTAGCGTCGCTAATGTGTGGTCCAATTAGATCTTTTGGAAGAGTGACATTCCAGTTCGACTGAAAGATCGCAAAACCATCGTTATCGAATGGGACTCCTGTTACAGGATGAGTCTTTCCTGCCAAATGACTGTTCCTGATTACCTTCGGCGTGCCTTGAGCCCCCCCCGGATACGCATTATGCACCAGCACCCCGGCGGTCGACACGTAGTATACGTGCTCGGCGTCGACTTCGAGGTTGAACACTGCGACGGGGGGGCCGCGGCGGGGGGTGATGCGGGTGACCTGGCGGAGGGTGCCCG
>CAIOTJ010000576.1 GCA_903861195.1 uncultured Planctomycetaceae bacterium | reverse complement strand
CTTGGTCAGATACCAGAAGGTGCGCCCTTCCAGCCGGCGGGTCAGCTCGGCCCAGTCTTCGACCGCCTCCCAGTCGAGGTGCTGCCAGTAATCCATCCCGGCCCTGCGCAGGTGTTTTTCGTCGAGGCGAAATCCCAGCGGACGGACCAGCCAGAGCTTGGCCCCGACGGCCACGCAGGTGCGCCCGATGTTCCCCGTGTTCTGGGGAATGTCGGGTTGATACAAGACGACATGCAGTAACGGTTCCGCCCGGCTCATTGCAGCCAACCCCAGATCCAGTTCAGAAACAGCATCGCAATCAGTGTGCTGGCGAGTACATGGGGAAAGGTGCGCCCCAGGGGAGCGCCCGTAGGGTGTCTTAACGCCCACACTCGATAGGGGATCTGGCCGAAGGTCAGCAGGGCCAGCACCCCACCCATGCGGTTGTAGTTCCAGGAGCGGGCGAACTCGCCGTGGGCCAACGCAATGAAACTGCGAGTCAGGCCGCAGCCCGGGCAGGGAATTCCCAGCGCGGTACGCGACATGCAGGTTTCGGGGGCGGGCCAGTTGGGCAGGAACCAGAGCGCCACCTTCTGGTCGGACCGAATCACCAGCAGGACCGACAGCACCAAAACGCCCACCGCGATCGCCAGCATGGTCTGATGCGTGCGACGCAGCGCCCGTGAGGGATGCTCGTCGTCGAACCACAGCACCGGTTCGGGGCGGTCTGCCTCGCTCACGCCTCCCCTCCTGGCACCGGAATCTGCAGGATGGTCTGGCATTGCCGGCACCGGACCCGTTTGCCCGCCAGAGTCGCTGCCAACTTGTACTTTTGCCCGCACTGGGGACATTGCACCGCCAGTTGCTGCGATTCGGATTCGGCCGATCCACCGGAGGAACCGGTGCCAGCAGCGGGCTCGGGGGGATGTGCGGGGGCTGTGACGGACCGCGCAGTGTCAGTCGAGCCGGCCGGAGCGTTGCGTGCGGTTGCGGGCCTTTGGGGAGCGACGGGTTGGTGCCAGATCGGCTCCTCGCCCTGATCGGCCCGTGCGGTCGCGGGGGATTCGAGATCGATCAGCAGGCTCACGGGGTCCAGAGGAAGTTCTTCGCGGTGTTGCTCGGCCCACCGCGCCGCCTCGCCGTTCAGCGGGCTTTTCACGTTGTAACTCTGCCACGCCAGCATCTCACCAATGCGTGTCACCAATCCCCAGATCGGTTCCCCCGCGCTCCAATGGTCGCCCACACAGATCGCGTGTGGGGCGATGTTGGGGTGAAAGACGGGGGTCAGCATCCGGCACTGCGGGGCCATGCGCGGGTAGTCGCGCGGCAGCACGATCTCGACCTGGTGCTTGCCGACCTCACGCAGTTCCTCTCCCACCTGTCGCAGGCTGCGGATCCTGTATTCGATCACGTACCGCTCGGGGGGATCGCCATCGGCCGAGACCAGGCTCAACCGGGGATGGCGGTCGAGGTAGGCGGTCAGTTTCTGGTGGTCGGCGGCCAGACGCCGCAGGCGGATTGTACTCATGGTGCGGCGGCGGCCCCGGCGGCAGGGCGCAGGAAGGGGACCCGGAACGAAAGGAACGTCTTGAAGTCGATGGCGAAGCTCAAGCCGTCGGCCAACCGTTTGTCGATGGTCGCGGTGTTGATGCCGATGAGTCTGCCGGCGGTGTCGTAGAGTCCGCCGCCGCTGTTTCCCGGATTGATGGCGGTGCTGGTCTGCACCAGCCGTACCTGGCGGTTCCCCCTGGGCTGCGTGCGGAATTGTGAGACGGTTCCCTGAGTATGGGTCCAGCCGAGCCCCTGGGGATTTCCCACGGCGAAGACTTCATCGCCGATGCGGGGTTCGGTGGTTGATTCCCAATCGGCCTCGGCGGGACGGGCGGGGGCGTCGGGGACGGGGACGACGTTGGTCTGAATCACGGCCAGGTCGATGCCATCGGGAGCGGTCCAGATCACCTGGCCGGGCTGCAGCGGTTGCCCTACCAGCTTGACCTCAATCGTGCCGCGAACGGTGCCCGGCGGGGCGACGGTGTTGGTGCGGTCCGAGTAATCGGGATCAACCACATGCCGGTTGGTCAGCACCCAGGCCGACTGCGGATCGAGCTGGAGGATGATTCCCGAGCCCATCCCTTCTTCCCGCAGGAAACCCCCGCTGCGCACGCGAATGAGCACATTGGCCAGCATGGCCCGCCGCAGGGGGGGATCGAGTTGGGCCAGAGCGGCGAGATCGACTTCCAGGTCATCGCTCGAATCGGCTGGAGCCGATCCCGGGCCGGGCGAGAGCCAGGTCACCAGCGCCGCGCCCCACAGAAGGACGTCGAACACCCCCAGCACCACACCGGTGGCGGCGAAGCCGATTCCCCGCTCGCGGCCGGTCCGCAGCCGGGCGACCGCCAACACCCCCAGCACGATGGCCACCACCCCTGTGATCATTCCCACACAGACCGTCCCCGCCAGTCCGGTCAGAAAGGAAGCGACCGCCAGGCGGTTGAGTGGTTTCGGCTCTTGAGAACCAGTCGACCGCTCGCTGGGGGACGCGGGGAACGCGGCACCACGAGCGGGACGGGAACGTTCGGTCGGGGACCGGCGGGGGCGTTCGGGAATCGCCTGAAGAAGATCTTCGTTCGAGATCGTCAGGACCACGTCATCATGACCCAGCGAGTCGTTCGGCAGATCGTGAGCCGGGGCTGGGGAGGTCGCCTCGACTGCTCCAGATCCCGACATGGGCAGATCCGCAGCGAATGGTTCGGTAGGAGTCAAGCCCCCCACCTGGTCGGGACAGTCGACCGCGCTGCAGCCGGCGTTGGCCTGCCAGCACCGCGCGTGGTGACGGCGGCCGCAGGCGGGACAGTCGACCGTTTGCTGTCCCGCCTGCAGTCCCTGCCGACAGCGCGGGCAACTCGGCGGTGCGGCGTTGGGCGCTGGCTCGATGGGCATGAGAAACAGACAGTCAAAAACAGGGGCGGGGCCGGCCCCACTTACGAGACCACCGAGTAGGCCACAAAGCCCACCAGCAACAAAGTATAAACGCCCGAGATCGCCAAGGCAGCGTAACCGAGCACGAGATAGACGGGACCGGCAGCCCGAATGGACGGCCCCTGAAATCCCAGCAGACAGCCCGCGGCAATCAGCATCAGGGGAGCGAGGCAGCCCGGAACACTCAGCGCAAACGTCAGAGGGAGGATCCACCTCATCTGCTCGGCGGACGATTTCTGACGTTTGCGGCGACGCAGCTCGGTGGCCGACAGCGGATCGGCCGTGTCGAATTCGGTCCGGCAATACCGGCAGCGCAGTGCCGAAGACTTGATCAATTCTCCGCAGTTGGGACAGCGCTTCTCGTCCCCCCAACCACCGGCCTGGCTGATGGGACGGGGGCCATCGGCCGAGTCGGCTTTGGGGAGTGCCGGGGCCTGGCGGCAGCCGTAGGTCGCACATCCCCCAATCTCGGCCCAGCATTCCAGGTGATGGGTTTGCTGGCAGTCTGGGCAGATCACCAGAGGTTCATCCCCGGTCACATCACACTGGCAGGTGGGGCAAAGCACACCCCGGGCGGCGTCTCGCAGCCGCACCGTGGAGATCGCCTCGGCATCGATCGAGAGGGGGATCGCGAGCTTGCAGGCGGGGCAGCGGAACGACCGACTGGTCTTGTCCCGGGGCAGCCGTACCCTGGCACCACAATCGCAGGTGATGATTTCTGACATGGATGGCGACCCTTCGACAGGGACCAGACCGGGTTTGGCAACGGGACCGCTACATGCCCTGCAGCGCGGCAGACAGAATGATCTGGAGGACGTTCCACAACAGGCCCATGGCCAGGGAAATGCCAATCATCTTCCCCCCCTTGGGCTTGCCCTGGATGAGATAGACAATTCCCATGATGCAGCCGATCCCGCTGCAGAGGATGCACAAGAGCCAGTCGGACGTTTCGAGATCTGATTCCGCGGAGGCCCGCCGGACTTTCTTTTTCGCGGGGCGGCCTCCCGACAGAGACTCGCCGCAATAGCGGCACTTG
>CAIOTJ010000575.1 GCA_903861195.1 uncultured Planctomycetaceae bacterium | reverse complement strand
GCAGTGTGACCTGTTTTCAGGGGGATCAGCTGCCCGAGATGTTTCGGGGGGCGATCTTCTCGTGTGATCCCACGGGGAATCTGGTGCACGCCGACCGGCTGACTGCCGCGGGGGCGACCTTCGACGCGCGCGGGATCGCCCGCGACCGCGAGTTCCTGGCGAGTCCCGACAACTGGTTTCGCCCGGTCTGTTTGGCGCAGGGACCCGATGGAGCGCTCTATGTGAGCGACATGTACCGCAAGACGATCGAGCATCCCGACTATCTGCCGGTCGAGCTGCGCAAACACACCGACTTCGACACGGGGCGGCACCTGGGGCGGATCTGGCGGGTGGTATCGAAAGCCGCTTCGGCCGAGGCACTGGCCGACTTGCGGAAGGTCGATCTGAGGCGGTTGTCGGCCACGGAGTTGGTGGGGCGGTTGGACGATGCCAATGGCTGGGTGCGGGAGACCGCCCGACGATTGCTGTTGAGCGGTGAATTGCCCCGGGAAGCATTGCGTCAATTGGCGCAGGATGGAGTGGCGCGTCCCGAGGCGATTGCGGCGGCGGCGCAGTTGCTGGCGGGAGGGCAGGCGCTCGATGACGCACGGCTGGATTTTCTGGCGGGGCATCCCGAACCGGCACTGCGCGAGCTGGCCCTGGGGCTGGCGGACAACGGATTGGCGTTGACCCCGGCGCGGGTGGAACGGGGCTTGAAGTTGGCACACGATGCCGATCCGCGGGTGCGGTTCCAGGCGGCTCTGGAGTTGGGGGGTTGGCCCGCAGCGATCTTGCGGGCCGAGCCTTGGGGGGCTGATGAGACCTCCCGGCGGGTGGCCGAGGCGCTGGCGGCGATCGGCCGACGGGGAGGGGGGGATCGTTGGGCACAGACCGCGGTGTTGGCCGGGACGCGCGGCCGCGAACGGGAGGTGGCCGAAGCGCTGCAGCGCGATCTGGAGCGGGGTGCGGAGACGGCGCCGGGCTTTGTGGTCGAGTTGGCGCGGGTGACGGCGACTGCGCTGGAGCCCCGCGAGACCGCGGCCCTGGCGGCCGATTTGCTGGCGCACCCGTTGCCGCAGTGGGAACAGCAGTTTCTGTGGCTCAACGGGCTGGCCCGGGCGGTGCGCCGCCGTCCGGACTTTTCGTCGGAGAAGGGGGTTGTGGCAGGTTTACTGGCGTTGGTTCCGGGGGATTTCACCGAGGCTCTCGATCGCCTGCGGCACACGGCGGAGGAACTGAGTACCAACCAGGATCTGTCGGCCGAGCAGCGGTTGGTGGCGGTGGAAATGCTGGGGGCGTGTGCTGGCCCCGGCGTTGGTACGACGCTGCTGGGGTTGGTCGATGCCCGCGAACCCGTGGAGATTCAACGGGGTGCGGTGCGGGCGTTGACCGAACTGCGGCGTCCCGAATTGGCCCGCGAGCTGTTGGACGCACGCCGGGTCGCGGCGGTGAGTCCGGCGGTGCGTGAGGAGATTCTGTCGGGGGTCTTGACCGAGACCCGAGGCGCGACGGTCTTGCTGGAGGAAATCGAGCAGGACCGGCTCCCCCGGATTCTGGTGGATGCCTATCGGCGGCGGATGTTGACGCAGCATGCCGATCCCGGGGTGAAGTCGCGGGCCGAGGCGTTGTTTGGAACTGTGACAGGGGATCGGGCAAAGGTGTATGAAGAGTATCGCGGGGTGGTGGAGCTGGCCTCGAACTCCACCCGGGGGCGGGAGGTGTTCCGGCGGGTGTGCGCGGGGTGCCATCGGTTGGAACGGGAGGGGTACCAGGTGGGGCCCGACCTGTTTTCGATTCGGAATCAGCCCAAAACGGCCATTCTGCTGCACATTCTGGTGCCCGATCAGGAGATTACCGAGGGGTTTACCGCGCAGACCGTGTTGACGCGCGACGGGCGGACGCTGTCGGGCCTGGTGGCTTCCGAGACCGGCACGAGTCTCACGCTGCGGATGCAGCAGGGGAAAGAAGAGAGTCTGTCGAAAGACGAGATTGAAGAGCTGGCTCCGTCGACCACCTCGCTGATGCCCCAGGGATTGGAGAAAGATCTCTCGCGGCAAGACCTGGCGGACCTGCTGGCGTTTCTGAAAGGGGAGCGGGGGGAGTAGTGGGTGGCGGGTGGCGGGTGGCGGGTGGAGCGATTGGAAAACCAGACAGACGGAGCAGGAGTGATGCGGCTGATTCAGTTTGTGGGGGAGTCGGGAGAGAGTTGCCTGGGGTGTGTGCTGGAGAGCCAGGTGGCCAACATCACCGCGGTCGAGCCCGACTTCGGGGATGTGTGCCTGGCCTTTCATGCCGCCCGCGCGGCGGGAACACGCCTCGACGAGTTTTTGCGGCCGCATGTTGAAACGGCCCGTCAAAGAGAACTGCTCGACTATGCGGAACTCTTGAAAGCCGGACGGGTGCTGGCGCCGATCTCTGAGCCAGCGTTGGCGAGGCTGTTGGTGTCGGGAACCGGGCTGACGCATTTGGGAAGTGCCCAGCAGCGGGATACGATGCATGCGAAGACCACGCCCGAGAGCGGGCCCCCCAAAACCGACTCGCAGAAGATGTTTGACTGGGGGGTGGCCGGAGGGCGGCCCGCCGAGGGGGTGCGCGGGACGGCACCCGAGTGGTTCTACAAGGGGGATGGGCGGATCTTGCGTGGTCCGGGCCAGCCGCTGGAGATTCCGGCGTTTGCCGAGGATGGGGGGGAGGAGCCGGAGCTGGTGGGCATTTACATGGTCGACCTGCGGGGGGTTCCCTGCCGGGTGGGCTTTGCGCAGGGGAATGAGTGGTCGGACCATCGGACCGAGAAACTGAACTACCTGTATCTGGCACCGTCGAAGCTGCGGACGTGCAGCATCGGGCCCGAGTTGGTGACCGATTTCGCGTTCGAGGATGTGACGCTGCGGTGCCGGGTGATGCGGAACGGCCGCGAGTTGTATCACTCGGGTGAGCTGCGGTCGGGTGAGCGGAACATGTGCCATTCGCTGGCGAACATGGAGGATCACCACTTCAAGTATCCCCAGCACCGGCAGCCGGGGGACATCCACGTGCATTACTTCGGCACCAGCCGGCTGAGTTTTCCCGGGCGGACCTGGAGTTATGAGGATGGTGATGAGGTGGAGGTGAGTGTCGACGGTCTGGGGGCACCGCTGCGGAATCCGGTGCAGCGGGTCGTTCGGGATGACCGGCCGGTGCGGGTGGAGCGGGGATAGGTGACACGACCAGCGAATCTGGCGACCAGTCTTTACCAACTGCAGTTCCCGGGGACATAACGTTCGAAAGTAAAGCGTCATGACACGACACACTCTTCGATTTACACGCATTAAACTGAAGAATTGGATGAACTTTCTTGATCTGGATCTGGCGTTGAGTACCAGAGTGTTTCTGGTCGGACCAAATGCGAGTGGAAAGTCCAATTTCTTGAATGCGGTTTTGTTCTTGCACGATCTTGTGGCAACCGGAGGGGGGTTGGCCCGAGCGGTGGAAACTCGCGGGGGGATGAAAGCTGTCCGGTCCCTGTTTGCCCGAAGGCAACCGAATGTCGAAATCGAAGTTGAAGCACAAGATCATGAGGGAACTGTCTGGAACTACGGATTGTCTTTCACACATAATGGCAAGAAAAGCGATGTCCCACTCGTGGTGAGGGAGTGGGTGAGAAGGTGCCGAACCAATGAAGCCGAGGAGGAGATTCTCGCCCGGCCGGATCGAGCCGACAAGCAGGATCAAGAGAGGCTCACACAGACCGCCATGGAGCAGGTGACGGCCAATCGCGACTTTCGGCAGTTGGCGGAGTTCTTCCGTAGCATTCAGTATCTGCACGCGGTTCCACATCTCATCCGGGAGGGCCTGACGACACCGGATTACCGAATCGGACAGGATCCGTATGGCCGAGATCTGCTGACGCGAATCAGTGAGGCGAATTCGAGGACGCGCGTTTCTCGTCTCAAGACGATTGAAAAGGCCCTCAATGGAATCACCCCGCAACTCAAGGACCTGGAATTGCGCAAAGACAATCAGGGGCGTCCGCACCTTCAGGCCCGGTTTGAGCATTGGAGACCCAACGGGGCCTTTCAGCAAGAAACCCAATTCTCCGATGGGACACTGCGATTGATTGGTCTGTTCTGGGGTTTATTGGATGAGGGGGGGCCGTTGCTGCTTGAAGAGCCGGAATTGTCACTGCATTCAGAAGTTGTTGAAAACCTGGCGCCACTGATTTATCAAATGCAGAAACGCGGGCGATCGAGAGATCGGGACGGGCAGAGACAAATTCTGTTGTCGACGCATAGTGTCGAGTTGTTGTCTGACGAGGGAATTGCTCCGGAGGAAATGGTGATGATCACTCTCGGAAAAGAGGGGTCAGAGGCCGTTGTGGGATCGAATGTCGAATTGATCAGAGAAACGATGCGAGCAGGTGTTCCCGCTTCCATTGCGATCAAAAAAAAGTCGCATGTGCCGGACGCCCGCCAACTGAAACTCGCCTTTGAAGGGAGATAGTCTGGTGTTTCGTCCAATTCGACTGGCGTGGGTCGAGGGGCATTTGGATGGGGCCGCGGCTGAGAGACTGCTTTCCGTTTTGGATTGTGCCAGCCCGGAATTGACTGTTGTGACAGCGCTGGGGGCCGAGAGATTCTGGGCAAACGTTGAGAGATACAATCAGGCGAGTCGGAACTGCGGGCCGATTCTGGGGCTCGTCGACCTGGAAAAGGCCAAGTGTCCTTCGCTGTTGATCAGTCAGTATCTGCCAAAACGAGATCCAGGTTGCGTGCTAAGAATTGCTGTCCCCATCCTCGAAGCGTGGATGATGGCCGACCGCGACAACCTGGCACGGTTTCTCGGAATCAAGTCGAAATCAAAGATACCAATCTGTCCAGAAGACGAGATCCACCCGAAGCAGACGCTCGTCAATCTGGCCAGGCAGTCTTCGCTGCGGGCGATTCGAGAGGATGTGGTCCCGCAGGCCGGCAGTTTGGGAATTGTTGGTAAAGGGTATTTCCCAGCGATGAAGGCCTTTGTCAGCGACCACTGGGATCCCCTCGCGGCCTCGGAAAACAGTCCCAGCCTGTATCGGGCGATTCAGGCGATTCGTGGAATTTGCCAGATTGGGTAGATCCCACAGTCTTTCGAACTTGTCGCGTGCCAAGTCTGAGTGGTTGGGTCTGGTTGACGGGGACCGGTCCACCAAGGCGGGGTGGCTCGTATTTCCGATTCGGTGGGTTCCCGGCAAGGGGAGGACGCTATTTCCGTTCCGTCGGCAGGAGGGCGCGGTCGAGGTGGGTGTAGCCGCCGTCGACGTGGATGATCTGCCCGGTGGTGTGGCTGGAGCGTTCGGACAGCAGGAAGGCGACCATGTTGGCGATTTCTTCGGCGGTGGTCATGCGCTGGCCGAAGGGGATGCGGGCCTCGATCTCTTGCCGGGCCTCGACGGGGTTGGGGAGGCTCTCGATCCACTTGGCGTAGAGCGGGGTCCAGCACTCGGCGACGATGACGCTGTTGACCCGGAGCTGGTACTTGGCCAGGTCGACGGCCCATTCGCGGGTGAGGGCGTTGCGGCCCCCGTTGGCGGCGGCGTAGGCCGAGGTCGAGCCCTGGCCGGTCTCGGCGACCTTGGACCCGATGTTGACGATGGAACCGCGGGTCTGCTTCAGATAAGGGAGGGCGAAGCGGGCCATGTCGAAGTAATGAACGAGATTGCGGCGGAGCGATTCGAGGAACTGCTCGGTGGTTCCCTGTTCGAGCGAGATGCCGTCGTTGATGCCCGCGTTGTTGACCAGGCCGTGGATCTGGCCGTAGGTCTCCACCGCGAGGGCCACGGCCCGCTGGCAGTCTTCGGTGCGGGTGAGTTCGGCTGTGATGGCGAGGGGACGGGGGCCTTGGGTGGCGAGTCGATCGGCCAGCGCCTCGTTGTCGGCGGTGTTGCGGCCGATGATCACGGGAACCGCGCCTTCCGAGGCCAGCAGTTCCACGATGGCGGCGCCGATTCCCTTCGCCCCTCCCGTCACGAGAACAACGTGGTTTTCGAGTGCGAGGTCCATGGAGGGGCTTTCGTGCGAATCGATCAAGGAGGAACTGTGAGTGAAAAGCAGAACGGGCTCAACACCCGGGATGGTCTTGAGCCCGAAAACGCGGTCGCGATTTGATCTGGCCCCAGGGAAGGGGGAGGGAGGCCGTTACTTGTCGGTGATCAGCATGTTGCGGACGAACTTGTGACATTCGATGCAGCTCATGGTCATGTCCATGTAGCCGAGGGCCGCGCTGTCGAGCCGCTTTTCCTTCGCCCCCTTCTGAATTTTGGCGACGGTGCGTCGAAATTCATCGGCGTGCTGGGTGTAGAGGGCCTCTTTGACCACGGCGAAATCGGCGGCGGCACTGATGCCTTCGAGCTGACGGGCCCCCTGACCGATCAGTTCGTAATCTTCGATCGCCAGACCTTCCATCAGCTTTTGGGTGGCTTCCAGCTTCTTGCGCATGAAGAGCTGGATGGGGGTTTTCTTGGGGGCGGGCTCGTTCTGGCGGGCGTCGGCTCCCAAGGGGCCCAGGCAGAGCCAACCGAGGCCTCCCACGACGGCCAACAGGAACGCACGGGAAATCAGTTGCTTCTGATTCATGGAAATCACCTGGGGAAATGGAAGACCGGAACAGTTCTCGACAGGACTGTCGGGATCTGGCCCGGTCATGAGCCAGTCCCGGAGCGATGGGGCGAGAGGCCCTGGGCCCGAACAGATCGACCGGCTCTGCGCCGAACGAACATTTGTCAGGTTAGCCGAGGTCTGCGCGAATGGTCAATTGCGGGTCTGGTGCATTCCGACCGCAATCCGATATCATCGAGGAAGTCGAAACGCGGGCTCGCAGCCGTCAGGCTGAAGCCGATTTGTCTTGACTTGTTTGCTTCCTGTTCCAGTAGTCCAGAGCATTCCTGCGTCCATGGCGACCACCGGTCCATCGAATCTGTTCAACCGCGTCTGGGATCTGCACACGGTGCGCACGCTGCCGTCCGGGCAGACACAGTTGTTCATTGGTCAGCACCTGATTCATGAGGTCACCAGTCCGCAGGCGTTTCAAATGCTGCGGGACCGGGGATTGAAGGTGTTGTTTCCCGAGCGGACGATCGCCACGGTCGACCACATCATTCCCACCGACAACCAGGCCCGGCCGTTTGCCGACGCGTTGGCGGAAGAGATGATGTCGGCCATTGAGAAGAATTGCCGCGATTTCGGCATCACCCTGTTGAATCTTTCGGACCGGCGGCAGGGGATTGTGCACGTGGTCGGGCCGGAGCTGGGACTGACCCAACCGGGAATCACGCTGGCCTGCGGCGACAGCCACACCAGCACGCATGGTGCGTTTGGGGCGATTGCGTTTGGCATTGGCACCAGCCAGGTGGCCGATGTGCTGGCCTCGCAGACCATGGCAATGGGGCGTCCCAAGGTACGGCGGGTGGGGGTGACTGGCAAATTGGGGGCGGGGGTGTACGCCAAGGATGTGATTCTGCACATCATCCGCCGGCTGGGAGTGCAGGGGGGGGTCGGTTACGCGTACGAGTTCGCCGGCGATGTGTTTGACCGGATGTCGATGGAGGAGCGGATGACTGTCTGCAACATGAGCATCGAGGGGGGGGCTCGTTGCGGGTACATCAATCCCGACCAGACGACCGTCGAGTACCTGCGCGGCCGGGCGTTTTCGCCCCAGGGCGAGGCGTTTGAGCGAGCCGCCCGGTGGTGGCTGAGTCTGGCTTCACCCGCCAATGCCCAGTACGACGATCGGGTCGACCTCGCGGCGGCCGAGATTGAGCCCACCGTCACCTGGGGAATCAATCCGGCCCAATCGGTGGGGGTGAGCGAACGGATTCCGTCGACCGGCCAGTTCCCGGCGGAGGAGCAGCGGGGAATTCGTGAGGCGTTGGAATTCATGGATTTCCAGGAGAACCAGCCGATCAAGGGAACCAAGATCGACGTGGCCTTCATTGGGTCATGTACCAACTCGCGGATTTCGGATCTGCGGGAAGCGGCGGCGGTGGCCAAGGGACGTCGCGTGGCGCCGCACGTGCGGGCGCTGGTGGTGCCCGGATCGCAGCAGGTGCTGGCCCAGGCGGAGGCGGAGGGGCTGCCCGAGGTCTTCCGGGCGGCCGGGTTTGATTGGCGGGGGGCGGGTTGCTCGATGTGTCTCGCCATGAATCCCGACAAACTGAAGGGCCGCGAGTTGTGTGCTTCGTCCAGCAACCGCAATTTCAAGGGACGGCAGGGGAGCCCCACGGGGCGGACCCTGCTGATGAGTCCGGCGATGGTGGCGGCCGCGGCCGTGGCGGGAGCCGTGGCCGACGTGCGGGAAATCCTGGCCTGACCGTTGCTGATGCGGAGGATCAATGCCCCTCGTGAGCAGCCCTGCGACCGGGGCGGCGGGCGTGCGGGGGGGCGTCTGCCGCCCGGTGGCTGGGTGATTCCGGGCTCTTGACCCTCCCGCGGACAAACTGCTTTTCCCCAGCGCCTCATCTCCGTAGAATTCCGGCTTCCACCGCTTCGACACCCTTGGCATCACCACTGATGAAATCGCGCTTTCCCATCGTCATCATCGATCAGGACTTCCGCTCGGAAAACGCCAGTGGGCTGGGGGTGCGGGCCCTGGCGCAGGCGATTGAGGACGAGGGGCTGGAAGTGCTGGGCGTGACCAGCTACGGCGACATGTCGAGCTTCGCCCAGCAGCAGAGCCGGGCGTCGGCGTTTGTGCTGTCGATCGACGATGAGGAATTCGGGGCGGGGTCTCCCTCGGAAGTCGAAGAGGTGTTGTCGCATCTGCGGCGGTTTGTCGAGGAGATCCGCCGCCGGAACGCCGAGATTCCGATCTTTTTGTATGGCGAAACGCGTACCTCACGGCACATTCCCATCGACGTGTTGAAGGAGCTGCATGGCTTCATTCACATGTTTGAAGATACGCCCGAGTTCGTGGCGCGGTACATTGCCCGCGAGGCGCGGGGCTATCTCGACTCGCTGGCCCCGCCATTTTTCCGGGCTCTGATGCATTACGCCCAGGATGGCTCCTATTCGTGGCACTGCCCGGGGCACTCGGGAGGGGTGGCTTTTCTGAAGAGCCCGGTCGGGCAGATGTTCCACCAGTTCTTCGGCGAGAACATGCTGCGGGCCGACGTCTGCAACGCCGTGGATGAGCTGGGTCAGCTGCTGGACCACACCGGGCCGGTGGCGGCCTCGGAGCGGAATGCCGCCCGCATCTTCAACAGCGACCATCTGTTCTTCGTCACGAATGGCACGTCGACGTCCAACAAGATTGTGTGGAACTCGAACGTGGCCCCCGACGACATCGTGGTGGTCGACCGGAACTGCCACAAATCGGTGCTGCATGCGATCATCATGACCGGGGCGATCCCCGTGTTCCTGATGCCCACCCGGAATCACTTCGGCATCATCGGGCCAATTCCCCTGGAGGAGTTCCGCCCCGAGAACATTCGCCGCAAGATCGCCGCGAATCCCTTCACGCGCGACCGGGTCGATGAGACCCCGCGGATTCTGACGATTACCCAGAGCACTTACGACGGCATTCTCTACAACGTCGAGACGATCAAGGAGTTGCTGGACGGGAAGATCGACACGCTGCACTTCGACGAGGCCTGGCTGCCGCATGCGGCGTTCCATGATTTTTACGGAGATTATCACGCGATTGGGGCCGACCGCCCCCGCTGTCGTGAGTCGATGATGTTCTCGACGCAATCGACCCACAAACTGCTGGCGGGACTGTCTCAGGCGTCGCAGATTCTGGTGCAGGACAGCCTCGAACGACACCTCGACAAGGATGTGTTCAACGAGGCGTACCTGATGCACACGTCGACTTCGCCGCAGTACGCGATCATCGCCTCGTGCGACATCGCGGCGGCGATGATGGAGCCCCCCGGAGGGACGGCTCTGGTGGGAGAATCGCTGCTGGAGGCTCTCGACTTCCGCCGGGCGATGCGCAAGGTCGACGAAGAGTTCGGCGCCGATTGGTGGTTCAAGGTCTGGGGCCCCGACGATCTCTCGGCCGAGGGGCTGGAAGAGCGGGAATCGTGGATGCTGAAGGCGAATGACCGCTGGCACGGGTTTGGCAACCTGGCCCCCGGATTCAATTTGCTGGATCCGATCAAGGCGACCATCATCACGCCGGGGCTCGACATCGACGGCGAATTCGCCGATCGGGGGATCCCGGCGGCCATCGTCACGAAGTACCTGGCCGAGCATGGAATCATCGTCGAAAAGACGGGGCTCTACTCGTTCTTCATCATGTTCACGATCGGCATCACCAAGGGACGCTGGAATACCCTGGTGACCGAGTTGCAGCAGTTCAAGGACGATTACGACCGCAACCAGCCGCTGTGGCGGGTGTTGCCCGAGTTCGCCGCCCGGTATCCCCGCTATGAGCGGATTGGATTGCGGGACCTGTGCGACCAGATCCACGGGCTGTACAAGAAGAACGACATTGCCCGGCTGACGACCGAGATGTACCTGTCGGACATGGTCCCGGCGATGAAGCCCGCCGACGCGTGGGCCAAGGTGGCGCATCGCGAGATCGAAAGGGTGGAGATCGATCATCTGGAGGGGCGAATCACCGCCGTCTTGCTGACCCCCTATCCTCCCGGGATCCCGCTGCTCATTCCCGGTGAGCGATTCAACACGACAATCGTGCAGTATCTGAAGTTCGCCCGGGACTTCAACGCCGCGTTCCCGGGGTTTGAGACCGACATCCATGGCCTGACCGAGCGGGAAGTCGATGGGCAGGTGCGGATGTACGTCGACTGCGTGTCGCAGGAGTGAGCTGGGGGGCGAGCGCTCGGGAGGCACGGTGGTCCTCCCGAAGGGCTGCGACTTTCCGCTCGATGGCGGAACTCAGCGGCTGGTTGCGGTTCCGGCCGGATTGGTCACCCTGCGGAGCAGAACGAATTCCCGCCGGGGAATGGCCGGGTGGAATTCCACTCCGGCCCGGCAGCTCCCTTCAGGGAGCGGTTCCGTGCGGACCACCTGGGCGATGACGTCCATCAGGTGATGCTGGGCAACACGGACACTCAGCACCAGCCGGTCGCCTTCCCGCAGATCATGCGTTGGCAACCGAACCGTACCCCCCTCGGGGGAGGCCGTTTCCACGACGACTGGAACGGGGTTCTGGTCGGGTGTCGGCCGAAGGGCCCTCACAGTCGCTGTGAATGGGCTGGCACTGGACGTGCGGGAATCGATCGCAACCATTGGCTCTGCGGATTCCGGGAACAACTCGGGTGGAGACTCACAGTCGGTCTGTTCCCGGATTATCGGCAGTGCGGATTGGAGAACTTCGGCGAAAGCTGCCCGGATTGAGCGGAATTCGGGCTGCTACGGTTTTCGGACCGTGCCGATTTCGGACCGTGCCGATTTCGGACCGTGCCGATTTCGGACCGTGCCGATTTCGGACTGGCCGAAACCCGGCTGACCCGATCAGCCTTCCCAGGAGGTGCCGTCCCAGCGAATCATCCGTTCGATGAGCTGGATCACATCCTTAGAGAACGTCTGGAAGATGGCTTCGCCCTTCTCGGCGGTGGCGACGCTGGGGTGGCCAATGTGTCCCACGCTGGTGCGGTCTTTGGTGATCCAGGCGCGGTGGGCGGGTTCGAACGAGTTGCCAAACGGCATTTCCTCGGCGGCGGTGTGGTTTCGGACCAGATGGGGGGCGATCCGCAGCATCATCGAGGTTTCGTATTCGCAGGCATGGCCGACCCGCCGTTGCTGCAGCGCGGGGTTGATCTCCCAGGGCTTGCCCCCCAGAGTCCAGTAGGTCGACGAGAGCAGCAGCAGATCGGATCGATGCCGATATTTCTGGCGCAGTTCAAACGTCGCCTGCTGCCCGGGGACAATGTTGCCGCCATGGCCATTGAGCAGCAGGATCCGCTGGAAACCATGGGTCAGCATGTTTTCGCACAGGTCAATCAGCAAGTCGAGATAGACCCGTGGACTGGCCGACATCGTCCCCGCGAAATCCATGTGGTGGTGCGAGTTGCCCAGCCACATCAGGGGGGTGAACAGCACCCGGTCGTCGAGAGCGGCCACCGTGCGGCGGACGATCTCGCCCAGCAGCATGCTGTCGGTGAAGACCGGCATATGATGCCCGTGCTGTTCCAGAGCGGCGATCGGAATGACGACCGGGGTCGATTTGGGCAGCTGGGCCACCATGGGCCACGTCATGTCCTGCAATTGCACGATGAACTCCGACGGTGTGGGCGGGATGGGAGGGAGAGAGAACGACCGGTCCGTTCCAAAACAGCAGTCTCGTTCGACCACCCAACGCGAGTGACGGGAAGCTTGAGGGAAGGAGGAAAGCTACTGCGCCTTGGGGGTGGGCTTGGGTTCGGGCTCGGAGCGGAAGGCCTTGTCTTCGATGCCGTCCAGCAGCACATTGGCGATGACCGGTTCGTTGCCGCGGACAGTTACCCAGACCAATTGATCAATCTCACCTGCCTGCTTTCCGCGGAGCTGGGAGCCGCCGCCGGTGGTCGCCAGCATGATGTAGTCGCGGCCCTGGCGCACGAAGCGGGCGTAGCGGTGGATGTGGCCGGCAAAAACGGTGTAGGGTCGGTCGGACAGGGTCTGTTCGATGGCGTTCCAGCCACTCGGTTCCAGGGCATCGGGATTCATCCAGACCGGCTTATGCAGGAACACAAAGGTCCAGCGGACGTCTTTGTTGTTGGCGAGCGTCTCCCGCACGTACTGCTGCTGCTCGGCACTGAAGCGGTAAGGCTCTCCCTTGGGAGGATCTTCGCTGTTGAGGGCCAGGAACAACACATCGTTGTAGCGGAAGCTGTAGTAAGTGCGGCCGAATTTCTTCTGCCACGCCTCGAGCATCTTGGGGTTGGCCAGATCGTGGTTGCCCGGCACATAGAAGAAGGGCATCTGCAGCTGCTGCACCTTGGACTGGAACTCGGACCATTCGATGGCGATCTGCGCGGGATCTTCCGAATAACCTTCGATCAGGTCTCCCACCGAGATGACGAATTCCGGCTGCAGCAGATTCAGCTTGCGGACCGCCTCGGTGAAGATGCCGGGGCGACGGCCCCCAGTCCGGTCGGTCACAATCGCAAACTGGAAGTCGCGGGGCCCCCGGTTGAGGGGTTGACTGCTCCAGGGATTGCGGTCTTCGACCTGGATGGCCAGCGGGGAGGGCTCTGGAACAAAATTCACTGCGGGAAGCTGTCGGCCCGAGACAATTCCCACCAGCAAGGCGATTCCCAGGGCCACGGCCCCCAGTGTGAGGCGTTGCATGCGAAGTTCCAAAAGCACGAGACATGAACTCCGATGAGGTCAATTCATCGGACTGTAGTTCAACCGGACGTCAAAGTATCGGTTGATGGGTGGAGGTGCAACCCGTGTTCAGACGAGGGGTTCCGGCCCTTTGCGAACCCCGGCCACATACACGGCCTCGACCGAACCGGGAAAAGTCACCCCTTCAAACGGAGACCAGCCGCATTTGGTCCGCAGGTCCTCCCGGCGGATGGTGACCGGGCGTGACATGTTCAGCACGGTCAACGAGCCGACGTAGCCGGGCTCCAGCCTGCCAAACCGCCTGGGGGCCGTATAGGGGTTCACGAAATCTCCCGGATTCGCACAGCAGAAACGGGCCACCTCGGGGGGAGTGAATCCCTGGTTGGCGATGAGCCAGGTGACGAATGGGGCGTAGGTGTCGAGGTGGGGTTGCCCCGAGATGCCCCGGTCATTTTCTTCGAGAGAATGGGGGGCATGATCGGTCGCCAGGTAGTCCAGGGTTCCCTCGCGCAAGGCCGCCAGCATTGCCAGACGGTCCGCTTGGGCCCGCAAGGGGGGATTCATCTGCATCCAGCCGCGGTTTTCGGGAGTGAGAACACCGGTGTCGAAGTACAGATGGTGGGGCGTCACTTCGCAGGTCACCCGCAGGCCCCGGGCCCGCGCGGCGCGAATCAGAGGGAGGCCTTCCCCCACCGAATAGTGGCACAGTTTCCCGGTGAGATCGTACTTTTCGATCATCTGCAGGGCGAAGCGGGTGGCCGAGACCTCGCATTCCGGCGGGCGCCGCTCTTCATGGGTGGGGGCGTGGCGATGCTCTTCCAGCAGGACGGGATCTTCGCAATGGAACGAAACCGACTGGCCACGGTACTGCGACAACGCCCGGTCGAGTTGTTCGAGCGTGGTGAAGAACAGGTCTCCCACGCTGTGTCCCATGTAGACCTTGTAGGGGACGGGAAATGACAGCGGATGGGTGTGTGGGCCGATGCCCGCGTAAAGGGTGATCTGGATCGGCACATTCCGCCGCGCGAGATGCGCGGCCTTCGCCCGCCAGCTCTCATCGTCGATCGGCGCCACCTTGTTGTTGGGCATGTCGGCCACATGGACGACCCCGCCATGCAGTGCCGCGGCCGCCGCTGTTGTGAAGTCCTCTTTGTAGGTTTCCGCCCCGCTTACGTCGTCGCGGGCGTGGATATGGATGTCCCCCATGCCGGCGAAGATGAGGCATTCGGGCCCGAAGCGGACATCGGGAGTGCCCAGTTCCGATCCCACTTCGGCGATCACGCCGTTTTCGATGCGGATCTGTCCCGGGGTGACTCTGTCGGTGGAAACCAGTTGGCCGGCAACAATCATGATGAGACTCTGAAGAAGAACCTGGATTCAGACGAGGAAGGACCAGGGAGTTGGTGCGGGAGGACGGATCGGCGGCGTCACTCCGGTTTGGGCCGGGCGAACAACTGCGGATCCAGCTTCTCGGAACGCTGGATGTCGCTGATCTCGATCTCCATGAACAGCTCTCCGTCACGCACAATTCGCACTCGGGTGGGGACCCGGGTCCCGGCGACTTTTTCAAACTTCGAATAGAAGCTCTCGATGTTGGCCAACTCGCCCTCTTCTCCCAGACCGCGGGACTTGGTCTCGGTCTTCACCACGTCATGGGTTTCCTTGTCGAACAGGAAGACCACGTCGCGATGGCCACTGGAGCTGACCCGCACTCCCAAAGTCTCGCGTCCCTCCACCTCGATGGGGGGCACACTTTGGAAGCGGATCCCCTTGGCCCGCAGCGGGGCCAGCGTCCGCAGCCAATTCACATGCATGTCTTCCTTGAGGAACAGCAGTTGGTCGGTCGTCAGATCCTGCAGGGTCTTCCCCTGGGAGAGCCAACCTTCATCTCCATTGCGGACCATGGTGTACGAGCCCACCACGTCACTGCGGAGCTTGTCGGGCCACTGCACGGCATACCGGGCGTCGATGGTTCGCATCTGGCCTTCTTCGTGGATTGTCATTTTGGCGCGCCAGGTCTGGGCGGTCAGGCGGCTGAGTTTTTCCGCTCCTCCCGCCGCCTGGATCGCCTGGTCGATCACCTCACCCAGATCGACCGGTTGTTGGGCGGGAAGAGTCGCGGCACACGCCAGCCAAACCATTCCCATTCCCAGCCAGAGCCCCAGGCTCAGGCGCGTCTTGGTTGTCCGTCGCTCCATCTGTCGCTCCCCATGCAGGTCGGCTTCCACCGACGGTTCAGTCCAGGTAGGTAAATTCGTTGAGGTTGAGCAGCACCAGGCACCAGGCGCTCCAGGCGCGTTGGTCCACGAGGTCGTCGGGCACCCCCTCGGTCCGCAACAACTCGCGCTGGCGAATCAGAAAACGCCGGCCGGCGTCCCATTCTTCGGGCTCGGGCAGCCGGCCCAGAACCAGGGTGTGTGCTTCGCGAAGTCGGCGGGCGTCGGCCGGATCTCCGGCGGTGGGTGATGGAACCGTTCGCGCCAGCCGTTCCGCCAGGAAACCCGCCTGGCTGTTGAAGAACTCTCCATTGATCAGTGTCAGGGCCTGGGTCGGAATGGTCGAGACCACACGCTGTTCGCACGAGGTGGTGGTGTCGGGCAGGTCCAGCAGCTCCAGCTCGGGCACCAGGAGCGAGCGTTTCACGTAGACAAAAGCGGACCGCCGGGACATCTGCGCGGGGGAACTGTTGCCCCAGCCCTCGCCGGGACGGGACTGACCCTCGAGCACGGCCCGATGGATGCGGGGAAAAACACTCGGGCCTCCCAGTTCCGTGTTGAGCTGCCCGCTCGCCTGCAGTACGCAGTCGCGCAGCACTTCGGCCTCGAGACGACGGTAAGGATAGCGCCACAACAGACGGTTGTCTGGATCGGCGGCGAGGCCCGCCGCATGAGCGGTGCTCGACTGCGCGTAGACCCGGCTCAACACGATCTGCCGATGCAGGCTTTTCAGGCTCCATCCCGAATCGATCAGGAATTGGGCCAGCCAGTCCAGCAATTCGGGATGCGAGGGGGGAGTTCCCATCACACCGAAGTCGTTCTCGGTACTGACAAGCCCGTCGCCAAAGTGTCCCTGCCAGATCCGGTTCACCAGCACCCGGGCGACCAATGGATTGCGGGGATTGGTCATCCATTTCGCCAGGGCCAGCCTGCGGCCCGAGGTGGCGCTGGGCGTTCCCGCTGCCCGGGGCATGTCGGGCTGAGAGTCGGCGGAGAAGGCCACGGGAATGGCCAGTTGCGACAAGACCTCGGGGAAGCCGGGAGTCACCGCTCCCGCGGGAGTCTGGGGATTTCCGCGTCGAAAGACCTGGGTCGGTTTCCAGGGGGCTGGAGTCTCGCGAAAGATGTAGGCGCGGGGCAAAGGATCGGGAGCCGTATGCTGCACTGCCTCGCGCGCCCGTTCGAAACCCTCGCGCTGGCGACGTTCGTCGGTCGTTTCGAGCTCTTTGAGATCGGCCGCCAGATCGCCCGCCGTGGTCTCGGCCAGCTTCTTCTGCTCTGTCGAGCGTTGGTCGGGAGCAAGCCGGTGCGCGGCGAACGCCTCGGCCTTCAACCGTCTCGGAGTCCCGGCGAAATAGCGGTTCCGGACCTGGGCCGTCAAGTGCTCGGCCTGTTGCTGAAGCACCTGCAGCGCGGCCTGCTGCCGGGCCACCGTCGCACGATGATCGGCGAGCTCTTGAGGGGTGCCCACCTCGACATCCAACTCGGTGCGATCCTGGCGGGGGCGTTCCAGAGGATCGAAGATCGCCAACATCCGCCCGTAATCGATCTGCGACAGCGGTTCAAACTTGTGGTTGTGGCAGCGGGCGCAGCGCAGGGTCATCCCCAGGAAGGCCGTGCTCACAGTACCCACCACATCATCGAGCTGGTCGTAGCGGTCGACCAGCGGATCGGCCGGCTCGTCGTCCCAGGTTCCCAGCCGAAGAAAGGTAGTGGCGATCAGCGTCTCGGCCGTCACCTGGGGCAGCTCGTCGCCGGCCAGTTGTTCAGTGAGGAACTGGTCGAATGGCTTGTCGCGATTGAGCGAGTCGATCACCCAGTCGCGATAACGCCAGGCATTGGGCTTCGCTCCATCCCGTTCATACCCGTTGGTCTCCGCATACCGGGCCACGTCCAGCCACCGGCGGCCCCAGCGCAGTCCATACCCAGGATCGGCCAACAGGCGGTCGACCGCGCGTTCATGCCGCATTCCGGAGTGATCGTTCCGAAAATCTTCCAGCGCCGACGCCGTGGGGGAAAGCCCCACGAGGTCCAGCGAGACCCGTCGCAACCAGACCTCATCGTCGGCCGGTGGAGCCAAAAGAAGTCCGCGGGATTCCAGCGCCGCTGCCACGAAGCCATCGATGGGATTCGGGGATTGGGCATCCCGCCCGTTGGGGATGACCGCAGGTTGAATCGGGCGGAAAGACCAGTGGTCGCGATGAAAGGACTCGACCTGGATTCCGTAGAGCGAGGAATCGGCCACCTCAGGAGGCTCGGCGTGTGAGCAGGGCGTCACCGCGCCCAGAATCCACACCAGAGCCAGCCATCTGCGCAGACCACGGAACGTGGGCGTACGGGCCACAAAGCGCCTGTCAGCAGCAGGAGGCATGAGATCGGTTTCCTGGCGAGACGAGAATCATGGATTCCGTCAAAATGCCCCCTGGGTTCCGCTCGACATCTGGCCCGGCTCTTTGGGCAGCACCAGTTGGGGTTGGGCGATTCTCAGGCTTTCGAGGCACAGCGGCCGTCGCACCGACATCTTCTCGCCCGTATCCAGATCGCGGGGCAGCACCCACAGCAGGATCACCTGCACTTCGCCATCCGAGTGGCTGTCAACCGAAAAACGGGTCGCCACTCCAAATTCCCGCGCCATCTCGTCGGGCTGGTCCTGCGGCTCCAGCTCGACTTCGGTGTAGGTGATCGGTTTCTGGAAGGCGTCGGGACGCTGGGGCAGAGTGATGTCCCGCGAGTTGTCGGGCTGGAGACTGACATCGAGGGCCGCTGTCAGCTCGCCGAGGGTGTCCGAATGAAAGCGCGCCGCGAGATCGGGATTCCCGGCCAGATGATGATTGGTCAGGACATACAGATACCCGGCACCGGTTGCGGAACGGCCATTTTCGCCGACCACCGAAACCGGGGCACGAAAGGCTCCCCGCAATCCCGGCAGAGGAATCGTCAGGAAACCCGGCTGCCGGGGATCGGGTGGATCGTCGGCAGCCTCATTGTCCGTCCCCTCGGCATTTGTCCCGTCTTCTTGTGGAGTCCCCTGGGGACTGAGGGAACCCTCTGCAGATGGCTGTGTCGGACCGGGAAGTTCGGCGAATTGCTTGGGCACCCGCAGTGAAACAGTGGTGGCGGGATCGGTCCAGGCCCCATGCAGATTGGCGTCCTGCAATTCGAGCGAGGCGAAATAGCGGGATGTGGTGTCCAGCCGATCCTGGTAATCCTCGCTGCCGCAACCGGTTCCCAACACAACCAGCATCGCAGCCCAGGGAAATCCCCAGGGGCGAACAGGGGCCCGGAGGTCTGCTCCTGCCATCACTCGACCCTCTGCCTTTCGCAAACATTCGACGGGAATCAGACGACGGGAACCAGACCCATTCCGGTGGTATCTGGCCCAGTCAGCATAGCCGACCGTCCCATCGTTGTCAGCCAGTTCGGCAGGAACGCATGCGAGGAGAGATCGCCGGATGGCGAACCACCCCCCGTCGTAATCATGCTCCCACTTCTGGGCCGGCTGATCGGATCCTGCGGCTGGTTCAGCCGTTCTCCGGGAGGTCGGGTGGGGCCGGTTGCTGTGGTTCGGAGTCCACTGCGGCGGGCTCCTCCACCGGCGCGGGCTGATCCGCCCCGGGGGCAGGCTCTTGCGGCTTGGTGGGCGTTTCCGGTTTCGCAGCCTCTTCCTGCGTGGTTTCCGGGGGAGAGGCGTTATCTGGCGATTGGCCTTCCTGGGGTGTCTTGTCTTCCGTGAGGGGTTCCTCGTCAGGCACCTCATTGGCCGGATCGGGGACCCCGGCATTCCGGGATGCGGGTTGTCCCGGGAGGATTCCACCCGGCAAACCACCAGGAAGCCCCAGTCCGGGGGGGAGTCCACCCCCGGCCGCATCCGCTCCACCGGGAGCCGACTTCGCCTTGATGAGTTGCTCCCGGGTCAGCCGCAACTTCTGAATCACATCCGCCGAGATCACATAGTACCAGGTACCGAAACGCCGATTGAGCTCCTCGGAACGTTCCTTCCCCGCCTTGGACTTCGACTCCCAGTCCTTCAGATCCGCTTCGTACTTCGTCAGTTTGGCTTCGTACTCCTGCTGCAACCGGGCCTTCTCGACCGCGGGATCGGGCTGACCGGCGGTCGGGTTGGGGGCGGGATTTTCCAGGGCTGCGGCCGCCGGCTGGTCTCCCGGGAGGGGCTGCTGATCGCCGACCGGCTGATTGGTCTCCTGGCCACAATTCCCCTGGTTGTCTTCCTGGGGAGAGTCCCCCTTGTCCGGAGCGCTTGTGGACTTTTCCGGAGTGGTCTCGGTGGCCGGCTTCGCGGGCTCGGCATCGAGATCCGCCGGGGGTTCGGGCTTCTCGGGGCGGGGACCGAGCAGGGATTCATCAAACGCGACCGAGACCAGCAGATAGCGGCTGCTCTTGGGTTCGTCCGATTTGGGCTGCTCCCCTTCCTGGGCCTCTTTTTTGTCCTCAACGCCCGATTCAATCTCAGCCTCGGAGCCGTTGAAGACCTCCCCAAACCGCAGGGTGTAGGCGAGCCCCTTGTTGGAGGCGAGGCGAACTTCACCCAGTTTGCTGTAGAGACGGTCTGGTTCGTCTTCGGTCTTGCCGGGCCCGGGAACGAACCCCTTGGACGACATCTCATTGGCCAGCAAGGTGAGCTGCGCCTTTTGCTTGACGATCTTCCGGTCGATGGTCAAATCGGCATTGAGTCCCGGGGGCTTGGGACGGACGCCCGTCAGCTTCAAATCGACCAGAGCGTTGACCAGTTCGTTGGTCTTGGTGGCATCGACTTCTTTTTCGGGGTCATCGAGTCCATCCAGTTTCCAGGGGTCGAACGACTTCTCGTGGCTCAGGCGAACGACATCTCCAGGCACGATGCGGGCCAGGCCGTCATTCCCCTCTGCGATCGAATAATTGTCGATCTCCACGGAGGTCAGCTCATCGCGCGACACCTTCAGCAGGTTGGTTTCCACCCAGTCGGAAAACTTGGTGGACAAGTCGGGATTGATCTTGGCGACATAGACCGACTTTTCATCGGGACGCCGCAGGTATCGATGGCCCGGACGCTCCCGGACCTGTTTACCAATGATCAGATCCAGCAAGACATCGGAATCTTTCGCGAGGGTGACCCGTTGCCCCCGGCCTTTCAGCTTGGTCGAGTCCTTTTCGAGGGGATCCACCACACCGAAGACTTCATGCTGGGTTTCGCCTCCGGGAATGAACTCCTCGCGGACGACACCGATCAGGGAGGTGGCGGTTTTCGCGAGACGGTCGGCCCCGTCGGCGGGATAGTTGTTGTACGACGGCAGCCGCCAGAGACCATCCTTCAATTCCACCGCGAAGATGCGGGAGACCGCCTGGTCTTCGTTGAACCCCACCACCTGGATGGAGGTGGGTACGTTGGGATCCTTGAAATCGGGGTAAAACGGAGTGTTGAGCTTGGCACTCCGCATCTCCTCCGGGGTCAGATTGTCGGGGGGACGGACGAACCAGGCGACTCCCGCCATGGCAAGGGCGGCAACGACAAAAGTCAGGCTGCGAGCGGTTTCAGACATGCTGCAGTTCCTCTGCGTAAGATCAAGCCGTCGGGGAGACGGAATTGGGGAGAGTTCTGGAACAAGACCACGCCAGGTGGGCGAACGCCGGACTGGGGCGGCGGGCTACCGTCCCACCAGCCGGTCTGGGTTCATTCCCTGGCGCTCGTCGAGCATCCGCCGCAGATAGACAAACAGTCCCAGCAGCAGAGGGGGAATCGGGGGGAGGAAGAACGCCAGCGCCCGGAAGAAACCGGTGATCCGGTTGACTTCCCGCTGGGTCTGGTCCTTGAGCCCCTTGATGGTCTTGTTTTTCTCGTTTTCGATGACGGCTTTCCGCACATCGTTTTCGCGAATCTTGTCTTCCTCGGCGATCCGCTTCTGAATCTGCTTCTGGCGTGGATCCAGGTCGGTCCGCTCTTCGATCTCGTCGATCTTTTTCTGCAGGGCGGCCGTGACGGAATCCAGATCCTTCTTGGCGTCGCGCTCGGCCTTTTCGGAGGCCTTCGCTTCCTGATCCTTGAACTCCCTCACACTCGATTCGACGGTGGTCAAAGTCCGGTGCTGGGGACGACGCCCCCGCAGGTCGATGAAGGCGTCATCGCCCGCCAGGTCATCAATCGTATTCAGAATGAAGGCGATGTTGTCCAGCTTCAGGTCTTGCCACTCCTTGTCGCGGATGAAGAAGAACTCGTTGGAGATCATGTCCATATCGGCTACGAACACGACATTCAGAGGCTTGCCGGCCCCCTCCTTGCCCCCTCCCTTGATGTGGGCCGCGATCACCGGGGCCTTGATGTCGTCGGCGGGATCTTTATCGGGGGGGCTGAGGATTTCCATCATCCCCATGAATCCACCCCGGACATACTCTTCCCAATCATACGAGCGGCACTGGGGACTCGCCCTCAGCAGCGGCTCGAAACTGGCCTTCATGCCGGCCCGGGGCTGAATTTTCCCCGGGTAGAACAGCATCATCTCCTGCAGGCCCGTCGTGATCTTGTCATTCCGGCTGAAGGCGTCGCGCGCCTGATTGGAGGGGGTAATGTAGACCACGTTGTACAGCTGCCAGGCGTCGAAGAGGTCTTTGAGTTCGGGATGGGCATCGTAGCGATCCCAGACCGATTCTCCGGAGTTCCAGGCAATCTCCAGCACGTTGGTCAAGCGGCTGATGTCGGCTTTCGGCTGCGGCGGAGGACCGCCGCCGAAGGGATTGTTTCCCCCCGGTTTCGGTTTGGGATTGCGCGGAGCCAATTGGGGGTGAAACCGCGGGAACGGGTCGTCCACGATCAGGCTCGGACGCCCTTCCTCGACGTAGCTCACCAGGCTGTCGAGTTCCTGGTCGGTCAGCGAGGAGGGCATGACCGCCAGCAACACATCGAGGTCCTTGCGGCTGGCCAGCTCATCCGGTCCCACCGCGACCACTTCATACTGCTTCTTGAGGTCCTGCACGATGCGCCATTCCGGCAACTGCCGGAAGGCCTGCATGTCGAATCCTCCGGTCAGTTGGGCATCGGTTTTCAGAATGCCGACCTTCTTCCGGCTCCCGGCGGCGACAGTCCGGATGGCCCGCGTCAGTTCGTACTCGACTGGGGTTCCCTTGTCGAAGAAGGGAATGATGACCTGATCGTCGACGGAACCGGTCACCACTGTTCCGAGGAAGACGTCGTCACGGGTCCATTTCCCGCCGACCATCGTCTGCACCTCCTGTGGCTCCACCCCGTACCGCTTCGCTTCATCCGCGGACGTGGTGTATTTCTCGGTGCTGACCATTCGGACGCGAACGCGATCACCCCCCAGCTGGTCGAGTTGCCGCAGCAGGCCCACCAGCGAAGTGCGGGACTGAGCCAGTTCGCGGGGAACCTCGGGGCTGATGAAGGCCTGAATGAGAATGGGACGGTCTGTGGGGACCGACTCGACCACCTTCCGGGTGGCTGGCGCCAGTGTGTAGAGCTGCTCACTGGTCAGGTCGACCCGCGCCGTGGCGCGGGCGAAGGCGGCATTCAAGCCGATCAGTCCGACCGCCAGGGCCGCCGAGCGGATCAGGAAATGCGTTCCCATCTGGGTGCCATGGGGCCCTCCCTTCCAGTGCCGTCGGCTGACCAGAACCATGTTCAGATAAAGCATGAAGATCGTCAGCGACAGGAAGTACAGGATCCCCGACAGGGGCAGCATTCCCAGACCAAAGTCACGGAACTGCTCCTGGACAGACAAGCCCTGCAGCAGGCGGTTGCCAGGGGCGATTCGGTCAATCATCACCGGAATCGCACACAGAATGACCCCCAGGATGTAGGCCACGGTGGCGCTGCTGGTGAGGATCGAGGCGACCATCCCGGCACTCAGCAGGGCCGCCCCCATCAGCCAGTAGCCGATGTAGGTCGCCAGCATCTGACCGGCGTCAAACCCACCCAGGAACGTCAACACCACCAGATGAGACAGCGAGAAGGCCAAGGCAACGGTATAGACCCCCAGCACGGCCAGGTATTTGCCAAGGACGATCTCGAGATCCGTCGCCGGGAGTGTGAACAGCAACTCATCGGTGCCCTGCTTCCGTTCCTCGGACCAGGCAGTCATGCTGATCGCCGGGATGAACAGCAGCAGCAACAGCGGGAACACTTCATTCAATTGGCTGAGGTTCGCCAGATTGTTGGCGAAAAAGTCGCTGTTGAAGGCGAAGAAAGAGCCAATCGCCACGAAGAAGACGATGAACACATATCCCAGCGGACCGGAAAAGTAGCTGAGGAAATTGCGTTTGAACACGGCCCAAATGACATGCGTGCGCAGTTTCATGGGGCAGTTCTCCGAGAGATGGGGACGACAGCAAAAGGGGGGAGAAGTACTCGGCCCGCCGTCAGTTGGCTGTCGGCGGGGGGCAGGCAGGCTGAATCGTCGGATCAGGCGACTTTGCGACGGGTCAACTGGCGGAAACGGGCTTCCATTTCTTCTTCGTTCTTGCCGAGGTCAGACGCCGTTCCGTCCAGCACCAGCCGACCTTCATTGACCAGAATGACGCGGTTCGCGACGGCCCGCACCTCCTGCAGAATGTGGGTCGACAGCAGGATGGTTTTCGACTTGCCCAGATCGCGGATCAGCTCGCGAACTTCGTGCACCTGGTTGGGGTCGAGGCCTGCCGTCGGTTCGTCGAGAATCAGGATGCGGGGATCGTGCAGTAACGCCTGGGCCATTCCCACCCGCTGGCGATAGCCGCGAGACAGCTTTCCGATCGCCTTCCCCCAGACCTGGGTCAGAGAGCAGCGTTCGGCCACGTAATTCAGCCGCTCACGCAAGTGAGCCCCGGAAAGGTCGCGGGCCCCGCCCAGGTAGTTCAGCAGGGCCTTGGGGGTCATTTCGAGATACAGCGGGCCGTTCTCCGGCAGGTAGCCGATCAACTGGGCCGCCGCGATCCGGTCCCGGTAGACATCAAAACCCCCAATGCGGGCGGTTCCTTTCGTCGCCGACAGAAATCCCGTCAGGATCTTCATGGTCGTCGACTTGCCCGCGCCATTGGGCCCGAGAAAGGCGGTCACCTGGCCGGCGGGAATCGAGAACGAGACGTTGTCGATGGCCGCAAACTGCCCGTAGTACTTGCACAGCCCCTGGGCCTCAATCATCAGCTCAGTGCCTGCTGGACTCATGACTACTGAACTCCGTCGCAAGAGAAACAAAAAGGGAATGGAATCGCCGAAGCCAGGGGACAGTCGGGGAGGTTGAAGCAACGTCCGACCCCACTGGTCCCCTGAGGACCCGGGCGTGGGAAACCGGCTCCAAAGTGCCCCTGTCACAGCAACTCGACGCGGGAAGAGGCTGGACACCTATGCATTTAGCAAGGTCCGAGCCGAATTGTAAAGGCAGTGCACAGGGGCCTTTGCCGCCACCTTGGCTCCGCAGATTTTAGAGCACTTTTCAAGCCGGGAGAGGGCCCACCAGGACCGAGAGCTGGCCGAATCGGGGAGGACGCTGTGGCTGTTGATGTCAGCAGAGTGTCTGTCTATTCTTCTGGGAGTCTGGGCTCCAGCGGGGTCCCGGAGCAAGATTCTTCTGGTTTCGAGCGGTGTTTTGAGGGGCGCGTCAGCATGTGTTTCGAACGGAAAAGGGTGGAGATTTGGGCGGGATTCTTGGGTTTGGCGAGCTGGCTGGGAGGCTGTGCCCCGACGCCGCCTGTCTCAGAGAAAATGCCAATCCCCGTCGCCCCCGAAGCCCAGGCGAAGCCGGATTCGGGTTCCGAATTCGATGGACCGGTCGACTTTCCCAAGCTCCCCACGGGAGCGGGCAAGATCGACGAAGACGCCCCGCGCGAATTCACCACCACCGCCAGTGGTTTGAAGTACCGGATTCTGCGGAAGGGGGAGGGGAAACGGCCCACGGTTCTCAACAAAGTGGAAGCGCACTACCGGGGCTGGTTGACGAACGGAACCGAGTTCGACAGCAGCTATAAGCGTGGTAAGCCGACCTCTTTCCCGTTGAATGGCGTGGTTCCGGGTTGGCAGGAAGGGGTGCCCTATTGTGCCGAGGGGGGAATGATCGAACTCGTCATTCCGGCCAAACTTGGTTATGGCCCTCGCGGGACCGGGCCGATTCCCCCCAACGCCACACTGCGGTTTATCGTGGAACTCAAGAAGGTCCTGTGAGCAGCGGAACCCCGCCGAAACGTCCCAGACTTTTGTCCACCGACTTGCGGCCACTGTTTTGAGACGGGCTGTGGCGGAGAGTCTGGGCTGGTGGAGATTTCTGCCCTGCGTCTGCGGTGGTCAGTGACTGGCCGGCGGGACTGCGCCCTCCCTTGCGCGGGGTCTGTCTTTGAGTTATACTTTCGAAGAGATCTCCCTCCTGCGGTGTGGTTGTTTGTTCCTGCGACGCGACGTTCGGCGAAGGGAACATCACTGGTCTGAAAGCCGTTCCACGCCGTCATTCTCCAGTTTCCTTCTTGGTCCGAGAACTGCCCGTGTCTACTGAAGCCGTCTCCCGCAAGTCCCAGACCGTGATCAACGGGGCCGATATTCTGGTGGAAGCCATGATTCGGCAGGGGGTCGACACGGTATTCGCCTACCCGGGTGGGGCCAGCATGCCGCTGCATCAGGCGCTGACCTTCCGGCGCGATGAGATCCGGACCATTCTGCCGCGACATGAACAGGGCGGAGTGTTCGCCGCGGAGGGCTATGCCCGGTCGACTGGCAAGGTGGGAGTCTGCATGGCGACCAGCGGACCTGGGGCGACGAATCTCGTCACCGGTCTGGCCGATGCCAAGATGGACAGCATCCCGTTGGTGGCGATTACGGGGCAGGTGTCGCGCAAGTTCATTGGAACGGACGCCTTCCAGGAAACTCCCATCGTGGAAGTTTGTCGGGCGATCACCAAGCACCATTACCTGATCACCCGCTTTGAGGATGTTCCCCGGGTGATCAAGGAGGCCTTCTACGTCGCTCGCAGTGGTCGACCTGGGCCGGTGCTGGTGGACTTTCCCAAGGACGTTCAGTTGGAGAAGACGTCGGACGAGGTCGATTACGACCCCGCCATGCGGCTGCCGGGCTACCATCCCGAGCCGCGGGCGGTCAATCCGGCGCAGATCCGACAGGTGTTGGCGGCCATCAAGCGGTCCCGCAAGCCGATCATTTACGCCGGCGGCGGGGCGATCAATTCCGGAGCGGCCGAGGAACTGACCAAGTTCGCGAAGCGGACGGGGATTCCCGTCACGATGACGCTGATGGGATTGGGGGCGTTTCCGGGGTCCGATCCACAGTCCCTCGACATGCTGGGGATGCACGGCACGGTCTATGCCAATTACGCCATCAATGAAGCCGACCTGTTGCTGGCGTTTGGCGTGCGGTTTGACGACCGGGTGACAGGAAAAGTCTCGGAATTCGCGGTTCATGGAAAGGTGGTCCACGTCGATTCCGACCCGGCCGAGATCCACAAGAACAAAGAAGCTCACATTCCCATCATCGCGGATCTCCGCGAGGTGCTGGCCGCCCTGAACCAGGCGGTCACCGATGGCGATTTGCCTGAAATGCAGGATTGGTGGGCTCAGCTCAAGCAGTGGAAGTCGAAGCATCCCCTGACCTACAAGGATCCGGGGAACGACCAGATTCTGCCGCAATATGCCATTCAGGAACTGCATCGCCTGACCGCCAATCGCGAGACCTACATCTCGGTGGGGGTGGGTCAGCACCAGATGTGGGCGGCCCAGTTCTACAAGTTCGATCGTCCGCGGCAGTGGATGAGCAGCTCGGGACTGGGGGCGATGGGATTTGGTCTGCCGTCGGCCATGGGGGTCCAGGCGGCCCACCCCAACGCGATCAGCGTCGACATCGATGGTGACGGGTCTTTCCAGATGAACATCCAGGAAATGGCCACTCTGGTTTGCGAGAAGCTGCCGGTCAAGATGTTCGTGCTCAACAACCAGCACCTGGGAATGGTCGTGCAGTGGGAAGACCGGTTCCATGCCGGGAACCGCGCTCATACCTATCTGGGGCCCATCGATCACCCCGAGGCGGTGGGGCAGGGGAGCGGGAAGATTGGCGAGACCTATCCCAACTTCGTGCAGATCGCGGCCGGTTACGGCATTCCCGCCCGCCAGGTGCGGTCGAAGAAAGAACTGCCCGCCGCCATCGAAGAGATGATCAATACCCCTGGCCCCTTCTTGCTGGACATCATTTGTCCCTACCAGGAACAGGTGTTGCCGATGATTCCCGGCGGCATGACCGTCAAGGAAATGATCCTCGAGTAACCTTGGGGCGTTGCGCGTTCCGTGAAGCATTGCCGGGGGATGGGTTTACCATCCCCCGGCGTTTTTTTGGGGGGGGGCCGGTGGCCGAACTCTCCCGCATCAGGTGTGAGTGGCGGCTGTCATTGGCTGCGGAGCCCGCCTCCCGCCACGCGCAGGGTGGTTTGACCGTTCCGCCGGGCAGTGATAAACCTGCAGGACGAGATTCGGGGCGGTCCGCCGTCCCGGCTGGCCGCCGGAATTGATTCCGGTCTCCCACCTCACTTTGCCAGGATCCGTGAGCATGTCTCTTCTGCAACCCGGGTTTTGGGGACGGACTCGCCCCCTGCTCCCCATCGCCCTCTTGGTGGCGCTGTTGGGACAGGTCGATTCCCGGCTCGAATCGGCCGAGCCCGGGATCGAGTTCAATCGGGACATTCGCCCCATCCTCTCGGACAATTGCTTCGCCTGTCACGGCCCGGACGCCCGCAAGCGGCAGGCGGGGTTGCGGCTGGATGTCGAAGACGACGCCCGGCAGGCCTTGCAGTCCGGGGCGCGGGCGATTGTTCCCGGCCACAGTGACCAAAGCGAACTGGTGGCCCGAATCGTGTCCCGCGAGCCGTCGGAAGTCATGCCGCCCCCGGAAACCGGCAAGACGCTCACGCCGGCTCAGGTCGATCTGCTGAAGCGCTGGGTCGATGCCGGGGCGCCCTGGGAGGGGCACTGGGCCTTTCTGCCCATTCGTCGGCCGGTTCCTCCCGCCGCGGCTGACCCCCAGTTTGTCCGGAACGGCATAGATCAGTTCATTCTGGCCGGACTCGCCAGCCAGGGATTGGATCACGCCCCCGCGGCCGACAAGGTCACGCTGCTGCGACGCGTGCATTTTGATCTCGTCGGGCTCCCTCCCAAACCGGAAGAGGTCGAGAGTTTCCTGCGGGATCAGTCGCCGGAAGCCTATGAACGGGTGGTGGATCGGCTGCTGGAATCGCGCCACTTTGGCGAGCGAATGGCGATGTTCTGGCTCGATCTGGTGCGGTATGCCGACAGCGTGGGGTATCACGGCGATCAACCCATGAGTGTAACCCCCTACCGGGACTACGTCATCGACAGCTTCAATGCGAATCTGCCGTTCGACCAGTTTACGATCGAGCAGCTCGCCGGAGATTTGCTTCCCAACAGCACGCGTGCCCAGAAGATCGCCGCGGGTTACAACCGGTTGGGGATGATGAGTGCCGAAGGGGGTGTGCAGGACAAGGAATACCTCGCCAAGTACATCGCCGAGCGGGTGCGCAATGTCAGCGGTGCCTGGCTGGGAGTGACCCTCGGATGCAGTGAATGCCACGACCACAAGTTCGACCCCTTCACCACGCGCGAGTTCTACCAGTTTGAGGCGTTTTTCGCCGACATCCAGGAGCGGGGGCTGTATTCCGGTTCCGATCAGACGGGGGCCTGGGGTAGCTCGATGCCTGTTCCCGAGCCGGATCAGGAGCGGGAATTGAATCGGCTCGATGGCGAACTCTCGAAGGGGAAAGCGCAACTGGATCAGCCGAGTCCGGAACTGGCGGCCGCCCAGGCGGACTGGGAGGCTCGCCAGGTGTCGAAAGTGGTCTGGCAGCCGCTGGCCATCGCCAGTGCGCAATCCCGAGAGAAGGCGGAGTTGAAGATTCTCGACGACCAGTCGGTGTTGGCCGGTGGCAACCGACCCGCCACCGACACCTACACGCTCGCGATTCCGCAGGTTCCCGCGGGGACGACCGCCTTGCGGTTGGAGGTTCTTCCCGACGATTCGCTCCCCGCCAAGGGACCGGGACGGGCCGACAACGGGAATTTCGTGCTGACGGAACTGGTGTTGCGACGGCATCGTGAGGGAGCCGAACCGGTGGTGGTGGAACTGCAGAACGCCACGGCCTCCCACGAGCAGAAATCACATGCCGAGAAGCATCCCGACAAGGCCTGGTCTGCTGCCAGTGTGATGGATGGCGATGCGCGTGGTGCCGACTGGGGATGGGCCATCCTCGATGAGGCGGGGCGAACGAATCATGCCGTATTGGAATTGAAGTCGGACCTGCAGTTGGCTGAAGGAGAGAGCCTGTCGGTCGAGCTGCGGCAGAATCATTCCAATCCCGGACACCTGCTGGGGCGGTTCCGGTTGCTGGCAACCACCGCACCCCGTCCGGTGAAGGCCGACGGCATGGGTTTGCCGCGGAACGTCCGCGATCTGCTGGCTGTGGCGGCGGTCGACCGCAATGACCCGCAAAAGGCCGAACTCGCCGCGTACTACCGCACCATCGCTCCGGAACTGCAGCCGGTGCGCGAGCGGCTGGCGACTCTGCAGAAACAGCGGGATGATTTGAATCGCCAGATTCGGATCACCCTGGTCACTGTGGCGGTGGAGCCGCGGATGGTGCGGGTGCTGGGGCGCGGCAACTGGATGGATGAGACCGGTGATGTGGTGCAGCCCGGACTTCCCGCGGCGTTGGGTGGGGTTCCGGGTGCCGATCGCCGCCTGTCCCGGCTGGATCTGGCCCAGTGGGTGGTCTCGCCGCAGAATCCGCTGACCAGCCGGGTGCTGGTGAATCGGCTCTGGAAGCAATACTTCGGGGCCGGCCTGTCGCGCAAGCTGGAGGACGTTGGCGCACAGGGAGATCCCCCCAGCCATCCGGAGCTGCTTGACTCTCTTGCCGCAGGACTGATCGATTCGGGCTGGGACCTCAAACGGCTGATCCGGACGATGGTCACTTCGGGGACCTATCAACAGAGTGCCGTTCCCACTCCGCAGCAGCGTGAGAAGGATCCGTTCAACAAATGGCTGTCGCACCAGGGGCGGTTCCGTCTGGATGCCGAGTTGGTGCGTGACAATGCCCTCGCGATCAGCGGACTGCTCAATCCGAAAATTGGGGGCCGCAATGCGAATCCGTACCAGCCGCCGGGATACTGGGCGTACCTGAACTTCCCGATGCGTGAGTGGCAGAACAGTGCGGGAGACGACCTTTTCCGGCGCGGGCTCTACACCCACTGGCAACGGCAATATCTGCATCCCAGTCTGCTGGCCTTCGACGCCCCCAGCCGGGAAGAGTGCACGGCGGACCGGGTGCGGTCGAATACCCCGTTGCAGTCTCTGGTGTTGCTCAATGACCCGATTTACGTCGAGGCGGCCCGGGTGTTTGCCGAGAAGGTGCTGACCGCGGGGGGGGCAACTCCAGCGGAACGGCTCGCGTATGCCTACCGCCGAGCGCTGTCGCGCGCCCCGCGGCCTGAAGAGGAGCGGCTGTTGCTTCCCCTGCTGGAGAAGCATCTGGCCGACTATCGTGCCGATCCCGAGGCGGCCCGCAAGCTGGTCAGCGTGGGGACCTCCCCCAGCCCCACTCCGCTGGATCCCGTGGAATTGGCCGGCTGGACCTCGTTGACTCGGGTCTTGTTGAACCTGCACGAGACCATCAACCGGAATTGACCCCTTCCCGGTGCCGATGTCGGTCTTCGACTGGCCCGTCGTTCAAGACTTCTCATTGCCGTTTGGATCATGGTGACACCACACAGCTCGATTCGCTCGCGGCGGACATTCCTCGGTCATGCGTCCAGCGGACTGGGGGGATTGGCCCTGGGGCAGTTGTTGCAGCGCGATGCGCTCTCCCGCGCGAGCGCGGCGGAGGCGGTTCCCGAGCATCGCAGGGGAATCATCACGCAACTGCATCATGCGCCGAAGATCAAGCGGGTGATCTGGCTGTACATGGCGGGGGGGATGAGCCATCTGGAGACCTGGGACCCCAAGCCCAAGCTGAAAGAATTGCATGGGCAGCCGATGCCCGAGTCGATCACCAAAGGGCAGCAGATCGCCCAACTGCAGGGAGCGAAGCTGAATTGTTTCGCCCCCCAGCATGACTTCGTGAAGCATGGTCAGTCGGGGCTGGAGTTCAGTTCCATCTGGCCCGAATTGGGCAAGCATGCGGCCGATCACATGTGCCTGGTGCGGTCGATGTACACCGAGGCGATCAATCACGATCCGGCCCACACCTTCATGAACACCGGGACCATGATTCCCGGGCGCCCGTCGATGGGGGCGTGGCTGCTGTATGGACTGGGGAGTGAAGCCGACAGTCTGCCCGGCTTTGTGGTGATGGTGTCCACGGGAAATTTTGGACAAAAGCAGCCGATCGCCGCCCGCCAGTGGCACTCGGGTTTCCTCCCCAGCCGACTTCAGGGAGTGGAATTCCGGAGCAAGGGAGACCCGGTGCTTTACGTGGGGAATCCGGCGGGGGTGAGCCGGGAGCGCCAGTCCGACCTGGTGTCCACCCTCAATGCGGTGAATCGGCTGGCGAACGAGCAACTGGACGATCCCGAGATCGCCACCCGCATCGCGCAGTACGAGATGGCGTTCAAGATGCAGGCGGGTGTTCCCGACCTGATGGATCTGTCGCAGGAACCAGCCCATATTTTCGACCTGTATGGGACGAAGGGAGGGGATGGGTCGTTCGCCGCGAACTGTCTGCTGGCCCGTCGCCTGGCCGAACGCGGGAGCCGGTTCATCCAGCTCTACCACCGCGATTGGGATCATCATGGTGCGGTGAAGGCGCACTCCCAGGGCACCGCTGCGGAAGTGGACCGCGGGGCGGCCGCGCTGATTACCGATCTGAAACAGAGGGGCATGCTCGACGAAACGTTGATCGTGTTCGGGAGCGAGTTCGGACGGACTCCCATGGCGCAGGGAGATGGACGCGATCACCACCTCGCCGGGTTCACCATGTGGCTGGCCGGCGGCGGGATCCGTGGCGGCATGGCGTATGGGGCGACCGACGAATTGGGGTACCACGCCGTTGAGAACCGGACCCATGTGAACGACATTCACGCCACGATTTTGCACCTGTTGGGAATCGACCACCTGAAGCTGACGTATCGGTTCCAGGGACGCGATTTCCGGCTGACCGACATCGGCGGCAAGGTGATCGAACCGATTCTCAGCTGACTGTGCCGCACTGCGGAGTTTCGTCCGGGCCACCCGTGGCGGACGTTCCGCGAGACGTGGCAGTCGTCCCCATTGCCAGCGGCCACCGGTCGCCTCCCTTTTCCCGTGACACCATGAAGCCCATTCCCGCCGATCCCCATCTGTTCATTTCCAACCGCAACCGGCTGCGTGGTCTGTTGCCCCCGAACTCGGTGGCCGTGGTTCACTCGAATGACATTCTCCCCACGAATGCCGATGGATCGCTGCCCCACTTCCAGAATGCCGACTTGTACTACCTGACCGGCATTCTGCAGGAAGAGTCGATCCTGGTGATTGCTCCGGATGCCTTTGAAGAGCGGAACCGCGAGATCCTGTTCCTGAGGGAGCCCAATGAATTGGCCCTGATCTGGGAAGGACACAAGCTGTCGAAGGGGGAAGGAACCCAGATTTCGGGAATCCGCACCATCAAGTGGCTGTCTGATTTTCCGACCGTCTTTCGCCAGCTGATGTGCGAGTGTGAGCATGTCTTCCTGAATTCGAATGAGCATGCCCGGGCGGTCGACGAGGTGGAGACCCGCGAATGGCGGTTCACCCGTGAGTGCCAGAGGAAGTACCCGCTGCACCAGTACCACCGCCTGGCCCGGCTGATGCACACCCTGCGGGTGGTGAAGCAGCCCCAGGAGATTGAACTGATCCGCAAGGCGTGCCAGATCACCGGCCAGGGGTTCCGTCGGCTCCTGTCGTTCGTGAAGCCCGGTGTCAACGAGTGCGAGGTCGAGGCCGAGCTGATCCACGAGTTCACCCGCCACCGGGCTGCCTGGGCCTACAACCCAATCATCGCCACCGGGGTCAACAATTGTGTCCTGCACTACAACGTGAATGATCAGGTCTGTCAGGAGGGGCAACTGCTGTTGCTGGATGTCGCGGCGGCCTATGGACAGTACGCCTCGGACCTGACCCGCACGATTCCGGTCTCGGGACGGTTCACCCCCCGGCAGCGGGCGGTGTACGACGCCGTGCTGCGGATTTTCCGGGGGGTCCGCAGCCAGATGCGGCCGGGAAAAACCACCCGCGATCTGCGGCTGGAGACCGAACGTCTGGCCGAACAGGAGCTGCTGTCGCTGGGGCTGCTGAAGCCCGAGGATGTCGCCCGGCAGGATCCCGAGAACCCGCTGCTGAAGAAGTACTTCATGCACGGCGTGGCGCATCCGCTGGGGTTGGATGTGCATGATGTCGGGTTCCCGCGGGCCCCCATCGCGCCGGGCTGGGTCCTGACCTGTGAACCGGCGCTCTACATTCGCGAAGAGGGCTTTGGGGTCCGATTGGAGAATGACATCCTGGTCACCGAGGGAGAGCCGATCGACCTGATGGCCGACATTCCAATCGAAGCCGAAGAGATCGAAGACCTCATGGCCCGACGACACACCGCCTGAGTTTCCCCGCAGACGAGGCTCCCGTGATGGCACTGTTTTCTGGCCGATGGCACAATTTGGTGACCAGCAGGATCTGCTGGGCGTTCGTCCTGTGCCTTGGTTTGGGACTCGTCTGGGGCCCGGCGAGCTGTTCCGGGCAGGACCTGTTTCCCCTGGAATTGACGAAGTTCCGGCCCCATCCCCGCAATCCGGTCTTCACTGCCGCCGGTGAGGGGACCTGGGAGGTCAAGATTCGCGAGCGGGGCTTCATTCTCCGGGAAGGGGACCTGTGGCGGTTGTGGTACACAGGCTACGACGGAACCCGCGGGCATCCCGTGCATCTCGGTTATGCAACGTCCCGGGACGGGATCGAATGGGTTCGCCATCCGGGCAATCCCCTGCTGGCGGAGCAGTGGATCGAAGACGTCTGCGTGGTGCACGAGGGAGATCAGTGGTACCTCTTCGCCGAGGGGCAGAACGATGTCCCGCATTGGTTCACGTCTCCCGATGGGGTGACCTGGACGCGGCAGGGGGGGTTGGATGTGCGCCTGGCCGATGGCACTCCGGTCCCTCCGGGGCCGTTGGGGACCCCGACCGTCATTCGAACGGCCGCTGGGTGGAACCTGCTGTACGAGCGGCAGGATGCCGGGATCTGGCTGGCCCGTTCTCCGGATCTGCGGGTCTGGACCAACGTGCGGGACGAGCCCGTCCTGGCGCGGGGGCCCGAGCCCTATGACACCCAGATGCTGGGGCTCAATCAGGTGATCGAGCACGCCGGGCGGTTTTATGCGATTTATCACGGCACCCGCACTCCCGAACGTCCCCGGTTGTGGACGACCAATCTGGCCGTGTCACGAGACCTGGTGACCTGGAAAAAGTATCCGGGGAATCCGCTGTTTTCCGAGGCCGAAAACAAGTCCAGCGGCATCTGGGTTCATGATGGCCGGCAATTTCGGCTGTACACCACGCACGAGAAGATCGACCTGCATCTTCCGATGGCAGGAATTCCCGAGTCTCCCGCCCCGAAGTGAATCGGGGGGGGAGGGGGCACGACCTGCGGGCAGGCCCTGTCGTCAGCCTTGGGGAGAACCTGTTACAATTCGGTCAAGCAACGGATTGCCCTGAATGCCACGTGTTGGCGGGTGGGCAGCTCCTTCACGTTTCCCGGGTCGTCTGGACTCCTCGCGAGCAAGCATTTCGAAGATCATGGTGCGACAGCCGGTCATTGGAGGATCTGCGGGCGAACCCCCCAAGCCCCCCCACGCCCCCGCCTTCACTCTGGGGGGGGGAGACAATGAGCAGGAACGGCTGGATGAAGAGCTGCGTCCCCAGCGTCTGGACGACGTCGTGGGGCAGCGGGCGGTGGTGGAGCGGCTGAAGATCATGCTGAACGCCGCCCGCAAGCGCAAGGAACCGCTGGGGCACCTGCTGCTGGACGGTCCCCCGGGTCTCGGGAAGACCACGTTCGCGACTGTCTTGCCCAGAGAGTTGGGAACCGAGTGTCAGATCACCTCCGGCCCGGTGTTGTCGGCTCCCAAGGATCTGCTTCCGTATCTCACCAACGCCAGCTATGGATCGATTCTGTTCATCGATGAGATCCATCGCCTGCCGCATACGGTCGAGGAGTTCATTTATCCGGTGATGGAGGATTTCCGGGTCGACATCTCTCTGGGGGAGGGGTTGAACGCCCGCACCATCAATATGCGGCTCAAGCAATTCACAGTGATTGGGGCCACGACCCGTTCGGGCATGTTGACGGCACCGCTGCGTGACCGGTTTGTCAATCGGGAGCACCTCGATTTCTACACGATTGAGGAATTGGCCGACATTGTGCGGCGGAATGCCCGTAAGCTGCACACGAAGATCAGTGAGGACGCGTCGTTCGAGATTTCGCGGCGCAGTCGGGGAACTCCCCGGATTGCGAACAATCTCTTGCGGTGGACCCGTGACTTTGTGGACAGCGAGGCGGAGGGGGAGATCACGACGGAATTGGCGCGGGAAGCGCTGGCCCGACGCGAAGTCGATGATCTTGGACTCGATCGGCAGGACCGCCGATACCTGGAAACGCTGATCCGTGTGTTCGGTGGGGGGCCGGCCGGTGTGCAGGCGATCGCCCACAGCATGAATCTCGCTGCCGATACCCTCGAGGACGAGGTCGAGCCGTTCCTGTTACGGTGCGGCTTGCTGCAGCGGAGTCCGAGAGGACGGATCGCGACCGCCGGGGCATATCAGCAGCTCCGTCTTCCAGTGCCCGATCCGGAATCTGTCGAACGTCAGAAAAGGTTGTTCTGATTGCGATGACTTGGTCAGACTGCCCTTGTGAAGTCTGTGAGAGGGATTGATCCCTTAGCCCCACGACCTCCTGCGATCCAAGCCGCTGCGCCAAGCAGACTCGAATCGCGAGCCACTTCCAAAGCCAACCCGACCCAAGCGAATTGCGCAGCCGCGCTCGGGTAGCAGGCTTACCCTCTGGATGGACAGGGCCTGGTGGCACGAATCAACGGCAACCAGGCGGGCAGCAAGCGCCTGATGGAACACCCGCCCGCAATGATCCCAGATCACTCTGCATCAAGAGGGCTGGCTTCGGGGATTGCCCCGCGCAACGGACGAAGAGTGATGACTGCTGCCAGGAAAACGCGTCTGTTCGGCTGGCCCCCAGGGCGAACGGTCAGGGGTTCGGCGGACCGGGGTCGGGAGCGACGGTCGAGTTGCCGTTATCGGGGGCTGGGTCGACAACCGGTCCTTTCTGGGGCCGGGGAGTGACTGTCGTCGGGTGCTCAGCGGTATTGCTTGACGAACAACCGGTCAACGCCAACGAACAGACGAACATGCCAGAAAGCAGTACGAAGAGAGCTGCTCGCATGGGAAACAGCCTCCGAGAAATGATTGGAAAGATGAAAGGCCTGGCGGATGGGATACGGACTTCTCCGAGAAGTCATCGCGCCGAGTGCGGCTTTCCCACAGATCAACGGTGCTCCAGGTGGGAAGAGCTGGGAAGCAGCGTGTCCTACGAGGCCAGGCCCCGAGAGTCGCACGGGCAAAATAGAGACCCGCGGGGGGGTTGCGGGTCTCTCCACATGGCATCACGGAGAGCCTGGATCTGGAGCTTCGTTCGCCGCACCGGCATTGGAGGCCCCAGCGGCACCACCCGGAGCATTCGGCTGTCCGGTGGCCAGTCCACCCGTCGGGCGCGGAACAACCTTTGTGGGCATTTCCGCCGTATTGCTCTGCGAGCAACCAGACACCATCAGACAACCCACCAAGCCCAGCCAAGCAGTCCAGCCGCATTGCAAGCGCATCATTCACACCTCGGGGAAGAGCAGGGTCCCACAGCAAACTTCAGGCAAGCCGCCTGCATCGGTTCGCGACGGGCCGACCGCAGTTGATCAGAAGAGAAACAATCACACTCGTCAGTCGCGTGGGGGCCTCAATAAACATCGCCAGCGAATCGAAAACCCGAAACGCTGGCGATGAGATCCAGCAACCACTTCACTACTGCTCGAAGGAGACAGGTTCCTGATCGTTAACGCCACTGTGGCGGCGGTAGTTCAGGGCATTGATGTTGTTGCCGACGAACCGCACGCTTCCGTCAGCGATGGCGAAGTGGAGCCCGCCGGTGTGGTAAGAGCCGAACTGGTACCAGTTGTTGGAGCCGTCGCACTTGCCGGGGCCCCAGGCGGTGGGCATCGCCCCGAGGGTGAGCCAGAAGTAGTTGTAGCGATCGCCGCCAGAGGTTTCGCCGAAGGCAAACGTGTTGCTCGAACCGTCCTGAATGTCTCCAAACGTGGTCTTCGACAAGCCGCCGAAGATCCCATTCCACTTGCGCCAGTTATTCTTCAGGATCCCCACCCCGCCCGCGACGCCCAGGTAGTTGGTCCGGCCGATGCCGTAGTCTTTGAGGGTTGTGTACCCACCAAGAGTGCCTGCTCCGCCGGAGGGATTGCAGCGGGCTCCTTCGGTGGAAGAATCATTGCAGAACCCATGGAGCACGAAGAATTCCGAAAACCCTTCCGTGCCGAGCTGGGGATCGGAAGGGCAGAGGAAGCCCGGGATCTTTGCTTGCGACATGTCCCAGGTGCTGTCGTAATTCCACCAGATGGGCCGGGTGCTGGTGCAGGGACCGGGTGAGGGGACATCTGGGTCCAGACCCTTCCAGGCGTCGATTCGCTGGTAAAGTGGGCTGTTGTCCATAAACGGCAGAATGAACGTCATCAGGCCAACGCCCGAGTAGCCGCCATACATGTTGTGCGAGCAATTGGCGTCCATCGCCACCGCGCCGGGGGGAAATTGCCGGTAGGTGTCGTGGAAGTTGTGGGTGGCAAGAACAATCTGCTTGAGGTTGTTTTTGCACTGGGTGCGACGGGCGGCTTCACGTGCCTGCTGAACGGCAGGCAAGAGCAATGCCACCAGAATGCCAATGATCGCAATCACCACCAGCAATTCGATCAACGTGAAGCCTGCGCGAGACCCGGAGCTTCGCACGGCTCCATGATTCCGCGGTTGTTGTCGGACAATCCGCATGTGGAAACTCCTGAAACAAAGACGAACAAAACGCAACAGAGAAAGCCGAGAGTGAAACATCTCGGAAACAAAGAGCAGCCCATCAAAACCCTGACGCCCCCACCGCCCATAAGCAAAATTTGTACGCATAAGTCGTGAAAACTTCCAGAAAAATTTGATTTTCACGACGATTTTTGGGAGCTTGGCAGGCCTTCTGACAACCGCGCTGCAAATTTTGTGCGGAAGTTCCGTTTGGCTGGTCCCTCCGGACTGACTGGATTCGGCCAAAACAGGGAAATTCAGCCTGGTTTGTGCCGCCCTTTTTGGGAGGGTCGGAGGAACCGTGATGCTTATTTTGTGAGCTGTGGTGCCATGGTTGAAGGCGTTTCAACCCCCAGCCAGGACCGTGGAATTGCATTGGTGAGACTTGTCGATAAATTGATTTGACTTCTGTTGTGAATTTGATATCAGTTGTGTGTCGATGTGTGGCAAAAATGTGTCGCGGGTCAGCAGTCTGGGAGTCGATGGTGGGGAATGAACTCAATCGATCGATGGGATCGAATTTGCTGATTCTCGCGGATCCGGTTTGGATTGCGGCTGCGGATTCCGACCGGCACTCCCCGGGGACGCACGCGTTTTGGCACGAATGGGTCGTGCGGTGCACAGGGAATGAGCTGCCCGATCCGGCCGAACTGCTGCGGCAGGGACTGCTCGATCTGGCTGCGGAGGCTGCCGCCAACTGGACAGGGATTTGGCGGTGGCAGGCCGGCTGGACAGCGCTGGCGGAATGGGGCCGACGTCCGCCGGAGGCTGGTCTGGAGGGGCTGTGGGAATCGCTGAGAAACCACCCCGGCGTGGCCCGCTGCGGGCTGCAATGGAAAGGGGCCGCGCAGACACTCTGGCTCGTGGGGCAGGCCGAATCCGGGGACGATTCCGTCTCGGACTGGCTGCTGCTGGTCTTGGTCCCCGGAACCGCCACCGAAATTCCCGTTGATGATCTCTCGATGCGGCTGGCGGCGTGGCGAACCGCCCTACGAATCCTGGATCGACGGCGGCATGATGCCGAGCATTTGCGACGGCTGCGGGAAATCCTCCGGGTGTCCACCGAACTGATCGCGTTACCCGATCTGGTCAGCGGCCTCCGCCATCTGGCGGAGGCCGCCACCTCCATCCTGGATTGCGAACGGGCCAGCCTGTTCATTTGGGATCGGGAGAACCGCGAGTTGATGGCCTGTCCAGCCTTGGGAGTGGATGGCGAGGTGCTCCGCATCCCGGACGATCGGGGGATCGCCGGAGAATGCGTGCGGACCCGCCGCGTCGTGCAGGTGGATGACGTGGCTCTCGATCCCCGGTTTGATTCCCGGGTTGATGAGGCGACCGGTTACCACACCCGGAATCTGCTCTGCGTGCCGCTGGTGTCGCGCACCGGGGAGTTGGTGGGGGCCTTTGAGGTCCTCAATCGCCGCGCGGGCCGGTTCGACGAACTGGACGTGGCGGCGTTGCAGGAACTGGGCCGGCATGCCTTGGTAAGTCTCGACAGCGTGCGCGAGCGGGAGCGGCTGCTGCGGCGTCAACGCCTGCAGTCCGACGATGTGGGGGGGGCCATTCAATTGATCGGAGCCAGCCCCGCGATCGTGGCGCTGCGGCAGACCGTCGAACGTCTGGCCCAGACCGATCTACCCGTGCTGGTTCAGGGAGAGTCGGGGACCGGCAAGGAGGTGGTGGCCCAGGCGTTGCATGCCCGCGGCCCACGCAGCTCTCAGCCGTTCATCGCGGTCAATTGCGGGGCCTTGCCCGAGTCCCTGTTGGAAAGTGAACTGTTCGGCCACGAAAAGGGCGCCTTCACAGATGCGCGTGAGGCGCGGCCCGGTAAATTCGAGCTGGCGGACGGCGGGACCCTGTTTCTGGACGAACTGGCGGAGCTGAGTCTCGCCGGTCAGGTCAAACTGCTCCGGGCGCTGGAGCAACGGGAAATCTGTCGGATCGGCGGCAACCGTGTGATTCGCGTGGACGTCCGGATCGTCGCGGCGACCAACCGCCAGCTCGCGCGGGCCGTCAAGGAGCAACGCTTCCGGGAGGATCTGTATTACCGTCTCGCGGTGGTCACCGTGGATCTTCCCCCCTTGCGCGACCGGCCGGCCGATGTGCTGCCGCTCGCCGAGCACTTCCTGGAACGCTTCGCGCGGCAGGCCGGTCGGCGGGATCTGCATTTGTCCGCGGCAGCCCAGGAGCGTCTGCAGGCCCACGCCTGGCCGGGCAACGTGCGGGAACTTCGCAATCTGATGGAGCGGATTGCGTTTCTCGCGCCGGCCCCCGAAGTGGGGCCTGAAGACCTCGCCTTCCTGGTGGGACCCGCGCGGGATTCCTCGGTCGATGCCGCCGACCTCGGATTGAGCGAAGCAACGGATCAGTTTCAGATCGGGTTCATCCGCCGGATGATTCAGCGGGTCAATGGAAACATGACGGAGGCGGCCAACCGTCTGGGGCTGCATCGTTCCAATCTGTATCGCAAGATGCGCAGTCTGGGGATGGAGGAAAACCGTTTGGAGACAGGACTGTGATCGGTTGGATCGGCCCAATTGCCCTCGCGCGCGCCGGGGCGGCGCAGTCCCCAGCCGGGCCTGATGCGAGTGAGACGATCCGATGAACTCCAGCCGTATTGTCAGGAGACTGGCCTGCATCGCCTGGGTTTCGCCCAACACCTGTCTGGCACTGTCCCTGGTGCCGCTGGTGTTGGTCACCGGTGGCGGCCTGCAGGTTGTCCAGGGAACCGTGGAAATCTATGGTGGCGCTGTGGAGTGGTTGTTGACCCGCCTGGTCCCGCTGCCGGGCGGGGCCTCGGCAATGACCCTGGGGCATGCCATCCTGGGCCGGAATCGTGAGGTGCTGGAATGCTGCCGGAACCACGAACAGGTGCATGTGCAGCAGTATGAGCGGTGGGGACCGTTGTTCCTCCCGGCCTATTTCGGCGCCAGCCTCTGGCTCTGGGTTCGTGGTGGGCGCCCTTACCGTGACAACCCCTTCGAGAGAGAGGCCTACAGCCGTTCGGATCCGTGGGGCGTGGCGTGATCTGGCGACCGCGGGCCGCTGACGCACCCGATTCCACACCGAGGGGACTTGCCTCTCAGTCACGTCGCTCGATCGACGGGGACAGGGCCCCGGATCGAGGGTTCTCTCACACCGCCGGCGCTGTGGGGGCCAGTCGCGCCCCACGCCGCGCCGCGGCTTGAATCCGGTTGACGAGGACTTGTCCCGCTCGGCCGGTTATTTGCCGGTCACAAACCGGGCGATCGCTGGTGAGTTGGGCAGGTCGACCAGCTCGAGGCGCAGCGGCTGATTGCGGAGAGCCAATTCGACCCGCACCAGGATGGTATGTCGGCCGCGGTCCAGGTCGGCGGACATGTCCCGCTCCGGAGTGAGGGGTCGCCCATCGATCCAGACGGAAACCCCGTTGGTGTCGTTGATTCGGAAACCGAGGGTTCCAGGTGTTGTGACCTCAACTTCTGTTCGCAGCAGGTGCGTTCGCACCCCGCCGATCGGATAAACGACGACGGGCAGGTCGGTGAAGGGAAGACTGCCCGAGACCTCGGAATAAACTGGCGTCCAGGCGAGATCTTCCCGGGTGGGAACAGTCGCCGGTTCGGAAATCAGGATGTCGGCGAGTCGGGGTGTGGCGGGATCGAGTGCCTGCCAGCGCCGGGCGACCCGGGCCTGGCTGGGAGCATAGGGGCCGACTTTGCCGAGCTCCGAGAGAAATCGCACCAGGTCGATCAATTCCCGTTCCGTCAATGTGTCGGTCAGGCCGGCCGGCATGATCGACCCGCCGTTGACCCGTTCTTCAATGTCGGCAATCGGAATGCTCAACTCAACATCCTCGGCGTTGCGCAGCACCAATTCGGTGGAATTTTCCCGAATCTTGACTCCATTGAGGACCTTGCCCGATTTCGTCTCAATCACCAGGGAATGATAGTTTTCCTTGACTGCCTTGTTCGGCACCAGGAGGGACTCAACCAGGTAATCGACCTGGGCACTGGCTCCCAGGCTGGTCATGTCGGGGCCCACCTGTCCCCCGGCTCCCGAGATCGCGTGGCAGCGCAGACACAGGGTTTCCGCCCGCCGAAACACCGCTTCCCCCCGTTGGGGATTTCCCGTCTCCACCACCAGTCTGACCAGTCGATCGAGCGCATCCCGGGGAATCTCGGTCAAGGGGGCATTGAGCCCGCCGGCGGCGCTGATGGCGGCAATCGGACCACTCAGTTCGCGTCCCGAGATCCGGGCCGAACGGATCCCCAGCTTGGCGACATCCGCCGGGAGTTTGACGTTCGCCAGCACGGCCGGCAGCGACTCGGGTGCCGATTTGTTCTGCCAGAGCGCCGTCCAGAGTGCCTGGGGATCGTCTGCTGGTTGGGCGGCAGCCAGAACTTCGACTGCGAGTCTGGTTCCGGCGACCGGATCCAGAGTGAGCATTCCCTGAGCCGCGGCGCGGCGCGTCGCAAACGATTTCTCCGATCCCGCCAACAAAGTCAGCAGGTTGCGGGTTTCATCACCGCCCAGGGCCGCCAGCGCACCGATCGCTTCGGGCGCCACGCGGCTGTTCGACCCGGCCAGTTCCGCGAGTTTCGGCCGCAGCGCGGCAACACGCCACAGTCCCGCGAGGCGGCAGGTCCAGGCGTCAAGTTCCGAGTCGTGGCCCAGCAGCTTTCCGAGATTCGCCAGATCGCCCGAAGGGACAATTCGCCGGCGACTGGTGGTGTCGGCCAGGACCGACAACACCGTCTGGATCTCGGGCCACCGGTCGGGTTGTGCGACCAGGGGCAGCACCCGGTCGAGCACCAGCCGCAGTTCCTCGGGACCACCGACCGCCGCGATGAGTCGCAGAATCTGCTGCCGTTCCGCCGGGGAGAGAGATTCCTGGGAGAGCAGTTTCAACAGAGGCGCGGTGACACCCTGGGCTCCCGCCGCCCCCAGGGCGAAGGTCAGGCTGCGCACATCGCCCCGGAACACCGGTTCGCCCGCCTCCAGCGGAGGCAGCCAGTGAGCCTCCAGGTCGCGCATGGCCTGCCACAGGGCAAAATCCAGATTCCCATCCAGCGGCCGCTCAACAGTCCGAATCGCGATTTCGGCCGCCGCCCGCGATGGAAACAGAGCGAGTGCCCGGACCGCTTCGAGGCGGACGCGTGGGCTTTCATCCTGAATTGAACGATCCAACAAATCCAGGGGATTGTCGAGCTTGTTCTTCCAGGCGGCAACCACCCGGACCCCGGCGGCGCGGACCCTGGGGTCGACCGACTTCAGCGCCGACCCGAGCAGTTGCGGTTCGACGACATCGAGTGCCTGGTAGGTCCAGAGCGCCTCGAGTCGGGACTGGTCACCCGCCGGGGAGCCTGGTTCGAGACTTTCGGTCCAGGTGCGAAGCAACGGCAGTACTTCGGTCTCGCCGCGTTCCTTAAGAACCCGCCGGGCATGGACCCGTTCGAACAGTGCCGGAGATTTTTGCACTTCCAGCAGGTCGGCGGTGCCCAGTTTCGCCAGGTCGCGCCGCGGCATCAAGGGGCGTCCCTTGGCGGTCACCCGCCAGATCCGTCCATGGGTATGGTCGCGTCGGGGGTCGCGGAAATCGACTTCGCCATGCTGGATGATGGGGTTGTACCAGTCGGCGATGTACAGGGCCCCATCGGGACCCATCTTCACATCGATGGGCCGGAAGGCCACATGGTTGGTCTTGATGATCTCGCCCTGTTCGCGGGAGGAAAACCCGGAACCATCCTCGGAGAGGACGAACCGGCAGACACGGTGTCCGCGGAAATCATTGGTGACCAGGCTGCCTTGCCATTCCTCCGGGAAGTGTGTGCCGCTGATGACCTCCAGTCCGCAATGTTTGGGACTTCCCGGATTGAGCCCTTTGACAATCCGCGTGGCGCCCGGTGCCGTCAAAAAGACCGAGCCCGGGAAGACGAAGTTGATTCCCTCGCCCCCCGCACCGTCGGTGGCGAAGGACTGTCCGAAGGCGTCCTGCTGGTGTCCCCAGGGATTGACCAATCCACGGGAAAACACTTCCAGTTCCAGCGAGTCGGGACGGAATTGCCAGATGCCTCCTCCACCCAGACGGCGGACCCCCCAGGGGGTCTCGACGTGGCTGTGGATGTAAATTGACTGATTGAAGAACAGCCCCCCATCCACCCCCCAGCGAAAGGTGTGAATGATGTGGTGGGTGTCTTCGGTGCCGAAGCCCGAAAGCAGCACCTGCCGGTCATCGGCACGGCCGTCGCCATCCAGGTCCCGAAGATGAATCAATTCCGTGCTGTTGGCCACATAGGCGCCTCCGTCGCCGGGAGCCACGCCGGTGGGGATGAGCAGGCCGTCGGCGAACACGCGGGTCGTCTCGGCGACTCCATCTTCGTCCCGGTCTTCGAGGACCAGGATCTTGTCGGTGGCGGGTTGCCCGGGGGCGATGTGGGGATAGATCTCGCTGCTGGCGATCCACAGCCGACCCTGGGGGTCGAAATTCATCTGGATTGGTTTGGCCAACAGGGGATCGGCCGCGTACAGATTGACTTCAAACCCCTCGGCCACCTGGAATGTCCGGCGTTCCGCCTCCGGATCGGGGTTGGGAATATCCTTCAGATCCCGCTGTGCCAGCGCCATCCCCGGAAAAGCCATCAGGGAAAGACAGCAGGAAGTGAGGAAGACTGCTGCGGGAAGGTGAATCCGAAGCATGGTGGTCGGTCGGGCAGGCGAGGGGATGAGACGGGATGCGGAAATCGTTGCCTGAAAGTCTACAGGATGACACCCGCTTCTGGGGAGAGTCGTCCGGCGGGTGGGCGTGGCAAAATTGGTGACTTGGGTGGGCTGATGGGGTGACTCACACGACCGCCATCGAGGCCGATGCCGGGGGGGCGAGGGGGCGTGACGGTGTTCTGACAGAGGGAGCAGGTGGCCCTGAGAGAAAGAACGAATTCCTGGTGGGTGTGGCACAGGTTGAGGGGGACCTGTTCCTCCCCGATCAGTTCCTCCCCGATCAGTGGTTCGACACGCTATACTGGGTCAAAGGGGCTCTGTGTTCTCAAGTCCAGGAGTTGTTCAGCGATGTGTGCGAAGGCCAAGGTCGATTCTGGTGTGTCTGTCGGTCGGATTCTGACTTGGGGTCTGATTGCCGTTTTGGGTGGGGCGGCGTTGGTCGAGTTTATGGCCAGTCAGAATTATCAGTCCGCCTGGGCCGCCGTCGATGCCAAGATGGATGAAGAAACCCGCGATCGAAGAATCAAGGAATCGGACATCCAGCAGGCTCTCGCCGGCAAAACGCCGGAGATCGTCACGAACTTCGAGGGGCGCGGCAAGGCCCCCGATGCGGTCAAACTGGCGATTTACAACTGGTTCACGCTGAACCCCATCAATTCGAAGTCGATTTACATCTACTACGACGACGAGAATTGCGTGGTGCAGGCGGGACAGTCGGAATACATGCGGGGGGCCGAGACCAAGCCCATTATCTCTCCCAATGGAGATGAACCGTCTCCCATGGCGAAGGCGATGGGTGGCGAGAAGTCCGACGCACAGCGGGCCGCGTTGGCGGAGAGTTACCAGAAATACGCACCGCCCCACATGCGTGAGCAACTGCAGAAAGAGAAAGAAGAGGCCGAAGCCAAGAAGCAGGCTGAAGAAGCCGCGAAACAGGGAGACGCTCAGCCGACCGAGCCGGTGGCAGTCGAGCCGGGTGAAGCGGCTCCTGCCAAGCCCGAGTAAGCGGCAGGTCTGTTGGGACTGCCAGTCAACACAACAGGCCCAGTCATTGGACTGGGCCTGTTTCGTTCACGAACGCTGGAAGCGGGGGCAGACTACTGAGGCTGGCCCTTGACGTCTTTGGGGGCATCGGGAATCTGCCGTTGGGCACCGGAATTCTTGGCCGCTTCCTTCATCTTTTCGAAGGACTGCTGCATCGACTTGTTGATGTCGGCTTCCGATGCCTTCTGCACCTCTCCCTTGGAGGGGCCGATTTCCGACTTGTTCGCATTGCAGCCAACCAAGCCCAGAACCAAAGCAAGCAAAAAACCACCGGTTGCGCGCGGCATCTTCAAACTCCCGGAAAGAAACAACAGGCAAGAACCAAGCAGTCTCGGGTCAACGGATCGAGACTTGCTGCACAGAATTTAGCGGTTGACAGAACCGGCATCAATTCCCCACCGTCGCGGCGGGCAAAGGGTCCAGAATCTCCTGCCAGGCGGCAACCTCCCGCGGTCGGCCCAGCGCCCGGTAAAAATCCTGCACTTTCTGCAGCTTCGCCCGATCCTGAAGATTCTTGTCATCCAGGGCTTCGCGAAGGGCCATGTGGACATCAGTATCCATTTGTGATTCCAGTGCCTTGGCCTGCTCTCGGGCGGCGGCCGCCGCTTCCGGTTGACGCATGCGAGCCAGGCAATTGGCGCGGCGATACATGGTCCTCCAGTCGACCGGACCGGGCCAGATTGCCAGGGCTTGGTCATATGCTTTGACCGCTTCCGGGTAGTTGCGATCGGCCTCATCGGCCAACATCCCCGCCCACCGAGAGTACTCGTATCCCTGTCGAGGTTCGGGCCAACCGGCAAAAAATTGACGGGCCCGATCGAGCTCACCCCGCTCAAACAGGGTCGCCAGCAGGATCGAAAGAAAGTAGGGATTCTTCTCGGCCCCGGGGATCTTCAGGCCTTGTTCCAGCAGGCTGAGAGCCGTGGTGTGGTCACCATCATGCTGGAACCAGCGCGCCAGGGCGGCATGATTGACGGGTTCCTCCGGCTCGGCATCCCGATGTTCCTTGAGGCGGACATATTCGGGATTCAACTGCAGAGGCTTCGAAGGGTCGCTGTAACCCATCTGGATATCCAGCAGTGGGTTGGCAGACGCCGGGAAAAACTGGCTCATATACCACTCACGCATCAGGAAGGGGCGATCGGCGGGGGGAGTCCGGTCATAGATCCCCCAGAACAGAGATTCGGCCGAGTCGGATCGTCCCGTCAGGTCGAGCAGTTTCCACAGCAGGTACCGGGCGTGAATGTAGTCTGGATCGAGGGTGATGGCCTGCTCGAACAGCCGTTGTCCCTCCATCGGCCGATGCAACACGAAAAAACTCAGTCGGGCCTGCTGACTGCGGGCCACCGCACCCAGTTTGTCCCCATCGGGAATCCGGGACAGCAGCGTTTGGGCGCGGGCGATGGCTGGCCCCCCCTCCAGGGATTCATCCCGGGTCAGAATCTCGGCCGCCACCATGAGCCCTGCCGGATCACGCGGGTGCAACCAGAGATACCGGTCGATTTCTTCGCGGGCCTTCGTAAAGACGTTGCGTTTGAGCAGTCGTTCGGCTTCGGCGAGTCCTCGTTGGGACCGCATGACCAAGTACCCAAGCCAGGCACACGCCAGCACGCCCACGACAATCAGGCAGCGCAGGAAGAATCTCATCGAAGACTACTCCTCACTCCAGGAACGGGGGTTGGCGGTGGGGTGGAGAATCCAATAACGGTTGGGGGCCAGGTCGTCGTATTCCACCCGCTGCCCATCGGGCCACTCGACTCGCACGATGAACCGTCCAGACCCGGGGACCGCCAGCAGCACCCGATCATCACTGGTGGAATAATACGAACCCCCATCCCACAGATGCCGAACTTCCCGGTGATTTCCCTGGATCAGTTCCACTTTCCCGCCCACAGCCCGGATTCTCGATGGAGTGGACAGGCACACTCCGATCCAGCGCCGTGCTGTCTCGGTTTCGTTGCGCAACAGCGCCACGGGATGGTCAAGATGGGTTATCGCGAGATCGAGATCCCCATCGTTGTCGAAGTCGGCACCGCCAACCCCGCGTCCCAGTCGGCTGGTTTCGAAATAGTTCCCTGCGAGGGAGGAAACATCGTCGAATCGTCCCCGGCCGTCGTTGCGGATCAGTGAAGGCGGCATCTGGAAGGGGTCATGCTCGGGCCCCAGAACATGACCATTGGCGATGAACAGATCCAGGGCTCCATCCCGGTCGTAGTCGAGCGCCATGCAGCCGAACCCCAGGCGTTCCTTGCTGAGGGTCGCCACCCGGGTCCGGTAGCTGTCATCTTCGAACAGCATTCCCCCCAGATTGTGATAGAGGGTGTTTTTGTGGTGGTAGTAGTGGGTCAAATAGAGATCGGGCAGACCGTCCCGGTCGAAGTCCGCGAGGGCAATTCCCATGCTGGCCTCATTTTGCCCATTCCCGGAAACGGCGCAGCCCGCCCGCCCCGCCGCGTCGAGATACGGCGTGGAACCGTTGGCACCACTGCGGGTAAACAGGAAATTGGGTGCCATGTCATTGGCGACATACAGCTCGGGAAGTCGGTCTTCATCGAGATCGGCCCAGGCCACGGCCAGACCGTTTCCGCGATCACCCACGAGGCCAAATTCGGCCGAACTTTCTTCAAAACGCCCCGTTCCATCGTTGATGAAGAGCCAGTCGGGTTGGGAGTTGTAATCTCCCGGGCCGCAATAGCCCGGTTTGCCGCCAAAGGTGCAGCTCTTGTGCGTCTGCCAGTTGACGTCCATGTAATTGGCGACGAAGAGATCCAGATCTCCATCGGCATCGAAGTCGGCAAACACCGCTCCGGTGCTCCATTGGGGGGCCCGTTCGCCCAGAGACGCTGTGGCGTCTTCAAACGTTCCATCACCCAGATTCCGGTACAACCGGTTCGGACCGTAGCAGGAGACAAAGAGGTCCGGGAACCCGTCCTGGTTGAAGTCCCCCACGGCTGTTCCCTGGCCATAGCCATTGTGCCCCAGCCGGGACACGTTGCCGCGGTCCTCAAATCGGTGGCCTCCGACGTTGCGGAAGAAGCGATGACGGTGGGCCTGGTCGGTGGGATCGGGATCTTTAAGCCGGGCTCCATTGGTCAGGTAGAGATCGGACCAGCCATCGAGATCAAAGTCGAACCAGGCCATTCCGCCGCACATGATTTCGGGCAGGAAATAGCGGCCGGGGACAGTGTCGGTGTAGAAGGTGTGATCGAGCTGCAGTTCTTCCGCCCGGTCCACAAACGCGGGTCGGGTCAATTCCGTTTCGGAACTGACCGCAGGCTGGGCGGTAGCGGACTGTTGGGCGGAAGCCGCAGCGGATTCCCGGGATGCAGTCACCGCAGGGGGCGCGGAAGGCACCTCGTCGGGGTTGGGGGCGGAACCACAGCCGCAGATCCAACCCGCGAGCAACAGGATGGCAAGAGATTCAGAGCTTGGTCCAGACATCGGCGACCCACTGCAGCGACAACCGCTTCCCCAAGCGACGATCCTGGGCCCACCCAATGACTGAGTCTTGCGGCTCAATTGATACGAAGAAAGAGCGTTCAACGCGAAATGAACAGCCACAACTTGTCTGCGGCACCAATAAAAAAGTCCTGGCGTTCTTGCGAACGCCAGGACCGAAATCACATCAACAACCCTCGAGGGAGGGGCCCTGGATTAGAGGGCGTCAGCCGTCTCGGCGTCGGAGCGAGTGCCCGCAGCCCACCAAGCCAACTGATTGACGTTGTCGCTGACAAACTTGACCGAGCTGTCAGCCATCAGGACGTGAACACCACCGGTGTGGGCGCTCGAAGCGCTCATCGCGTTGCTGCCGCCCCAGTCGTCGGTGTAGGAGTGGCAGGGGGGTTCATTCGGCATCATCGTGTGGTTATAGGCCACACCGACACCCATGAACGACCAGCTCCAGGCACGGCCACGCATCACAACGCGATCCGCACCGGAGATCTGGGGGCTGCCGTCCGAATTCACCAGAGCCAAGCAGCTCTGACGAACCTGAGCGGTGTTGTTGCCACCCACCCAAGTACGAACGTTGGTCTTCCAGGCATCGGGAGTCGAGCCACGCTTGTACAGCAAGAACTCGCTGTACGCGGCAGTATTGCTGGTGCCGTCAGAGATCTTGCCGATCTTGATGGGCACATCGCACCGCAGCCAGTGACCGCCACCGGGACCGCCCACGAACGACGCAATGCCGTTGTGGTCACCGTTCCAGGTCATCGCCTGATTGCCGACGGCGTGGGGAGCGTGGTGCGAAGTTCCGTGGTTGATGGCGTAGGTGAAGTTGGCCGCACCGTTGCCCAATTCGTTGGGCTGTGAGGGGCAATTGAACACCGGCAGCCGAATGCTGAACGACTGGGCGTTGTCTTGCCACCACGATCCATAGCCGAGTTCCGGAGCGCCAGAGTCCCAGATCGACCGGTTGAAGTTGATCTGGTTGTACTCGGGATTCCGATCCAGGAACGGGAGCATGTACACCTTGTCGCTGAACGCGCCGGTCATTTCTTCCCGACGGCTCCAGGACATGTTGATGGGGAACATGCCGTGTGTGTCATGATAGTTGTGCATGGCCAACCCGATTTGCTTCAGGTTGTTCTTGCACTGCGTGCGGCGGGCCGCCTCACGCGCTTGTTGAACCGCGGGCAGCAGCAAAGCCACCAAGATCCCGATGATCGCAATGACCACCAGCAACTCGATCAAGGTGAAGCCGGTGCGTCGCAACATCCTCTCGACTCGAACCATTGGCACCTCCGGAGAAACGAAAAAGACACGCCACAACAAAATCCAACTCGGTCAGAGTTGGAGAAAAACTCCACACTCAAAACGCAGACCTGCAAAAAGATCTGCAATTTTTCTGCGTCAAACCGATTATCTTCGACGATTCATCACAAAAGTCAAGAAATAAACCTTTGGAAATCGGAATCTGTCGTTCAGTTCTGACATTCTGAAGGGGACATCGGAGACGAGGGCGTTGTGTTCAGATGTTCTAAAATGATTCTGATATGAACAGTGAGGACCCCTCCCGGCGTGGGGCAATGATCCGTTCGGCACCTCCTGGCCAGCGGATGGTGATCCCTTCGGAAGAGAGTTGTTCCGCCAGCGATTGCGGAATGCGGACCACCCGCTGCTGCTCGCTCGCGTAGCTGCCCCCCGATGGCACCGGGAACAACCGGGCCGGGTTCTGCCCAACCCACAGCGTCGCGCCGATCGCCTCCCGATTCGCCTGGACTCCCACGATCCGGACGGTGATCGGTGCCGGTCCCGTCGACAGATTCTTCAAGAGGGCCGGTTGGGAATCCTGATGGACAATCACCAAATCCGGACGATGATCGCCGTCGAAATCAGCAACGGCCAGCCCCCGGCCGACATGGGACTCGGCAAAGTACGCTCCAATTCGGGCCCCAGACACATGCTGGAACCGGCCCGCCACATTCCGCCAGACCGCAGGCTTCTGCTGATAAGGCGAATCCCGCCCCATCTCCTGAAAATTGTTGTCCGTATGCCCGTTGGTCACCACACAATCGACCCAGCCATCCCCGTCAAAATCCTCCAGAGCGGTGCCCCATCCCACCCACGGAATGCTCTCCGCTGCCAGGCCCCGCGATCGACTGACGTCCTGATAGATCAGCAACCCCCGACTCTCGTAGTAGGCGTTGTGTTCCCCTTCGTAATTGGTGACGAACAGATCCAGCAAACCATCCTGATTGACATCGGCTACAGCGATCCCCATCCCGGCCTGGGATGAGCCCCGATAGTCAACGTCTGTTCCTGACTCCTCCGAGGCATCACGAAAGGACCCGGTTCCCGTATTGATGTACAGCGAATTGGGATTCATGTCATTTGCGACATAGAGGTCTGTCCATCCATCCAGGTTCAGGTCGGTCGCTGCCACCCCCTGGCCTCGGCCTGGTCGGCGGTCCAGACCCGCCTCGGCGGTGGTCACGCGAAAACGGCCATCCCCTTCGTTGTGGTACAGCACATGGGGAGCCGGGTCGACCGTGGTGGGTCCACAAAAGGTTCGGACGCCGCGCTGGCGGTCTCCACAGTATTTGTTCGTCTCCATGCTCCAGGTCGCGTAATTCGCCACATACAAATCGAGCAGTCCATCGTTGTCGTAATCAAGAAAGGCGGCGCTCGTGCCCCAGAGTTGGTCGTCGGCCACCCCCGACTGCTGGCTTGCATCGAAAAATGTGCCGTCCCCTTGATTCAGGTACAGGCGATCCGATCCATAACAGTTCACAAACACATCGGGGAATCCATCCGAATTGACGTCGGCCACCGCGACGCCACAACTAAACCCCTGCCATCCCAGTCTTGTCGAGTCGGTCACTTCCTGGAATTTCCAGTCGCCCCGGTTGCGGTAGCACCGGTTGCGAGGCCGGGCTTTCCAGTCGGCGTCGAAGGTCTGGCGAGACCCCGTCAGAAAATACAGATCGACCCAACCGTCCAGATCGAAATCGAAAGCCGCCACGCCACTTCCATTCGCGGCGGGAAACGGTTTCTGATCGAAATCTCCACTCTCATGGACGAAGTTGAGGCCGCTCTCAGCCGTCATGTCGGCGAACCGGATCGAACTCTCGGGTTCCGTTCCGGATGGGTCTTTGGATTGGGGAGAAACGGCGGCCGACTGGGGGCCCGGGGGTCGCTTGGGAGTGATCGGTGCGGTTTCAACCGAATCCTCAGGTTGCCGTGGGGCTTGCGAAACCTCCCCACAGCCCACCAGACAGCAGCCCAGTACTCCGTACAGCAGCCAAACGCCGGCCATGGGGACGGAGTGACCTGGGAGCTTTGTGATCAAGACTGTGGACACGTTGTCTTTGGCCGGAAAGTGGAAGCTGGACTGTTGTGTCTACGTTCTCTGGCGTGGACAACGTGAATGCAAAATCCAGGCTCCCGAGGTCTCTCCGCCCTGAATCACCTCAGCGGACGCCTCCCGCACGTGATTCCCGACCCGTGGTCGGCTTCACGAAAATTGGGCTTTCCGCAGCAGTTCGCTGATTCGGTCTGGATCGTAGACACAGCCCCCCCAGGTACCACCGCTGGCCTGCTGCAGGGCGGCCCACAGCCGGGTGTCGTCGGGCAGATCTTTATCGGCCTGCAACGGAACGGCGGGAGTGCGCTGCGACAACACGGCGGCCCCCTCCTCGGGGGAGAGGACCGAATCGGCCGAACCAATGAAATTCAGCGAACCGGTCAGGTTGCGGCGGTCAATGGTGATCTCGATCAGGTCGCCATCCCGGACCTTGCCAACGGGCCCCCCAGCCAACGCCTCGGGACCGACGTGTCCAATACAGGCTCCGGTGGAAACACCCGAAAACCGCGCGTCGGTTATTACCGCGACGTGCTTGCCAAACGGCAGGAACTTCAATGCCGACGTGATCTGATAGATCTCTTCCATGCCCGTTCCCAGGGGGCCCCGGCAGATCAACACAATCACGTCCCCCGCCTGGATGGGAGTTGTGCCCGCGCGTCCCTTGATGGCGGCGACGGCCGCCCGTTCGGATGTGAACACCCGGGCAGGTCCTCGCTTTCGGTACACTCCATCGGGATCGACCACACTGGGATCGATTGCCGTGCTCTTGATGACGGAGCCTTCGGGGGCGAGGTTTCCGACCGGGAACGTGACGGTACTGGTCAACCCCGCGGCGCGCGCCTGGGTGGGACTCATGATGACCGTTTCGGGATCGACTCCGTCCGACTGTTGAAGCAGTTCCCGCAGCCGGCGTCGGCGTTCGGACTGCTCCCACTCCTGGAGATTTTCTCCCAGAGTTTTTCCGGTGGCCGTCAGGGCTTCGAGCCTGAGCAGCCCCAGTTCGCGGAGATGCAGCATC
>CAIOTJ010000574.1 GCA_903861195.1 uncultured Planctomycetaceae bacterium | reverse complement strand
GAATCCGTTCCGAGTCCGGGGATGACCGTCACCATGACCGGTCCACACCCCAGTGACCTATTCATACCATCCGTGGCTACGATATCCAGCGTCCAGGGCTGCCCAACCACACCACGGGTGGTTTGGGAACTAATCAGTTACCTTTGTCGTATTCCAGGTCGATGCCATCAGGCTCTCACCCGACGGCGGGACCAATCGTAGCCCAACAGGCCGCCAAGGCCGGTGCCCAGCAACCAGCAAGTGCTTGGTTCAGGCACCACATGGGCTCGAATGAGGAAAAAGTTACCTCCATTTTGGGAAAAGATGTCGAGCCCAAAGATTGACTGCCAGTCGGCTAGAACGGGTCGTTCTGTTGGCAAAGACGTACTCGACAGGGCAGTAGCCGTTGGATCGTCGAGTTGCCACGAGATATGATTTTCCAAAACGCTCCCGGGGTGAGGCGAGGGAACGGAAACGTCAAACACGTTGTTGTAACTTCGGAGGAGGTAATTGTCCGTGGCGTAGTGATCATTGACGATCTCGACTAGGAAAGAGACGTCGTTGGGGTCCGTGTGGAACTCCAGGCCGTTGACCGTCAACCGGATTCCGAAGGGCGAGGTGGTATGCCAGTAATCCCCAACCGTAGGCAAGGGGTTCGTGTCGGGAGTTGTCGAGTCATATGTGTAGACGAAACTGATCCGATCGCCGACGGCAATCGCCCCGCCCAGAAAACCGCCCGCGTCCTCCACGAGTTCCACCCGTGCATCGAAGGCGATGGTGATGGGCTCAGCGTCGGCATGCTGCAAAGGAGCGCACAAGACTCCGACTCCAAAGAGAAGCCACGCCAAGGTGTGCTTCCAGACGTCGGACGCCGCACATCCGGGGTGGGACCGGACTGCAATCTCTCGAACGAAGCGACCGAGTCCACCGCCAAGGTCAGTCCTGATTTCGTGCATCTTGGTCCCCGTGTTGAACGTAAACGTGCTTTTTGCCTGACCTGCGTATCAATCGCAGTCCGCACTTCTGCCGCCTGTTACGCAGGCATGCCCATCAACTTTGATTTGAGGTCGAAGGATGCGTTCGCGTCAAGCCGTCGATTATCAAAATCGACTAATTCAGTGATTTGCTGAACGCCGCTTCCAGCAACCCTTGAGCGAACTCGCACTCCCCGCAGCAACCCTCCCAGGACCGCCTCCCACAGACGATAAGCCCGCTATCTGATCGAGTTGCTTGTGCCAATTGAGCGATCCCCACGTCGAAAAACGCGGAAGCCGAGTCTGATCGTCGATCCGCGGAAAATCGACGAAAACAGGGCGGAAGCATCGGGCCCCCGTAGGTCTGTCAAGCGGAGAAGAATTCAACAATGATCTGCCGAGTAGTGTTACGAAGAAAATCATGTCTGGACGAAATCCTGTTGTGGCGGTTTATCGGCACCAAGCGAGCGTACAGACCCGCGGCTGCGACGCGGATTGTGTCGGAGCTGGGGTTGTAACTGATTAGTTTCCAAGCCACCCGTGGTGTGGTTGGGCAGCCCTGGACGCTGGATATCGTAGCCACGGATGGTATGAATAGGTCATTGAGATGTGGACCGGTCATGGTGACGGTCATCCCCGACTCGGAACGGATTCCGATGGAATTCATCTTCTACCCCAGACTGGAACAAAGCTGCGCAGGCCTATTTAAGGGGACAGGTCCATTTGCAGTGGATGGCATCGCCGGATCTGTCGTGATTCGCGCCAGCAGGTTCTCTCCCGACATGGATAACCCTGCGCCTGGATCGAAGACGGGGTTGGTCGACTGCCGCGACAGGATCTCTCGGTCCCTGTTGTCGAACTGGGGCTGCTGGCAGATCAGGATTCAGAAAGTCGAGAGTAGAAAGTCGACCGAGCAGAGAGGCGGTGGGTGGGCCGGGTTGCTTGCGGCTGAATTCCACTTTTTACTTTCTACTCTCTGTTTGTTTCGCGAACCTGGTTCAGTCACAGACCGCGGTTCAGAAAGTCGAGAGTAGAAAGTAGACCGAGGAGAGAGGCGGTGGGTGGGCCGGGTTGATTGCGGCTGGGGTCCACTTTCTACTTTCCACTCTCTCCTCTCGAGTTCGCTTCGCGAACTGCTGATGAGCCGACCGTGTTCCGGCGACATGAGCACTGCACAAGGCATCCCGATTCCCGGGCCGCACAGCGATGCCCAAGCACTGGCGAACATCGATTGTTCCCAACCTGTTTGTCACCTTCCTTGTACGGATCCTGTATCCTGAAGGGGTGTTGCAACTCCACCCACGCCACCTGATCCCGATTTCCCAGAACGCAACTCTTGACAAGATCTTCCGAGAGATCCGATCTCATGGATTCGAAAACAGACGATTCATCCCGGGTCTCCTCCCTGGGGGATTGGAACAGTCTCCTGGTCGGTGGTTTCATCGGTGCCCTCATCGGCGCTCTCATCGTGGGGTTGGTGGCGAGGATGGCGAACCCACTCATCGACTCGGGGCTGTCCGACACCCGACTGATCCAACAGCTGGAGCAGGCCCGCATGATTTTGACGGCCTGGGACGTTCTGGCGCTTCCCGTTCTGGGTCTTATCGTGCTGGGCACACACGAAATCGGCCATGTTCTCGGCGGCCTGTCGCAGGGGATGCGCTTTTTGATGTTGATCGTCGGACCGTTCGGCTGGCACGCCACGACTGCCGGGACGAGATTCCAGTGGAACACCAACCTGGGGCTGATGGGAGGCCTTGCCGCCACCTTGCCAACGCAATTTGGTGACTCTCTTCGTCGGCAGTTACTGGTGATGATCGCTGGGGGGGCCGCTCTTCAGCCTCTTGCTCGCGATATCGGCAACGGCGCTGGCAACCCTCTCCGATCCGCGCTTGGCGGCGTATTGCACGTTCGTCGGCGCCACTTCGTTCGGGATCTTTCTGGTGACGCTGATGCCGCTACGCACGAGTGGCTTCATGAGCGATGGCATGCAGTTTATGGATGTCCTGAAGGGGGGCCGTGCGAGCCTTGAGCGACATGCGCAGCTGCAGATTCTGGCACAAAGTCTGGACGGCATTCGACCCCGTAATTGGGATTCCTGGGCGATCGACGAGCTGTCGAGGGCTGATTCCACAGATCCGCCGTCGCACACCGGCAGTTGGATGTTGCTGCTCGCCCGGGCGATGGATTGCCGACACGCTGCCGAGATCGCGCGCTATCAGGCCTTGCTGGAGAAGAGTGTCGCTGGCTACCCGGCGAGTTTCAGGCAATCCATTCATGTTGAGCTCGCCATCTGTGCGTGGCTGGCTGGGGACATCGACGCGGTTCGCAAGCATCTGAAGTCGAGCCAGGGGGGGATCGTCGAGGAATCCCGCCGGCTTCTCGCAAAGGCGGCACTTGCCAGACTCGAGGGACGGGATGCGGACTGCGAGCGGGATCGTCTGCTGGCAATCAAGGCCCTGGCCAATGCATCCGACGCCGGGCAAAGCAAGCTGACGCAAGATCAACTGGCGATGTTGGAACTCAGGATCCGCGACGAAAGAACTTGATCGATCCTTGTGTGATCCGATGCCCAATCTCGCTGAGTGTCTTGAAGACCATAGGCATGATCCTGGCCAGCGCATTGAGCCGAGGTGGTGACCATGGTGATCGGCCTGTGACCGTGGGAACAACGACTCTCGGCCTTCGCGACAAACCTCTCGCCAACCCACCGCCTACCTCGCAGAGGTGACTTCTCTCAGCCCCGGGTTGCCGCCTCGGCGGCTACCCGGGGTACGCGCGCCCCAACAGGACCTGCACCCTGAAAGTGGTTCCTTTCGTCGTGGGCTCGCTCAATGATCGATCCCGAAGCATCAGGCAGGGGGTAGAAAGCAATCCTGACAGGATCGAGATCGTGATGGGGATGGCGACCTGGGGTCGTCGCCTGCGCGACAACCCCAGGCTGAGGGAAGTATCCCCTACGGGGAAGTCTTTGAG
>CAIOTJ010000573.1 GCA_903861195.1 uncultured Planctomycetaceae bacterium | reverse complement strand
GGACTTGTTCGTGGCCAGCTTCTTCCTCGCCTCTCCGCGATCAATGACGCAGTCGCTCAGCAGCTGATCACCGACTTCGCACGCCATGCATTCGCCGCCCTGCCGGACGGGGAACTCATGGCGCTCCGCGGCGAGATCGCACGGGTAAGGCACGGACTCGCGGGGGTGTGTTCGACGCGCGCTTTGACGGGTTGAACGTATCTTTTTGGCGTCCCGAATTGTCAAGGCGCGCCGAGGAAAAGCGTGATTCCGGTATCATCGACGATGAGGGCCACGAGATGGTCTAGGTGCGCATGTCAACCCCTGACCCGTCCACAACCCCGGACAACCTCGCAGCGGCGTAGCTGGGCTGCGGCTCGGGTCAGGGGTCGAACACCGCAGGGATCCGCACCGCGACTGGGTTGCGTGTCCCAAACCCCATCCGGCTGACAGCCCGATTGACGGTCTGGCGGCTGACCAAGATGCCGTCTTCCTACCGATGGCGGTCGGTCGTGTCCCGTCTCAGCGATTCCTACTGATCCCGTCTCACGACGCCCTACCAGTACATCCTCCGTTTGTCGCAGGAAGAAGGCTGACTATTGGCTTTCCGGGGTCGCCGAGCTGGGCGCGTGAAGTGAAACAAGGCGCCTGCGAACCGGGCAGAATCGCTGGGACGGGACAGGTCACCACCTGATGATTCTGGCCAACCTAAACTGAGCCACCTACTCGCGCAAATCCCTGCCCGTTGGGGCATGGTAGAAACCGCTTAATATAAAAATTGGTTGCATACAGATTCTGACCACGGCAGCCTCACCGGCCACCGCCACATCACCAGACACCACTTTTGCAATTACGGCTGCCTCCCGACGCCCACCGCCACTTTCCTGTGGGGCACTGTGGGGCAGCCTCACCCGACGCCACCCCATCCAGCCCGACGAGGCCCCATCGCCCGCCCGGCAATTCTCCAGATTCTACCGTTTCGACCGAGGCGCCATCCCCATTGGGGTGCAAGCAGCCGGGTGGTCACGAGCAGCACTGCGAGAGGATGCAGTCGGCAGAAAGTCCAGGATAGTTTCAGATTTTCTGCTGGAGTCGCTAGGGGCACATTCACATCCCGAAGACCTCCCGAGCGGTTTGGGGGGCAGCTCTGGGGGGCAGGTCGCTGCGCCATTGGAGGTCCGCGCGGGTGGGGCAGGGGAGGCCATTCCGGCCACTGCAGGGGGCCACGCACCTCCATGCCCAGATGTCCGAGCGGTGGGGCAGGGCAGGGGGGGGCGACGCCCCATTGCCAGTTCAAGCCCGCGCCAGCTCGGACCAACTCCTCAAGACGCCCCCAGCCGCCCCCCCCAACCCCGCCCGTACCTTACATATTTCTTGCAATTGCATGGCCGCTCACGACGGACACCGTTGCGCGCGCTTCGCCCCTCAATCGACCCCCGCCCCCGCCCCCAGACCTCCGCGCCGCTGCCCGTTGACCCAGCCCGTTGACCTCGCCGCCACGTCCCCGCTGCACCCCCTGGCCATACAGCCCCGCCGTATAGCCATCGCCCAAAAATCCCCATAGAACGCTCCACCTTCCGCGCCGGCATTCCCCGGAAATTCCATGAGTCTCAACGCAAACACGTTGGCTATACAATCTGGCTATACAGGGCCGAAAAAAGGCCACCAACCGCCGTCCCCAAAAACTCAAAAACCCGCCGTTTCCGGCGGGTTTCAAGGGTATCGGGGTGGCGGGAATTGAACCCACGACCACTTGCACCCCAATCGCAAGGCAGGCAGGAACAAAGCATGTTTCTTTGAAAATGCGCTTGGGTCTGGTGGGGCTTCATCGGGTCTGATTGGACGAGAAGG
>CAIOTJ010000572.1 GCA_903861195.1 uncultured Planctomycetaceae bacterium | reverse complement strand
TATTCAGAAATCCGGTCAGCGCCGTCTGGGGGCTGGTCTGGCCGAGATTCAGCGTCACCGCGCGGGAGGTGACAGCGGCGAAGGTGATCAGATCGATTCCCTGTTCGCCCCGCTCGATCAGCGTGTCGCTCCCCAGGGTCGTGGCAGCTGTTGCGGTGGCGCTGTAGACATAGGCGTCGCTATCGGTCCCCCCGGCGAGTGTGTCGTCGCCCGAGCCGCCGGTGAGGCTGTCGTTCCCCTCGGCACCGACGAGGCTGTCGTGACCGCCGCCACCCAGGATGACATTGGCCAGCGCATTCCCGAACAGGCTGTCGTTCCCGTCGCCACCGGTGAGGTTTTCGAAGGTTCGGTCGGAAGAGAGGCTGAGGGAGAGATTGGCATGGACCGCCTGGGTGACGGTCTGGGCCAGGTCGAGCGTCACCCCCGCCGCGGAGGGAGTGAAATCGATCAGATCGATTCCGCCAGAGCCCCCCTCGATGAGCGTGTCAGTTCCGAGGGGGGAGTCGGCGTCAAACAGGTAGGTGTCGTTCCCGGTGCCGCCGGTCAACGTGTCGTTCCCGGCTCCTCCGACCAGGGTGTTGTTGAGGGAATTTCCCGTCAATATGTCATTCCCCCGGCCCCCGAGCAGCTGCTCGAACGTGGTGGCCGCCCCCAGGGTGAGAATCAACCGACCGGTCGCCACGGTCTGCGCACCGGACAAGGACAGATCCACTGTGGCACCTGTCAGCGCGGTGGAGGAGAAATCCAGCGTATCGATTCCCCCGCCGCTTTCATCGAGACTATCGATCCCCTGGTTGGTGTCGAGGTGGAACTGGTAGCTGTCATTGCCGGCTCCTCCCACGAGGCGATCATTACCCGGCCCACCGACCAGCACATTGGCGAGGGAGTTGCCTGTGAGTTGATCATTGCCGGAACCTCCCAGGACGTTCTCGAAAGCGGTCGCCGAGGTGAGTGTGAGTGTCAGGTTCGGGTTGACCACCTGGGGGACCGCGAGGCCGAGATTGAGGACGATGGACTGGCCGACCGTCTGCGAGAAATCAAGGGTGTCGAGTCCGGCGCTGTCGGTGGCGAGATCGACGCCGGCGGCAGTGGTCGTGTCGAGCAGGTAGGTGTCGTTGCCGGCCCCCCCCACCACGGTGTCATTGCCGGCCTGGCCAGCGAGAGTGTCATTCCCACCGCCGCCTGTGAGACTGTCGGCGCCGTCATCCCCGAAGAGGCAGGCGGGACGGGTGATGGTGCTGGCGACCGTCACCACATCATTTCCCGCCTGGGCGAAGACCACGAGCCCCCCGGTGGGGGCATAGGTTCCCACCACGGTGCCATTGAGGGAGACCGCGATGCTGGTCCCCGAGGGATTGAGCAGGATCAGGTCATTCCCCAGGGTGCCGCCGACGTAGAGGTCGGTCAGATCGGGGTTGTGCAGGCCGGGTTGCAGCAGGGCGGCCTTGATCGAGATGGATTTCGAGATGGTCGTGGTGCTGCCGACATCGTCGATGACGGTGATCGAGAGCGTAAAGGTTCCCTCCCGGGTGTAGACCTTGGACCCGTAGACCACTCCTTGGCCATTGCGCTCCTCCACACGGCCTGGCGAGACCGTGCCATCCCCCCAGTCGATGAAGGCCGTGTGCGTGTCGTTGACACCTGGGTCGGCGAATTTCAACTGGTACGCGAGCATCTGCCCCCGGACAGCGGCATCGGGGCCATCGAGCCGGCCCAGACTGGGAGGGGCATTGATGACCGTAAAGGTCATCGTGTCGGTGAGGGTGCTGGCACCATCGGTAAGGGTCACCGTGACGACGTAAGCACCCTCATTGACATAGCGATGGGTGTTGGCGATGGTGCCGCCGTTGGTTCCAGAGATCGGGCTCAACAGCCCATCTTCCAGAGGGCTGCCATCTCCCCAATCGATGGTCATACTCAGCAGGCTGACCTCGACGGGACCGTTGTAAAATTGATTCCGGAGGCGAACGAGATCTCCTTCCTGGACGTTCTGATCGAGCCCGGCGGAGAGTTCCAGGAGGTCGGTCACCCCAATGAGCAAGACCTTCTCTAAGGTCAGTCCCTTCAGATCGGTGGTCCGGACGCGGATCGAATATTGCCCCTGAATCTCATGATCGAGCACCGCCGACGTCCGCAACTGGTTCCCCACGATCGAGAACCGCGCGTTGCCGCTGTCTCCCGTCCCGGAGACC
>CAIOTJ010000571.1 GCA_903861195.1 uncultured Planctomycetaceae bacterium | reverse complement strand
TGGCCAGCACCCGCACCTTCCGCCAATGCGGCCAGAGCGGCATCGAGGTCTCGGACCTGTTTCCCCACCTGTCGCGGGTAGTGGATGACATCGCCGTGGTGCGGTCGTGCTTTGGCGAACGGGTTGTCCACTCCGCCGCCCAGTACGAACTCTTCAGCGGACGGGTCATTCCCGGTGCCCCCAGCATGGGAAGCTGGCTGGCGTACGGACTGGGCTCCGAAAGCGAATCTCTGCCGGCCTACATCGTGCATCCCGATCCCAAGGGAGCGCTCGAAGGGGGACAGCCGATGTACGCCAACGGGTTCTTGCCCGCGGTGTACCAGCCCACGATGCTGCGGGCCGGTGCACACCCCGTCCGGAATCTCGAACTCCCTCCCGGGGTCAACCTCCAGACCCGCCGGGAGACGATTCGGCTCATCCAGGACCTGAATGGTCCCACCGCCGATCTCGATCCCGAATTCTCGGCCCGCTTGGGCACCTACGAACTGGCCTTCCGGATGCAGACCGAGGCCCCGGAGGTCTTCGACCTGTCGGGGGAGACCGCCGAGACGCTGCAGCTCTACGGCGTGGGACAGGCACCGACCGACGACTACGCCCGCCGCTGCCTGCTGGCCCGCCGGCTGGTGGAGCGCGGAGTGCGGTTCCAGGTGGTGGTCTCGGGAGGCGGGCCGGGCAACCTGCAGTGGGACGCCCATTCCGATGTGAATGAAAACCACGAGCGGATGGCGGGTCACACCGATCAGCCCGTCGCCGCCCTGCTGACCGACCTCAAACGGCGGGGGCTGCTCGACCAGACCCTGGTGCTGTGGGGGGGCGAGTTTGGGCGCTCTCCCGAAGCCCAGTCGGGCAGCGGCCGCGATCACCACAACCTGGGCTTCAGCATGTGGCTGGCGGGGGGAGGCGTGCAGGGGGGCCGGGTCGTGGGAGCCACAGACGCCATCGGCCTGCGGGCGGTCGAACGCCCCTGCCACTTCCGCGATTTGCACGCGACCATCCTGCAGCAACTGGGGCTCGACCAGGAACTGCTCACCTGGCCCCACCAGGGTCGGCGCGAACGGCTGACCTTCCTCAGCGGCACACCCCTCGACGAGATCCTGTAACCCTGGCATCGCCCGCCGCTGCAGAGTGCCCCACGCACTCGACCCAACGGATGCTCAAGATCAACCTGCTCAATCCAACCGCTCTGTGCTGGAGGCCCAACGGGAAGGACTGGGGTGTCCTTCTCGATTGGAGCCCCAACCGCTAGACTCCTGACCACTCTTCCACCCTGCCGCGCCGCCGTTTTTGATCGACGGGCTGGCCGGCGGGGCGCTGGGCCTTGGGGTCTTGTTCGGGAACGAACCGTCGTCGGGAACGAACCGTCGTCATGTTCGGCCCTCATCCCGGTCACAGGCATGGGTGGAAGCGGCGCCACGTTCATTCACTCTTGGAAGGTTCACACGGCACATGGAAGCCGGGATTGTCGGATTGCCCAACGTGGGCAAAAGCACGCTGTTCAACGCCCTCACCAGCTCGAAGCAGGCCCAGAGCGCGAATTACCCCTTTTGCACGATCGAGCCCAATGAGGGGGTGGTCAGTGTGCCGGACGCCCGCCTGGAACGGATCACCAAGCTCATCCCCCCGCAGAAGGTGGTTCCCGCCGCCATCAAGCTGGTCGACATCGCCGGGATTGTGAAGGGGGCCAGCGAAGGCCAGGGGCTGGGGAACAAATTTCTCAGCCACATCCGCGAAGTCGACGCCATCTTGCAGGTGGTCCGCTGTTTTGAAGACCCCGATGTGATTCACGTGACGGGGAAGGTGAACCCGGTCTCAGACATCGAGACGATCGAGCTGGAGCTGATGCTGGCCGACCTGCAGGGGATGGAAAACGCCCTGCCCAAGGCCGACCGCGCGGCCAAGGGGGGAGACAAGGACGCGCTGCACCGCGCGGCGGTCATGCGCCGCTGCCTCGAACACCTCAACGCCGGTCAGCCCCTGCGCAAACTGCAGTGGGACTCGATCGACGCCAAGGCGGTGAAGAGCTTCGGCCTGATGACCGCCAAGCCCATTCTGTACGTCGCGAATGTCGACGAGACCGATCTCGAAGGGAAAGGTCCCCTCGTGCAGGAAGTGCGCGAGTTTGCGGCGAAGACCGGTGCCGAGGTGGTGCCTGTCTGCGCCAAGCTCGAGTCTGAGATTGCCGAACTCGACGAAGCCGACCGGAATGAGATGCTCTCTTCGGTCGGTTTGGCCGAGCCCGCCCTGGGATTGCTGGCCCGGGCGGCCTACCGCGTGCTGGGGCTGCAGAGCTTCTTCACCGCGGGCGAGAAGGAAGTGCGGGCCTGGACGGTTCCCGTCGGGGCGACCGCCCCCCAGGCCGCCGGGGTCATTCACACCGACTTCGAGAAGGGCTTCATCCGGGCCGAAATCTACAGCCTGGCCGACCTCGAGCATTACAAGTCGGAAAAGGAAATCCGCTCGGCCGGGAAACTGCGGGTCGAAGGGAAAGACTACGTGATGCAGGATGGCGATATCTGCCACTTCCTGGTGAAAACGTAGGCCAGGGCCCTTGAACCGGACCGACCCACGTCAATGAACTCAGACCGGGGCCCGAAGATCCCGGCCCCGGTCTGGGCAACCCCGGTGATTTTTGCCGCCGGTCATTTCTGCCGCCGGCGATGTCGGCTGCCAGTCACTTCGCCTTGGCTTTCACCAGGCGATCGAGCGTGGGGTAAAACTGCACGAAGACATTGTCGACCGAACCGTGGTCGACATGGCATTGGTAGCAGGCTTTGTCATCGAACGCCTTGGCGGTCTTGGTGCCTGCCGGAAAGTCGTAATAGGCCCAATTGGTTTTCGAGCCATCGGGGCGACGGCTGTTTTTGACGCCGACGGCCACCTCGGTGCGGGCTCCTGGAAACAGCCCTTCCGAGACCAGCGTCTTGCCATCCCCCTTCTCGGCCCGATAGACGTCGAGCACCAGAACTGTTCCCTCGGGAAAGGTTCCCGACTTGCGGAACTCGCGCCACGCAGGCGGGTTGATGTAGACGTTGTGGAAGTTGCGCAGCGCCTCGGGAGGCTTGGTGTTGGTGTCGGCAGGGGCGTCGCTCTCTTTGTACTCGAGCCCCAGGTTGGCCCCCACGAAGATCCATTCTTCAAATCCTTCGGGCAGCAGCAATTCGCCCGCCGCGTTGTAGCGGGGGCCCTGGGCAGTCTCGGCGGCCCCTTGGGGATCCTCCGCCGCGTCGAGGGCCGTCCAGCGGGTCGCCAGCCCCAGCAAACACACGGCTCCACACAACAGCAGACTCGCAACAGGTCGACCAATCATCACAGCCACCTCCGGGGGACAGACCGCAACCAACGCACGCGTCACACCTCTCACACGCCAGACCGTTGGCACCCGGCGCAGACGCCCGCACCAACCGGTGTTGTCACTAGCAAAATCGTGGGTCAGGGGGGGATTCGTCAATGATGGAACTTGTTTCCCCCGCCCGGAAACAGAACAATTCTTCTCGTTCCGGGGTGGCTCGACCGGCCGTGCTGACTGGCGGCGGCCGTGCCCCCGGTCGGATGGTTCCCTGCGGAGACCAAGAATGCCCTCATCGCGTGCTCTCGTCTGGATGCTGCTCTGTTGGACCTGCGTCTGCGCCGGAGCCCCCTTGGCCTGGTCGCAAGACAAAAACAAAACCGCCCGCAAGAACACCAAGGCCCCCAAAGCCAAACCCCAGGCGAACACCCGCGGTCTCGACCAGCGGGCCGACACCCTCGTCTCCAGCTACGTCCGGGAGGCGGGAGACCTCGCCGACGAATACCTCGACGCGGGTCATCCCGACAAGGCCCTCGCGGTGCTGCAACGCGCCAGCGCCATCAATCCCGACGATGCCTCGCTGAAGCAGAAGATGGCCCAGATCCAGCAGCAGAACCTCTCGGCCAATGAGGTGCAGGTCGATGTCAACGCCGGTTCGGGCTGGGAGCCCGTGGGGGTCGTGGTGACCGAGGGGAAACCGTTCCGCGCCGCGGTCGAGGGAAGTTACCGGCTGGAAGTGGCCGGAACCATCACGGCCGCCGGGCTGTTGGAAAAGGACGTTACCACCGACCTGATCCATGGCATTCCGACCGGGGCCTTGATGGGGGTCGTGGTCAAACGAGACAACAAGCCCGGGAAACCGTTCCCCATCGGAGCGGGGGGCGATTTCACTCCCCGGGAAACCGGCAAGCTGCTGTTGCGGGTCAATGCCCCGGCCGGGCACCGCTCGACGGGCAAATTGAAGGTCACGCTGAGCGGGGGCCTCTCGGCCGGTTGATGGCCCAGGCATCATGAATTTCACCGATCGAATCCGCGTCGCGGTTGTGGGACTCGGAACCCGGGGACAGTTCCACCTCGAAACCCTGCTGCTGCGGGAAGACTGCGAGGTGGTGTTGGCCGTCGATCCCCAGCCGGCACCCCGCGACCGCTGGCGCGGCCGTGTCCCCCGGCTGGAAGCGTCGCTGGAGCCGCAATCCCTGCAGTCCGCCGCAGTGCAGGCGGTCTGGCTGGCCACCCCGGACGCCGCCCTGCCCCAAGCGATCGATCGGGCGGTTCGCCACCGCTGTGCCATCGTCGTCGAACCCTGGCTGGACGACGTCGACGGAGCAGTCGAGCGATCGCTGCAAGCCGGCATCGCCGCCGGGTGTCCGGTCGTGGTTCACCTGCCGCACCGGGCGGTTCCCGAATTTCGCGAGGCGCTGCAGGTTCTCGAATCGGGACGCCTGGGGACGCTGCGAAGCCTCAGCCGCAGCATCTGGCAGTTGTCTCCCCCTCGGGCCGGGGGAGATGTCCGGACCGCGTTGGCGAGACACTTGATTCCCTGGCTGGATCAGGCGCAGACGTTGGCCGGCACCGACGGCCGCCTCATCTGGAGCCGACGGGAAGGGGGGCTGGCACAGCCAGAACCTGCGACCCGCGCCGACCTCACCCGACCGGGAGGGGTGGAAATCCTGCTCGATTTCGGCCCCGAGACAGTCGCCTGGCTCGATTTGCAGTGGCAGACACCGTCCGCCTGGGATTCAGGCTGGCGGCTGCGCGGAACGCAGGGAGTTTGGCAACCGACCGGGGGGACCGTGGCCAGTCCGGCCGGCGAACTGCTGGAGTTCCGCGCCGATGAGGTCGGACCAAACCCGGGGGGTGGCTACGAAGCGATATTCAGGCACGTGCGGGGACTCGGTCCGAATCCGGTTGAGTGGAGCGACGCCGCGTCTCTCAGCCATTTGGTCCGACAGATTCTCAACCCGCCGCTCCCCCCCCACTGAGAGCCAACACAGATCCTCCCCGAATCCACCCGCGACCACTGGCTCCTGTCGACGTCCGAGGTGGCACGAGAAGGGTGCGGCCCCCGTCATGGGGCCAGGGCCCCGGTCCAAACCAGCGTTTGTCCGCGCGTGGCGGTCCCGGGAAGGGGCATCGATCCGGTGGAACCCATCCGCAAGATCCACTCTCTCCCCTGATTTCCGAGATGGGGCCTGGCTGGACTGCCTCGGCGGGGTGCCACCCGATTCATCCAATCGTCACAATCGCGATGCCTGTCAGGCGATTGAATTCCTCAAGAACTCCAGTCCGATGGGACAGAAACATCTTGCCTCCGACCGAATTGGAGGCCAGAATCATTCTGTCAAGATGCACTGCCTGAGGACTCCCAGCTGGCTGGGGAAAGTACTCCGGCCCGCAGGCAGTGTGACTGTCAGAATGGCGCAGCCCAGGCGGCGGCGCTGTTGGCTGCGAACCACCGGGAAGCTCTAGGCATGTCGAAGAAGTACCTGAGTCTCGAGGAAGCCGCGGATCGTCTCGGCATCGACAAGGCGGAGCTCAATCGACTGCGAGAGAAGGGGTCGGTCCGGGCGTTTGCCGACCGCGGCAACTGGAAGTTCAAAGAAGAAGACGTCGATAATCTCGCCCGCAATCAAAGCCTGATTGCGGATGATGATTCGAAAACCTTCGAGATGCCCACGGGAGATTCGAGCGGCGACCTCATCTTCAGCGACGACGAACTCAGTGGTACGCACCCCACCCTGATCACCAAGGGGGGAACTTCCGACTCCAGTTCGGACAGCGATGTACGGCTGATTTTTGAGGATCTCCCCAAAAGTGGCGCCCGGTCCGGCAATCTGTCGTCGACCGGGAAGTCCGACAGTGATGTGCAACTGACCAAGAAAGAATCGGGCAGCTTCACCGCGACCCGGTCCGACAGTGATGTCAAGCTGGTCAAAAGCCAGCCGAAGGCCATCGGCAGCGACAGCGACGTCAAACTGGTCTCCAGCAAGTCGGGAGGCAGCTCCTCCAATGTGCTCGATGACGACGGCATCTCGCTGTCCCCCGGCAGCGGTGTTCCGCTGGGAGGCGACAGCGGCATCTCCCTCGAAATGCCCGATGACAGCGGCATTTCCCTCTCCCATGAGAGTGTGACTTTGGGGGGAGGCGACAGCGGCATCTCGCTGGCGCTGGACGAAGACGAGGGCATCTCCCTCGCCGAGACCCCCATTCTGAAGGATTTCGAACCCAAACAGCCGGCACCCGCCAAGCCCGCCCCAGCCAAGGGGCCCAAGGCAGCCCCCATCAAGGCGGCCATCGACGACGACGACGACCTCGCCGCGACCATCCCCGTCCTCGATCAGAAAAAGCTGCTCGGCAGCGACGATGCCATTCCCGTCCTGGGGGGCAGCTCGGGCGATGTCGATGCCGCCTCGAGCTCCGAGACCAGCGTCATCACCCTCGACGATGACTCCAACGAATACGACATGGTCGACAGCGGCTCGGCCGAGATCGCCGTCGAGGAGGACGAGGAAGTCGACGCCGACCTCATCGGCGAAGACGATGAGATCGCCGAGGATGTTTTCGGCGCGGAAGACGCCGACTTCGACGAAGACCTGACCTCGGGCGAGAGTTCCTCGGAACTGTCCGCTCCGCGGGCCGCCCTCGCCGTCGAGCAGGATTGGGGCACCTGGCCCCTCGTCGGCATGGCTCTCAGCACTCTGCTGATGCTGCCTCTGGGTGTTCTGATGTTCGACCTCGTGCGCAACCTCTGGCACACCGACGTCAACTCGCGGAATCCCATGGCCAGCCTGCTGCTCGACCTGTTCAAGTAACCATTCCGCCCCCACAGGGTGGCTGCTCGGGCCAACCGTTGGCTCAACACAACAACAAAGGCCGGTGAAGACTCTCGTCTTCACCGGCCTTTCGTCTTGCCATCGGTTGGAAGCGTCCCTTCGGGGGGACACCCCGGCGGGTCAGCTCGCCTTGTGAGCCGAGTGGCAGGCACCGCAATTGACCGCCTTCTTCAGATCCTCCACCCCGTTTGGCTTCCCGTCGACAATGTCTTTCGACGCCTTGATCAGCGCGTCGTTCAGTTTCTTCCAGTTGTCGTCGGCCCCCTTGGGAGGCTTGTTCTTGGCCATCTGCGTGTAAAGGTCGACGAGCTTCTTCTTCTCGTCAGCGCTGGCCGACCCGTCGAGAACCTTGTCTTTCAGGGCCCCCTTCTTGTGCTCCTTCATCGCGTCCTTGATCGACAACGTCGGCTTGTCGTCCGCCGTCACCGGAGACAGCGCCACCAGGGCGCTTCCCGCGAGGCAGACCAACAGACACGAAACCGTCCGAATCTTGTGTGACATCTCCAACTCCCTGTGGAATGCGGCCTTCCCGTGTCGCGCCCGGAAGACCTGACTCGTGCGACAACTGCCAGTGAACCTCAAGTGACGACACCTGTCCTCCCTTCGAAGACACCCGCGCGTAGAGTGCTTTGTAAGAGGAAACCCCTCGCGAGTGCCAGAGCAGCTTGACGGCCACCATCCCACACGCCACAAACCATTGCTTTAATTGAGCTTGTGGCTTGCTTGTCGATCGCGGCAACACGCTGCACCCCGGTCCTCCAAGGAGTCGGTCGCTCAAACTGCAATCGCTGTGCCAACCCAGCCAATGCCGTCCTGACGCCCTGGCCCCGAAGTCAAAAAAGCCATCGGCCAGACCCCCACAGCCCCCTCCCACTCTCAACACTCTGCCATTCCACTCCCCTGGCCCCCCTGGAGATTCGTCATGTCCCTTCCGCTCAGTGGCATCCGGGTCCTCGATCTCTCCCGGGTTCTGGCCGGCCCCTACTGCACCATGCAACTGGCCGACCTGGGAGCCGACGTCCTCAAGATCGAACGCCCCGGCACCGGGGACGACACCCGCGGCTGGGGGCCCCCCTTCGCCGGCGGCGAAAGCGCCTACTTCCTCTGCTGCAACCGCAACAAACGCAGCCTGGCGATCGACCTCAAGCAGCCCGAGGGACGCGACCTCGTCGCCCGGCTCGCCTCCCACTGCGATGTGCTCGTCGAAAACTTCCTCCCCGGAACCCTCGCCGGCTGGGGGCTCGACGCCGCCACCCTGCGCGCCCGCCATCCCCAACTCGTCTACTGCAGCATCACCGGGTTTGGCCAGACCGGGCCCCGCCGCCTCGAGCCCGGCTACGACATCATGATCCAGGCCCTCGCCGGCGTGATGAGCATCACCGGCGAACCCGACGGCCCTCCCACCAAGCTGGGGGTCGCCATTGCCGACATCACCGCCGGCCTCTTCGCCAGTCAGGCGATCCTCGCCTCCCTCGTCGGCCGGGCCCGCACCGGGCAAGGCGAACAGATCGACATCGCCCTGTTCGACTCCACCGTCGCCTGGCTCGCCAACGTTGGGCAAAACTACCTGGTCAGCGGCGAGATCCCCCACCGTAGCGGTTCGCAGCATCCCAACATCGTCCCCTACCAGACCTTCGCCACCGCCGATGGTGACGTGGTGATCGCCGTGGGGAACGACCCCCAGTTCCGCCGCTTCTGCCAACTGCTGAGCGTTCCCGACTGGGCCGATGACCCGCGGTTCGCCACCAACGCCGCCCGCGTCCAGCACCGCGACCTGCTCATTCCCCAGATCGCCGCACGCGTCCGGCAACGCCCCAACACCCAGTGGCTGACCGATCTCGAAACCGCCGGCATCCCGTGTGGCGAAGTCCGGCAACTTGCCCAGGTCTTCGCCGATCCGCAGGTGGCCCCCCGCGACCTGCTCTGCGAAGTGCCGCATCCCACCATCGGCTCCCTCTCTCTGGCGGGCAGCCCCTATCACTTCGGACCCAACTCCGAATCGGTCCGGGCCCGCGCCGGCTGGCGCCCCCCTCCCCTCCTGGGCCAACACACGCACGAAGTGCTGCACGAGGTGCTCGATCTGGCCTCCGCAGACCTGGCCGAATTGTCGCGACGGGGGGTCATCGCCGGGTCTCCTCACTCCAACCGTTAACCCCCCGCCGTCCCGATTGTTCAGCCGGGAAGCGGCCTGTATCATCCGCTAAGACACGCGTCTGTTTCCTTCTTCGCAGGACCTCTCCATGAGCTCGCCCGTTCCCCGTCGCGATTTCCTCAAGACCTCCGGGGCCGTGGCCCTCGCGGCCACCTCGCTCGCCTCCAGCAATGTCGCCGTCGCGGCCAACGCTCCCGAGCGGAAGATCAAGAAGGCGCTGAAGTACAGCATGGTGGGAACCAAAGATTCCCTCACCGACCAGTTCAAGATGCTGAAGGAAATCGGCTACGACGGCATCGACATGGACAAGCCGGCCGATCACGCCGAAGTCCGTAAGGCCATGGACGCCAGCGGCCTCATCGTCCACGGCGTCGTCGACTACATCCACTGGGGCAAACCCCTGTCGCATCCCGATCCCGCCGTGCGGGCTGAAGGGCTCGAAGGGCTCAAGACCGCCCTCAAAGACTGCAAAGCCTACGGCGGCACCACCGTGCTGCTGGTGGTGGGCATCTGCAACAAGGAAATCAGCTACGCCGACGCCTACAAGCGTTCGCAGGATGAGATTCGCAAGGCCCTCCCTCTGGCGGGCGAGCTGGGCATCAAGATCGCGTTCGAGAACGTCTGGAACATGATGCTCCTCAGCCCGATCGAGATGGCCCGCTACATCGACGAGTTCGAAAGCCCGCTGGTCGGGGCCTACTTCGATGTCGGCAACATCATCAACTACGGCTGGCCCGAGCACTGGATCCGCACCCTCGGCAAGCGCATCATGAAGCTCGACATCAAGGAATACAGCCGCAAGATGCGCGACCAGAGCGGCCCCTACGCCGGCTTCAAGGCCGAACTGGGCGAAGGCGACTGCGATTGGCCCGCCGTGCTGAAGGCCCTCGACGAGATCGGCTACACCGGCTGGGGAACCGCCGAAGTCGCCGGCGGCGACCGCGAACGCCTCGCCGACATCTCCCGCCGGATGGACAAAATCCTGCACTAATCGCCCGCGACACCGCACCGTCGGGATCCACCCCCGCGTGCGGAGTCCACCGAGACATCACAACGGCAAAGCCATCCGGTCGAACGACCGGGTGGCTTTTTTCATCGATCGATCAGGCCGACAGCGACGTGCGACTCCCCGCCCCCTCCGGCCGCTTCGCAACAAGACCCCCTATCCCAACTCGTGAATCGGCTGCCCCGCCCCCACAATGCTCGTCGGGCGCCCCGAGGCGTCGTTGAAGTGCGTGTCGAGCGGTATCCCCAGCGCGTGGTACAGCGTCGCCAGCACATCCTGCGGTGTCGTGGGCCGCTCCCGCACCTTCCCCCCCCACGGCTCGCTCGCTCCCACCAGCCGCCCCCCCGCCAGTCCCCCGCCCCCCAGAATCACCGAGAAGCAATTCGACCAGTGGTCCCGCCCGGCATGCCCGTTGATCAACGGCGTCCGGCCAAACTCCCCCGCCGAGTAAATCACCACGTCGTCCAGCATCCCCCGGTCATCGAGGTCTTCCACCAGCGTCGCCATCGCATGGTCGAGCGGGACCAACTGCTCTTCCAGCCCGGTGTAGATATTGTCGTGATGATCCCAATACCCGGTGTTGATCGTCACACAGGTGCTCCCCGCCTCCACCAGCCGGCGGGCCAGCAGGGCGCTTTGACCATACAGATGCCGGCCGTACCGGTCCCGCAGCGAATCGGACTCTGTCGAGAGATCGAACGCCTTTTTCACTGCCTCTCCGGTCACCATGTCGAGCGCCTGGGTCTTGAACGTGTCGAGCCCCGCCAGCACTCCCGAGGCATCCACATCGCGCCGCAGCGTGTCGAACTTCTTCAACAGCCGGGCCCGCGACTGCACGCTCTCGACCTCCAGCCCCTTGGGCAGCGCCAGGTTCGGAACCCGGAACTCCTTCGAATTCGGATCGGCATTCACCTCGAACGGGTTGTACGCCGCCCCCAGGTAAACCCCCCCCTGGTACCCAAACGCCTCGGCCTTGGGGATGGCCACATACGGCGGCATCTGCGGCGCGCCCGCACCAAGGGTCCGCGCAATGACCGATCCGAACGACGGCTTCTGCGGCGCGTTGCGGGCCAGCGTCGGGCCGAACACCCCCGTCTGCATCCAATGCGCCGATGGGGCATGAATCCCGTTCTCATGCTGCACCGACCGCACCACCGACAGCCGGTCCATCACCCGGGCGATCCGCGGCCACTTCTCGGTCACCTGGACGCCGGGCACCACCGTATCAATCGGCCGGTAGTTTCCCCGGTACTCGCTGGGAGCCTCGGGCTTGAGATCGACCGTGTCCTGCTGGCTCATGCCGCCATGCGTCCAGAAGACAATCACCGCCCGATGGCGCTTCGCCCCGGTCCCCCCCGCCGCCGGTGCCGGATTGGCCTCGGCCCGCAGCCGCAGCACATCGGCCAGCCCCAGCCCCAACGCCGGGGCCCCCAGTTCCAGCAGCCGCCGCCGCGAGAACCGGCCGGGGGCCGTCAACCCATGCACCAACGGGCGCTCCGTCCCTGCGGCACTAGCCGGTGAACCTGGCAACTCTTCGAGATGTTCGCGAGCCATGGGGGACCGGGCCTCTCAGTGATTGAACAGGAATTCGTTGGTGGCCAACAGCGACCAGACCAGCGAGCGGTACGCCTCGGCAGGATCGGTGTTCCCTTCCAGAAACTCACTGGCCGTGGCCAGTTCCTCCGTCGAGGGACTGCGGGCGAACAGCGTCACAAACAGCTCCCGCACCCGCTCGCTCTGGCTGGCGGGAGACTTCGCCAGCCGCTGCGGCAATCCCTGCGGATTCGCCAGCTTCTCCTGGATCTCGGCCGAACTGACCAGTTCCAGCATCTGCCCCAACGCGGGAGAATCGACCCGCTCGCACTCACACGCCGAGCTGCGGGCCGGCCTCCCAAACACATCCAGGAAGTTGCTGGGAACCGCCTCATCCGGCAGATCGATCGCCCGCGTCCCTTCGGGAAACGCCGCCCCCCCGGCCGAGAACGCCGTCGGCACCTCCACCACCTGGCTGATCGCATCCAGCAGCACCTCGGCCGACAGGCGTCGTGGGTAGAACCGCGCATAGCTCTGCAGGTCCCCCCGGTTGCCGTCGGTCGGCAGCGAACTCAGCCCATACGCCCGCGACAGGCAGATCAGCCGAATCAACTGCTGAATGTCATACCCCGACTGCTGGAACTCGTGTGTCAGAGCGTCGAGCAGCTCGGGATTGCTGGGGGGATTGGTACTGCGGGAATCATCCACCGGGTGAATCACCCCGCGTCCCAGAAAGTGCGCCCACATCCGGTTCGCCATCGTGCGGGCCAGTTGCGGATTGGCCGGATCGGTCAGCCACCGCGCCAGGCTCACCCGCGGATCGACATACTTCGAAATCGGAAACGCCTCCCCCCCCAACGGCCGCGGAGCCAGCACCTCCCCCGTCCGCGGATGCTTCACTTCCCCATGGTCGGCCAGGTAGATCGTTTCACTCGTGGGCACCTCGGCATCCGCGAAGCCCCCCTTCCGCCCCACCCGTCCAAACACCGCCGCCAGCCCGTAGTAATCCCCCTGGCTCCACCGCTCGGCCGGATGATGGTGGCACTGGGCACACTGCACCCGCACCCCCAAAAACGCCTGCGAGAACGACTCGACGTAGTTTTCGGTCGTCCGCACCGTGCGGTACCAGACGGTCGCCGGATTGGTCTCCTGGCTTCCCGAGGCGGTCAGAATGGACGTCACAAACTGGTCATACGGTAGATTGCGGGCGAAGCAGTCGCGAATCCACGCCGAGAACAGCGCCGTCCCCGGCCGCTGCCGGCTCGTGCTGTAACCCCGCCCCCGGTTCTGCAAAATGTCGGCCCATTTCTGCCCGAAGAAGCGGGCGTACTCGGGCCGGGCCAGCAGGCTGTCGACCAGCCGTCGCTTCTTGTCGGGCGACGCATCCTGCACGTACGCCTGAACCTCGGCCACCGTCGGCAGCGTACCGCAGATGTCGAGCGTCACCCGTCGCACAAACTCGGCCTCCTCCGTGAGGGGCGAAGGTTCCACCCCCAGCCGGGCCCACTGCCGCGCCACCAGCCGGTCAATCCGGGCCACCCCGGTCTCCTCCCCCCCGGCGACTGCGGCCGAACTCTCGCCCAACTCGGCCAGCCGGCGGGCATCGGGCGTCCGAAACGGAATCGTCCCCTCAAACAGACTCACATGGTCGCCGTACCGAACCATCACCGCCATCTGTCCGCTCCGCCCCTGCCGGCGCACCTCGCCCGTCTCGCTCACCTCGGCAATCTCGGGATCATTGCTCTGGTAGACCGCCAGCCGGGTCACATCCTGCACCCGCCCATCCGACAACCGGGCGGTCACCTGCAGCGCCTGCGTCGACTGGTCGGCAGCGAACAGCGCCTGCCGGGGTGACACCTCGAGCGCGACCACGGTCGGGTCATCGGGCCGGGGACCGGGCATGCCCTGCTGCATCCACCGCTCCAGAATCTGGTACGACTCACTCCCCGGCACCGTCCGCCGGCCGCCGCCATGGGGCACGCTTCCCACCGCCTTCTGCAGCAAGAGGCTGCTCTCGGGACTCGCGGCCAGCAGCCGCCGCCCCCGGTCATCCCCCACCAGCGCCTCGTGATCGAACTCGGGCTCGTAACCCAGCAGCGACAGCCGGAACCCATTCTGCCCGGTCGACTTCCCGTGGCACCCCCCGCCGTTGCAGCCCAGCCGCGTCAGCACCGGCACCACGTCGGTCGAAAAGGCGACCCGGTCGTCGGCCCGCTCACCCGCGGGCACCCGGCTGACGGGAACCAACGCGGCCAGCAGCCACGCGGCCAGCCCCACCACTCCCGGCTTCGTTCGCATCACAGTTCTCATTCGCATCGGGTCACTCCACGATTTCCATCCGGAGAGCACGGGTCGCCCGGTAGACCGGCCGATCCTCGACCGTCCCCACCCCCTCCAGCCTCAAGAACGGCTGCTGCCCCAGCGGCGCGTCGTCGTTGGCGATGATCTGAATCACCCCCGAGTCCGACTGCCCCACCAGGGTCACTCCCCGACCCCGCAGTCCCACCACCCCACCCGGGGCGACCAGTTCCACGTGGGTCTTGCCAATGAATCCATGCCGGCGTTCGGCGAAGAACGTCACCTGCACCACCTTCCCCCGCCCAATCCGCACGGGAGCCCGCGCATCGACCCCCAGCGAAATCCGCGACGTCTCCACCCGGAACACCACGGGGTTGCTGATCGCCACCACCGACACCGGCGGAGCGTCGGCCGAGGCATTCGCCGGCAGCGCCTCGGTCTCGGCCTGCACCGCCACCGAATACGTCCCTTCGGCCAGCCCCGGCGGAATCTGCACGCTGATCCACCCCTGCGACTGCCCCTCGGGAATCGTCGCCACCTCGGCGGTCACGCCCCGCGGCAAGCCCACCAGCGAGAGCTGCACCGGCCGCGACAGCCGGGGATTCGTCCGCTCGACCTGCACCGACAGATCGAGCGCTCCTTCCTGAAAGACCGTCTCGTGGCTGCCAGTCGCCGCCACCCGCACCAGCGTCGGGACCTCCTGCACCAACAGCGGCAAACCGGCCGTCAGCCGGCCCGAGGGAAGCGGCTGCCCGGCCGAGATCATCGTCCCCACCGACGCCGTCCGACGCAGGGGCGCGGGTGTTTCCAGTTCATTCGTTCCCAGCTCGGTTCCGGTGATGCTCAGCGCCGCCAGTCCCGCCGAGGCGTTGGGATCGACCGACAGCACCAGCGGCCCCCGGTCGGCGGCGGGCCCCAGCACCACCTCGTGCGCTTCGACCCCTCCCGGCAGACCACTCACCTCCAGGCGAATGGGCCGCGCGTGCCCCCGCCGGCGAATCGCGAACACCTCCAGCCACTCGCGGCCACCCCGCGGAATCGCCAGCCCCGCCGGCTGCCCCAGCCGCCGCGAGACCGCCACCAGATCGAAATCGGGCTGCTCCCGCTGAATCGACAGCCACCACACCCGCCGGGCGTCGCGGTCGAGTCCCCCCACCACATTCCGCAACCCCACCAGGTACCGCCCCGCATTGGGGGCCACCCACCGTCCCCGCGGATCCGCGTGCTGCAACGGCAGCCGATATCCCCCCGGGTTCTCCACCTCATCGCGAAAGTGCGCCAGCTCGGTCGCGCCATCCGCCGTCAGCACCACCAGATCGAGATCGACGGGCGAGCCCAGCCGGTCGCCAAACGCCTCCAGCCAGAAGACCTCGCCCTGCCGCGCCTCGACGGCCAGCCACACCTGCTCATCCCCCTCGGGAATCTCCCCCCACCACGCCCCGGGCACCTCGACCGGCAACGCCTGGTCGGGAGTGCGATGCCGGCGGGGCACCTCGGCCACCGGCAGGTCCACCACCGAAACCGGCCACGGCCCCGCCCCCCCCGGCTCGCGCGCGGCCACCAGATGGGCCGTCCCCTGCGACGGCAGCAGCCGCAACCCCAACGTCCCTTCGCCCGCCAGCCGCGGATCGAACGGAAACGCCGCGGTCTCTGCCGGAACATTCCGTCCGCGCACACGCAGCGGGGTCACCCGGTCGCGCGACACCACCGGCGGAATCACCAGCTCGCCCCGCGGCTGCGTGGTGACCGCCAGGCGATAGACATACGGGGCTCCGCCGGCGAACGACAGATCATGCACCCGCAGCAGGTACTCGCCCGATTCGCGGGGGGTGAAATCGACCAGGGGATCGAGCCGGGGACCAACCCGCTCGCCGGGGACCGCCCGTCCCTGCGGATCGCGCACTTCGACCACCGCCCGCAGGGGCGAATCGATCCGGTCGGCCCACGCCTCAACCAGCACCCGCTGTCCGGCCGCGA
>CAIOTJ010000570.1 GCA_903861195.1 uncultured Planctomycetaceae bacterium | reverse complement strand
GTCGCGCGGGGCGATCCAGCACTTCATCCCCCGCCCTTCCAACGCTGCGCACGCCGCCTCGGCCACCTCCCGATTGGGAGAGGAGTAGCTGACGAAGACATCGTGGTTCATGGCCAGTCGTGAGTTGGAGTGGTCACATCAGACACACCTTGACTGGCGTGTGCGGCAGAAGTCAAACAGTGGCAGATCACGGAGTCGCGCCGCTCTCGACAGGCTTCCCCACATCGTCTCCCAACGGTTCCAGGACCAATTGCTCCAGCACAAGTCCCTTGGGGCAGGAGAGAAAGAGTGGATTCGAACGTTGCCGTCCCAAACGCTTGAGGCGACTCACATCTCCCCGGTAGGTGAAGATGGTCCAGTCTTTCCCCCGACGTTTCGGACCGGGAAGCGAAGAGTTCTTGACGAGCAATTCCACCAGCTCCGATTGCACGGTCACCACGAGATTGACCATTGGGGGAGGCGATCCTCTGGGCACGACATATCGGCGTGAGGGTGCCAACTCAACCCATTCTCCCTTTTTGTCCCCCGGCAGTCCTGTCCGCAGTTCCCCCTCCTTGCCCGCATCCATCAGCACCACAAATTTGGCCTCACCCGCGGCCAGCCCCAGGGTGATGGTCCCTTCGCCATCGCGCACCCGGCCGATCCGCAGATGCAGTCGGTAGGCCGGTGGAGGCTGCCAGGGCACAGCCAGTGTGACCCCCGAATCTTGTACCGATTTTCCCCTCAGAACGAGCGAGTTTCCTCTCTGCAGGATGCTCCCCTGCAGGGCATCGCGTCGCTCATCAATCTTGGCGAGCAGATCGATTCCCGGGATCCCGTCGGGTTCGGGTATGGGGGGCGGAACAGGTTGATCAGATGTTCGCGACAGCCACCACCACCCCGCCCCACCCAGCACCGGCAACAGCGCCAACCCCGCCAGGACCTCGCGCCGTTTCCAGACCGGAGGTGCTTCAAGCTTGGTTGATGGAGGAGAGTCGGGACTGGTCGCGGAGGAGGACGAAACCGGCCGGGCGCTGTGGGGGGGCTGGACCGGGCGACTGGCGGGGGCAGTTTCAGAGGGGGCGGCGGCTGGGTTCGGCTCCTCGGGCCGGGGGCCGCGGGAGAGCAGCCCCTGGATGGTCTCGGCCAGGCGGTCGAGGTGGGGGTCGATGGGGCGCGACTCGGCCTCGAGCCAGTGCTTGACGCTGAGGAAGTATTCGAGTTCCTTGGTCGGGCGGACCTTCTCGATGCGCAGTGGAATGACGGGGATGCCATGGTGGACCGCCCGCTCCACCTCGCGCAGCACGTGCTTCGAGGCGTTCGCCTGACTGGAAAAGACCAGCACCATCAGCTTCGCCTGGGCGATCGCCTCGACAATCTCGCCGCTCCAGCTTTCACCCGCCGTCACGTCGCGCGGGGCGATCCAGCACTTCATCCCCCGCCCTTCCAACGCTGCGCACGCCGCCTCGGCCACCTCCCGATTCGGCGAGGAATAACTGACGAAGACGTCGTGGGGCATGGGAAATCGCGACAGCGGAAGGAGAACTTCACGACCGGAGGCGCTGGCCGGGAAAGAGACTTTGGATTGTATCCCCCGCCGCTGATCCCGCAAGCCGCCACGCCCCTCTCCAGACCCCATTCGTGGTGGACTCCTTTCAACAAGGGTGTCCCTCCTGGGCCAGGTTTCCCGGGAACCATGCGCCGGGAACCCTTCCCCGCAAGTACCGCCCCCGCCCCGCCCGCCGGTGTTTCCACCCGGTGGCCCGTGGTCGGCCGAGGGTCCTCCCGCCGGGTCCCTGTGGCGGCTTGCGGCAACGCGCAGTATCCTAAGCGTAGCGCTCGGTTTCTCCCCGCTCCCTTTCTGCAGGAGTGCGTTCGATGTCGGCTTCGTCCCAATCCGTCTCACGGCGGAAGTTTCTCAAAAAGACCCTCTCGGCCACGGCGGCCGCCGTCGCCGCCCCCACCATCATT
>CAIOTJ010000569.1 GCA_903861195.1 uncultured Planctomycetaceae bacterium | reverse complement strand
GGGGGAGGCCGAACTGCAGCAGACCACCGCAGCCGCCCGCGAGGTCTTCGCCCTGATTACCGAAGGCCTGCACCACCACACGATCGACCGACTGTTGATCGCCCAGCCGCAGCAGGAGACGTTCCGCCGGCTGGTGAGCTGAGGGTGCGGGTCAAAATGAATCACCGGATTTTCAAGACATTGAGTGCGATTGTTCATGGGATCACGGAAACCATCGATCCGGTGATTCCGTCGCGGATTCTTCCAGTTTGCCCCACCAACCACCTCCTCCCCCGAAAAACTGATCCGCAGGGGATACTTTTCTCAGCCTGGGGTTGTCGCGCAGGCGACTACCCCAGGTCAGGCCCCACCACCATTCCCCCTCTCTGTCAGGAATGCTATCCACACCGGCGATTCTGGTTGTGGATCCATCGTTGCGCATCACCCCGCGATGAAAGGAACCACTTTCAGGGTTCAGGTCCTGTTGGGGATCGCGTTCCCCGGGTAGCCGCTGAGGCGGCAACCCGGGGCTGAGAAAAGTAACCTCTACGAGGTAGGCGGTGGGTTGGCGAGGGGTTTGTGGCGAAGGCCGATGGTCATGTCCCGCCGGTCCCGGCACGATCACCTTGGCCGCCACGTCGGCTCAGGGCGCGAGGCAAAATCATGCATCGGGTTTTCAAGACACTCACCGAGATTTTGCATCGGACCACGCCAGTGATTCGGTCGCGGATCCTGAGGGCCAGTCGGCCGCCACACCAGACGGCTGACTGAGCGCTCCACATCCCCTGTCAAAAAACCGGCGGCCGGCGGAACATTTCCGCCGGCCGCCGGTCTGTCGTCGTTCGCAGTCAGGCGCTTACGCGAGGGCGGCGATGTTGATGTAGGCGTGCACGTGGGGCGCACCACGGAAGTGCCACACGAAACCCGGGCCTTCGACGCGCCAGAGATCCCATTCCTTGTCTTCCAGCAGGTCTCCTTCCTGGTACCAGGCGAGGTTCAGGCTCTTCAGACCGCCATTGGCCTGGAGGACCTGGAAGACCTCGTCCACATCGGCCGTACGATAGGGGGACAGCAGGTGCCGCAGGGTCTTTTCGACCAGGGCCTGCTGGTCGGCACTGAGGTCGGCGACCGGCACACCAGAGAACCGCCCCTCCTTCCCCTGCAGGGGGACCGCCGCTTCCGACGGAGCCTTGGCCACCAGGGCCTGCTCGGCCTGCTTGGCATCCAGGGCCCGGAACAGCTTGTTCACGGCGATGGTCTGGTCATTGAAGAGGTTCTTGCGGGGGCTCTCTTCGCCATGGCCGTAGATCAACGGTCCACCGAAGGCCGCCTTGTCGACGGTGTTGCCGTCGGCACGCAGCGTGAGGTGCCGGCCGGTCAGCTCCCACTCGAACTTACCGCTGCCCGGGGTGCCGAAGAAGGCGATGCTGTAACCCTCGAGGCCGCCATCGTCGAATTCGGTCTGCTTCTGGATCTTCTCGAACCCCTCGGGACTGAGAACGTTGCGAACGATCTCTTCGACCGTCTGGCGCTGGGCCGCCGAATAGAAGTCTTCGCCCAAACGGGGCTTGGTGACATGCCAGTTGGCGTTGATCTTGTGCCGGAGTTCGTGTTCGAACGGCAGGGCGATCTCTTTCTTCTGGGCCTCACTGAGCGACTGGAACAGGCGGACGACCGCCTGCTCGGCCGGGGCGTCGAGGGTGGGGGCGGCCCAGGCCCGGGGCAGCACGGGGGCGGCCAGGCTGGCCAGGGCGGCCGCCGAGGCGGTCTGCAGAAAATTGCGGCGGTCGAGACCACCGGGTGTGCG
>CAIOTJ010000568.1 GCA_903861195.1 uncultured Planctomycetaceae bacterium | reverse complement strand
GTGATCGGGGTCGTCCCCAGAGTGATCGTGCCGGTGTTTGTGTTCAGGAACGTCTTGCCGGCGTAGGTGCCCCGTGCGACGGTCATGTAGGAGTCGACAATGTCGGCCGAGGTGTCCGCATCCGGGGCACGGGTCCAAGAATCGGCCTGAACGACATACACGCCGTTTTGGTCTGGGGCTGACTGGTTCTGCAAGAGCACCCGATCGTTGGCGACAAGCGCGACCCCGTCGATCGTTTGCAGTCCGGTCAACGCGATATTGGAAGTGGCCGCCACCTTCACTTGCGCGATCCTGTGTGCCGGCGTCGTCGCATCGGACTGCGGCGGGCCGATGCCCGCCCAGTCATGGAACGACTGCGTCCATGTCTCCGTGGTGCCGTCGGTGAACTTCAGCGTGATCTTCTGCGAAATCTGGTCGCCGTTGGTTGCCGCCCCGGCCAGGTAGAGATAGTCCGACTTGTCAGGATCCACGTTGACCGTGATCGTCTGGCCCCGTGCCTGGACGAAGTTCGGGGGATTGTTTTTCGAGCTATTACCGCTGCCGCCAACCTGACCAGCCGCGGTGGGAATGGGGCCGATCGGGAACGAGATGCCGGCGTAGTTGATGGGCGTCCCGGGAATGGGATCTTTCGTGCCCGGCCCCGTGTAGTCGGAGTTGAAGTAGTTGCCGTTGCCGTCGAAACCCTGGTGGTTCGGCACCTGCCAAGGGGGCGTCGTGATGCCGAAAGCGTTGAAGTAGCCCGACAGGTCGATCGGCGTCGAGATCGGGGCCGAAGTCGACGAGGTCGCCCCCAGACTGGGCTCGCTGGCCGATCGCATCATGGACGCCGCCGGCTGGGTGCGGTATTCGAGCCGCGTCCGCACGCTGTTCATGCCGTAAGGCACGACATAGTCATGCGAAAAGCCCCCGTCCGCGCCGACCGGGATCCGGGCCTCCTCCAACCACGGGCCGAGGGAACCATCCCCAAGGTTCTGGGCCGACTCCACCACGATCGTGGCGCCCGTGCGGACGCCGGCGTCCACGGTGCCACTGAACCGCAGCCTCTCACCGGCCTGGAAATGGGCCCGCACCTGATCAGGCTGCACCTCGCCGTTCACGGTGCCGGGGAAGAGGTGGCTCGCATAGATCGGGGTAGTCTTCAAATCCGCGAGCTGCTTCGGCGTCAGCTTGCTCGAGTCCGACGAGACGATCATCGGGGTCCCGGCCGGCAGGTTTCGCGCCGCTTCGGTGGCGTCAGGGACCGCGTCCACCTGCAGATAGGCTAAGTTCGGGTGATTACCCAGCGCAAGGCTCGTCGTGAACTGCGTCTCCGTGGGGCTGTTCGCGAGCTGTGACCGGGCCTTTGTTCCGAGATCGATGAATGACAGGCTGCTCCTAAGGATGAGGCTGGCCTTGGCCATGGCTTCGACATTTGACTGTAAGTTGGTCCAAAGCGCCTCACCCGCACCGGTCTTGGTCGCTCCCCACACCTTCGCCTGCTGAACGAGGCCACCCTCCACGATCGGGATGCCATGAATCGTGCGCGGCACGCTGTAGACCAGCGTCTGCCCATCCTCGCGGGTCACCTCGATCGAGTAGCGGGTGCTGCCGCAGCCGCAACCGTCCGTAGGGTCTTTCCATGTGATCGTCTGTCCAAGGCCTTCCAGTGAGCCTTCCAGTGAGCTGACCCGAGCGTCGACCAACTTGCCTGGAACCGTTCCTGCCTCCGGCCTCGGAGAGGTCAGTCCGCCCGCCGTGTCCATCGGCAGAATGGAAAATGCTGGAGCCGGGCCGACATCGCCCCGGGCAGGCGTCCAGCGGACGACTTCGTTGAACGCGATCTTGCGGATCGCGGGTGCGTCTATTGCCCAAGTGGGGGTCGGGGCAGGGGCCCCAACAGGAGTTGGCGGGACCGTCACCCATGTATTCTCGGCCGCCGACCACCGCTGCAGCGTGCCCCTCAGCACCTGGGTGACGATGAATCCCTGCGAACCCTGACCCAGAAGATGCGATGCCATCAACTCGACGGTGTTACCATCCGTCCCGTCAAGCACCACG
>CAIOTJ010000567.1 GCA_903861195.1 uncultured Planctomycetaceae bacterium | reverse complement strand
GACACGTAGGGGCGGGCCGGGTGCTGGAGACCCGGCCCGGCCTCTCAGCGGGGGGCCGCCCCGGGACCGGCGCCACGGGGCAGAGGGACCGTGGCGGTGGCGGCGGTCTGGTCTTGGGCTGAGATCTCGGCCGCGGAGGGGCGGGTGATCCAGACCAGCCCCTGCAACAGCAGGAACAGGCCGAACGGGGTGAAGACCAGGGCCACCAGCGCGATCTTCAGCCACTCGGGCAGAGGGAACGCCGCCGCCACCAGCAGGTACAGCACCACCAGCACCGGAGTGACCAGCAACAGCCCGCAGCCAGCCGCCGTCATGTGCGACTTGAAGAGGTTCCGCTCGGAGGGGGCCTCGAAGAGCACATCGATGGTGCGCCGCCGCCGTAGCGACTCCTGGGTGGCCGCCACCAGTTCGACCCCCCGCAGCAGATCGTCCCAGGTGGTACGGTGACCGGCCTGTTCGCCTTCGGCCCGTTCGTCTTCGGAGATGGCCAGGGGGGCGTCACGGAGAGGGGGCGCGAGGGCGTCTTGGGCCGTCCGCAGCAGGGCGTGCGTCCCGGCCTGCGGCAGGGTCCAGGTTTCGCTCACCGTGCCGTCGTGCTGCCGTGTCAGTTCACGGTCATTGGCCTCAATCACCACCCGGCCGAGCTCTCCCGCGACTGTCAGCCGCCAGCCTGCCCCCCCTCCCGGCATGACCTGCCAGGCGACAGGGGGAAGATTCGGGCCACCCAATGTGGTGGTTGCCTGGAGAATCCGTCCGGACGGGTCGGCATGCCGGAAGGCGGTCAGTTGTTCGAACCGACCCAGTAACGAACGCAGCAGATCGACATCGTGCAGGAAGTCGCGGTCGAGAGCCGCCGCGTCGAGGGCCGGTTCCGGCCGCGTCCGGACGAACTGCACCGAGAGCAGGGAACCGAGTTTCCGCGCGGCAAGGTCGGCGGCCAGGGACGACAGCCCGGGGAGGTGCCGTTGGGGCAGCAGCGGATGCAACCGCCCCGGAGACTCGGCGTCGAGCAGCGTCAGTTCACTGAACAGCCGCGTCGCGGACCCTCCCACCCAGACCAAGAGCCGCGCTCCCCCCCGGGCGAGTTGGCGGGCTCCCTCCAGCACTGCGTCGGAATCGCCGGCGACCAGCACCGCCTGGAAGCCCCCCCGGGTCAGCAGCGCTTCCCAGTCGTTTTCCAGGCGCAGTCCGGGCGAGAGTCGCAGCAGATCTCCGGCGAGGTCACCGCACTCGGCAGCCGCGACCAGATCGCCGAGGTTTCCGTCGACCACCGCCCGGGCCACCGCCAGCGCGTCGCGCGAGTCTCCCAGCCAGGCACACCGCAGACGCTCGACTCGCTCGCTCATTTCTTGTCCGATTCGCTAGACCCCGTGGGCTCTGGTGCCTGCAGTTCCCCCGCCACAGGAGCGGTTGCGACCTGCAGAATTTCCCCGGTGTCACTCCGCTGGAGCCAGCCCACGAATCTCAGTCGGGTCATGTCGAGCGGCTTGTGGTCGAAGGTCTCTGACGATTCCTTCTCGACAAATTGCAGGTAGCTGGCGACCCGCTGCCGTTGCTCGGCCAGGTTGACTCCACCCGAGAATTTCAGCCGGCCCCCCTCGGGCTTGAGCCCGGCCACCTCTCCAGGACAGAGCCGCACCACCATCTCGTGGACCCGGATCCCGTTTTTCGCCGGCATGGAGATCTGCTCTTCCGCCACCGCCAGGTGCAGTCGGACCTCGGGGGGAAACCGATCGGCTCCCAAGCCTTCGGCCTCCAGCTCGATCAGTCCCCGCGGATCTTTCACCCGGGCCGCCAGTTTCAGGGAAAACGGGGTGGTGGTCGTCAGTTGTGCGGCGATCTGGTCTTTGAGGCGGCGAAAGACGGCCGGAACCAGCAGGGTGCTGCCTCCCACCCCTTCGACCGGGCGCCCATTCAGATACAGCGCGGGGGTCCCCGAACCGCCATACTGTTCGAACCGCTGTAACGTGTCGGGACTGGCGAGTGGATCGGGACCGGGTGTGTGCTGGTGATACCGCAGCACAATCAGCTGCGAGCGGTCGAAGACTCCTTCGACCGCCCCCAGCGACAGATCGGCCGCGACACAGGGGGCACACTGCGCCCCGGTGAACAGCTCGGCCAGCACCACACGGTTCCCGGCACCTTTCCGGGGCTGGGGTTCGCCCCCCAGCGCCCGCACCTTCTTGACGAACAACCCGTCGAGCCAGGCCGAGAGTTCGGCGGGATCGCGCTGCAGCGCCCGCCAGGTTTTCTCGACCAGCTTGCTGGGGACCAGCTGCGGGGGAGGTTTGCCGCCGGCGGCGAGCTCGCGGCGGGCCGTCAGCGCCAGCAGCGCCGACTCCAGACCGGGAAGAACCGTCAGCTCCCCCAGCAGTTCCAGCGACTCTTCCAGCCGTCCCTGCTGCTGGGCGTACTGGGCCAGAGCCCAGGTCGCCTCGGCATCGAGGGGAAACTCGTCGTGCACTTCCCGCAGGCAGGCCATCGCGTCGTCGGTCTGGCCGGCCTGCAACAGCAGTTGACCCCGGCTGCGGGTGGCCACCAACCGCCAGCCTCCGGGAGACTCGGCCGTCATCCCGGGAATTGTGCGTTCGGCGACCTTCAAACCCAGCTCGGGAAACTTCCCCGACCGGGCCAGGTTCAGCAGCGCCTCGACCTGCGCCCGCTGCCGCAGGGGTGCTCCCCAACCGTCCGCCGTCGTTTCGTACGCGTCAATCACGGTCTTCAGCTTCTCGGCCGAATCCATCGCGTTGGTGGCGAGGGGGAGCAGCGTCTGGTAGGCGTCGAGCGCCAGGGGGAGCTGCCCCCGCCGGCGAACAAACCGCAGCAGCTCGGCCACCGCCTGGTCCGATTCCACCGCTTCCTTCAGTTCATCATTCCCCGGGAGGGGTTTCGCCTCCCGCTGGGTCGCCAGAGACTCCGCCTCGGTGGGCTGCAGCCACGCCGGGGCCACGGCCCCCACGGTCGACGTCAAGACTCCCCGCATACGGCCGTCGCGCCAGGTGCCGGCAAACTGGAACTCGGCCCCCGGCACATCAAACACCAGTTTCAATTGCGGGTCGGCATACGAAGACGACCGCAGCGTGTTGTTTTCGAGCGTCGAATCGAGCAGCTTCACCGTCCATTGGTCATCCGACGGTGTCAATTCCAGCAGCCAGCCGGGAATCTCTCCCCCCCGCTCGGCGAAGGTCAACAGCCACCGTCCCTCGAGGCTGGGGCGGGTCGTGGAGGGAAACTCCGCGTCGGCCCCCCCGGCATCGATCAGCTCTTCGAACTCCCGGGTGCTGAACTCATACGGTTTTTGTCCCGGTTCGAGCCAGCGGGCCCGCCCCTTCTCGATGACCAGTTGCCCCCCGTCCAGAGTCGCCCAGCCTTTGCCCCCCGGCCCTTTCACCAGCAGGAAGGCGTACAGCGTCTTCTCAGACAGTTGCGTGTTCCCCTGGGCGTCGGGACTGACCAGGATGCGGGCCCGCGAGCCCCGGGCCCCCGTGCCGCGCAACGCCCGGTCGACCTCAATCAGAAAGGGTTTTCCCGCTCCCAGATTCGCGCTGGTCTCGGGAATCCCGACGAGGATCCGCTCGGCTTTGGCAACCGACTCGCGCAGGCGTTCGGGCACTGTTTGTTGGGCCTGTGAGCCGGGGGCGGCCAATCCCCCCGCCAACCACCAGACGGCCAGCCACAACCAGATTCTGGGATGCATGCAACACGCGGCTTTCAGCAAGTCGACAGGGGGTCTTCAAAACGGGTTGGAAAGCGAAATCTCATGGGAACGCACCAGGGTGCCTTCCGACCACACACCCGTGTGACGCAATCTCTTCAGGAAGCAGACGCACGACGGTGAATTGTAGCGTCGGTCACCCGGCAGTTCCCCCCGCTGGTTGACCCGCCCCCGTGGTCAACCGATACTTTCGTATCTCTTTCGTGACGCGCGGCAATTCTGCCTGCTTCGGCTGTGTCGTCGGCCGGCCCTCCCAGCACTCAACTCAAGTCTCCTGCATGTCTGAATGGTTGCGAACTGCGAAACGGTTGTTCCGTGCGCAAGCCGAGCCGCGACAGCAGACGTACAATTTCCATTGTGCGTGCGGACAGGGTTTTTCCGGAAGCCGGCTGGAGCTGCCCCAGGCGCTCCCCTGTCCCGAGTGCCGGCGGACGCACTTTATTCTGCCCCTGTCTCCCTATCCCGAGCCGCAGGGGCGGCAACCAGCCCGCCCCGGGCTGTTGTCGCAGCGGGGGACTCCCACCCCGGCAGCAGCGAGTTGCCCGCCGGCGCCGCCCGTCGCCTCGTCTTCCAGACGCCCGGCCGACGCGCCTTCAAAGCCTGCGCCAGCACTCGACATCCCCCCCGACGAAGGAACTCCGGTCGAGTTTCCTCCCGAGGAAACCGAGGGCCCCACGCCGTCGCGGCCGGTCCCCAGGAACCCGGGAACAGCCGCTCGCCCCCCCCACACACGTCAGGCCCCCGTCCCCTTCCGCGGGGCCGATGCCGCGCACCCGGGGGGCCGGACCCCCGCCGCGGCCAGCCCCCCCGGGCGGACCGCGAAGACGCGCCCCGAGTTGGGGCTGTCTCCCGCGAAGCCCCAGGCCCGCCGCAACTGGTGGACTCCCGTCCGCAAGCTGCTGGCGGCCACACTGGTCACTTTGGCGGTCAGTGGCTGGTGGTTTTATCGGGCGCACCGCCTGGCAGTGGCCGAACAGATTCTCGGCCCGCGCTCGCGCGAGGCGGCCGAGGCCCTGGCACGCGGCGATCTCGAGCAGGCGGCCGTGGAGTTTACCGAGATGGTCGCGGCGCTCGAGTTGCTTGACCGCCGGGAACCGCGCTCGTTGCAACTGCTGCAGACCGGCCGCGAGACCATCGCCCGGGCCCGGCTCTGCCCAGACTCGCTGCAGGTGCTGGCCGACGAGGCTTCCGCGGCACAAAAAGGGACATCCACATCGTGGAAGGAGACCTTCGGCATGCGGTTCCGGGGGAGATGGGTGGTGCTCGATCTGCCTGTCCGGCGGCTGGTGAGCGACCGACGGCGCGGGACCTGGGAGCTCGACTGCCTGCTGTCCGCCGAGGGGGTCGAACTGCAATTGGTGGGGAATCTGCGGGCGTTCGACCGGCTGCCGCTCTCGGCCGAGGCCCCCCGCCGGGTGATTTTCGCCGCCCCCCTGGCCGAGCTGATCCCGGGGGATGCGAACCAGCCCACGGTCTGGACCGTGCGGCTCGATGGACAACAGGGGTTTTTGTGGAGCTCCCCCGAGACCCTCGAGACCCTTGGGTTTCCTGTGGACGATGAGACCCGGGCCGTCTTGCAGGCGCAGTCCGCCCTGCTGGGGGTCACCACGCCATGAGCGGCGGTTTACGACACGGTTGCGGCGCCCCCGGCCGAACTGCGGCCCGTCTCCCGGCACTCTGGGTTGGCCTCTTCTTGGCCGGTGTGGGGGCCCCGTGGGGGATCGGCCCGCTACCCGCGGCCGATCGGCAGGGGGCCCTGGATGTGACCCAGTTGAACGAAGTGGTCAGGGAATGGGTGGCCGAGACGAACCCCCCCCAGCGGAAACTGAAGGTGGAGGGACGGATCAGTGCGTTCAACAAGCAGGTGCTGTCTTTGCGGCATTGCGAGGTGCTGTTCGTGGGTGAGCCGGTGGCCCGGGTGCAGAAGGCGGGTCCGGTGGAACTGACAGGCTTCCTGCGGCGCGCCCCCGAGAGCCGCAAGATCGAATTTGTGGTCGAAGGCCTGCGTTCCATTCCCAGCGACCTCGAACAACTCGAGGCGCGCGAAAAGCAGCTGCCGGGGCAGCCCCCCGGCAAATGGAATGAACTGGCCGACTGGGCCGAGGCGCGGGGCACGCTGTATAAAGATCAACAGCTTTTGGGCAAGGCCCGCGACCTGCGGTACCAGGCCCTGGAGATCGAAGCCCAGAAGCTGCCTGCGGAGGATTCGGCCAAAATGTTCGATCTGGCCGACCGGGCCGCACAGGCTGGTTTCGCGCAGGGATTTGTCCAGGGGCTCAATCACCGCGGGTGTGTGGTCGAATACCGGCGTTTGGGGAAGCCGGCCCCTCCCGAAAACCTCGACAGGTTTCTCGCCCTGGCTCGCGAACGACTCCCCCAGTGCGACCAGCCCGGACCCGCCTGGGACCGGGCGTTGCGCGACAAGTACCTGAAGCAGCCCGAGACGGTCTACGAGGCGGCCAACGCCGCCAAGCGGACCACCCTCCACCGCATGCTGTACGCCGATGTGCAGCTGCGCAGCCTCCTGGCCCGGCTCAAGACGGACAACAGCAATGTGCTGGAGGTGGCCCGTCAGATCGAAAGGCTGCTGCCTGAAGAGTCGAGCCGTGCCGCGGAACTGCGCGAAGAGCGGCTGACGGAACGGGCTGGCCAGGTGACCCGCCTCACCCGCACCGAACTGCAGGCGCTCGAAACCGAGTATCGCAACCGCAACCAACCCGCCCACGCCACCAAACTGGTGGAAGACTGGCTGGCCCATCAACGCCAGAAACTCGACCCGGGGGATGTCGAAGGGGCGATCGATCTCGCCAACGATTACAAGACCCTGGCGGGAAAGTCCGAGGCCGGGGTGGCGCTGTTGCTGGAAACCTGGAACCGCGTGCCCGGTTCGGCCCCGCTGCAAGCCCGCCTGGAAGAGGCCGGTTTGCACCTGGTCGATGGCCAATGGCTGACCTCGCAGCAGCTCGCCCGACGCCCCGAGCCCCGCTTCGCGCAGGCAATCCGCGCGGGACGAGTCGAGGTGGGCATGACCGCCGAACAGGCCCGCCAAGCCCTGGGGGCTCCCACCAGTGTCGCCCGAGTCGTGACGTTGGGCATCGTCACCGAATTCTGGCGCTACGCGCCGGGTGACGGCACCCAACGGGCGATCCGGCTCGAACGCCCGCTGGGTCATCAGAACTTCGTTGTCCGGGGGGTGTCACCCGCTCCGACGGAAGCGACTGGCGGTCACTGAGACAGGTCGACCGTGGTCCGTGGTCCGTGGGGTGGCCCAGTCTGGTGATGGGCGCGCGCGGCGGGCGGCTCAGGGATGGCTGACGGCGCGGACGGCGGTCGGCCGGGCTCCGGAGGAGGGGAAGGAAACGCCCCAATGCCCCGGACCATTCAGACTGGCGACATAACCGAGCATGCGTTGGTCGAGTTGCGGTGCCACCGCCGACAGGCGATCGCGCAAGGGACCCGGGTTCGGGTCGGTCCGCAGGTCCTGCAGGTAGTCGAGCAGCACCTGCCGCGTGTCGGGCGACGAGTGCATCATGAAGTGCACCCAGGCCCACGCTTCGCGATAGTCGGCGCGGGCCATGTCCTGCACCTCTTCGAGATATTCGAGCCGGGCCAGATCAGGACGCCACGCCCCGCGCTGCACGTCGGAAGCCAACAACTGCGCGTGCTCGTTGTTGATCTGCCCCGGAATTGAACCCCCCACCTCGAAATACTCGGCCAGTCCTTCGTCCAGCCACAACGGCACGTTGGTCAGCGAGGCGTGCAGCAGCCCATGCGTGTACTCATGACGCAGGTCTTCCCCAATCTGGTCACCCCACCAGGTGTAGACCGACAGATCCTTCCCGGCCGTCTCGATGAAGTAGGCCCGCCGCTTGGGAAACCCCGGAAACTTCGTGTCGAGGTACTGCTTGTATTCCAGCTCGTTCGAGAACAGGTACACCACCACCGGCTTGGTCCCCAGGGGCAGGTCGAGCGTCTCGGCCATCTGCAGCCGCAGACGCTGCAGGTCCTGGATGACCGGGTGTTCCTTCTCGATCTTGATGTCGCTGTAGAGCTGCAACTGCTCGGCCTTGAGCGAATGACTCTGGGGGAGTCCGATGCGATGTGTGTATTTCGTTCCCGCGCAGCCCGCGGCCCACAGGCCAGCCAGCAGGCCCAGCAGCTCCCGACGCCGCAACCGCGGGGCACCTGGTCCCTCGGTGGCGATGGAAGTGAGGCAGCAGGAGGCGGGGGATGTTGGTTTCACGAACGGCACTCACAGGCAACAGGGTTGCTACAACCAGCAGAGTCTCTCAGGAAATCGGACGTCCACGACGCGTATTCTGAGACACCTTTCGCTGACCGGCTTTGGCAACCCATTTCCACCAGCTTCTCCAATCTTCCCCGCTTCCCGCGAGGTACTCCCGCAGGAACCGCAGCCGCAGCGTCGCACTGGTCAGACCCTGCACCCGGCAACTCACTTCGAGCCGGGCGAGATTCTGCACGGCCCGCTGACGGGGGATCCGTTTCCACCGCCGGACGCCGTCGAGATCCAGCAGCCAAACCCGCGGATTGTCTGGCTGTCGCGAAACCAGCAGGTTCGCCAGCTTGAGATCGCGATGATCGAACCCACACGCATGGAACCGCCGCAGCATCGAGGCCAGTTGCCCCCCGCGCAAGCCGAGCCACGCGGCGCGGGCCGGCGGGGCGAGCTCCGGCAATCTGGACGCGGCCGCCGTCTGGGCCGTCTCGGTGTTTTCGATCCACTCGGTCACCAGATAGCCGCGGGTTCCCGCACGCTGCGGCACCTCGACGCAGAGCAGGGGGCGCGGGGTATCGAGCCCCCGCCGCAGCAACGCGTGGCCGGTCTCCCAGGCCCGGCGAACCAGCGACAGCCTCCAGCCATCGAGCAGCCGCGACAACCACCGCCCGGCCACCACCGACTTGACGCACAGGGCCCGTTCGGTTGGGGCGCGTTCGGTTGGGGCCCGGTCGGTTGGGGCCCGGTCGGGGCCATCCAGGGGAAGCCGCACCAGAGCCACCCGGCAGTGGGCCGAGTTCTTGCAGAGTTGCACCACATGATCGGGGGCGAACAACCGCTCGGGAGCCTCGGCCACGCTCTGCAGCCAGTCGGCCGGCAGGGTGGCCTCTGCCCGCAGGCGGTGAGTCCCCACCCGCAGCCGGCGCACGTGCCGATTGCCGCGCCGCCACGCGCGGTCCGCCCGGTCCCACCCGCTCTGCGCCTGCGCAACGAGCAGGTCTTCCAGATCTCGCGCGAATTCCTGGCGATTCGTGCCAGTCTCCGACGAGCCAAGGGGCCAGCCGCAGCTCAGCGCGAACCAGTCGCTGACGGTCCGCGGGGTGGACTTTGAAGGAGCGGTCGGTGACG
>CAIOTJ010000566.1 GCA_903861195.1 uncultured Planctomycetaceae bacterium | reverse complement strand
TGTTGGGGGGAATTTGGGACGGCTGCGGGTCTTCGTGAACCCCCCTCTGGTTGGCTCGCGCTCTGGGCTGAGAAGTTTCGAAGGTTGAGGCCGGCTGGCGAGTTGGCGGAATTTGCGATTGATCGGCACGGCCGGGGGTGATAAAAAAAATGCATGGTGTCGACCCGTGCTGAGCCCTACGAGCTGCTGATTGCCGATGATGATCCCGGTTTCCGGGAGGCGGTGCGGTCGGTCTTTGAGCCGCACGCGCTGTTGGTCGAGGCGAGTTGCGGCGAAGAGGCGATTGAAATTGTGCGTCAGGGATCCATCGACCTGGTGCTGCTCGACATTCACATGCCCCGGCTGTCGGGCATTGAGACGCTACGGGTGGTGAAGTCGCTGCGCGAGTCTCTGCCGTGCATTGTGCTGTCGGCTGGGTTGACCGAGCAGTTGCAGCAGGAGGCGCAGGTGGCCCAGGCGCAGGCGGTACTGAAAAAGCCGGTCCCCCTGCGGCAGTTGGTGGGATCCGTCTGCCAGGCCCTGCGGCTGGCGTATGACGATCCCGATGTCATTCGCTGGCTGCCCGGCTGAATTTTCCCAGTGGGACGTCCACTCGCCTGGACCCGTAGATTTGGTTTTACCAGTCTCAGATTGACTTCCTGCGGGAAGTGCCGGAAGATGCCAGTCATTGGAAATGCTATCGCCCGTTCCCAAGTCCCTGTCCCGCGGTTCGTCGCTTCGTCGAGCTGAGTTCTGTCTGGTCTGCCGACGTGCAGGGAAGCCTGATGCCCAAACTGACCATTCAGATCCTGGAAGGGGTCGAGCGGGGCCGGATCTACGACGACCTCACACCGCCGATCACGATCGGACGAGAAGAGGAGAATCGGATCCAGCTGAATGACGACCGGGTCAGCCGGTTTCATCTGAAGATCCAGGAGGAGGCCGGCCGGGTGATTCTGACTGACCTAGACAGCACCAATGGCACCCGGGTCAATGGCCATCCCATCCAGGTGCGGGTGTTGCAGCCGGGAGATCAGATTCTGGTGGGGCGGTCGCTGTTGCTGTACGGCAGCCCGCAGGAATTGCGTCGGGAAGATTCGAACTCCAACCTGTCGGACCATGCCCTCGACAACATCCGCACCCATCCTGGGCATCCCCCCAGGGGAGCGGAATCGGTGATCGAACCGGGCGAGTCGTCGTTCCTCGAAGCCCGGCCTGTCCCCGCGGGCGATCCCGGGGGGCCCCCGGCGAGCCAAACCCTGTTTCCCGCCGGTCCTCCCATTCTGCCCGAGGGGTTGCGGATGGGCCAATCGGCCCAGTTGCACGACCTGTTGGTGTATGTGCATCGGGAAATGAGCGACGTGGTCGCAAACGCCAAGGAAGAGTCCCAGTCACCCACTCGCGGCATGCTCATGGGGCGGACGGACTGGCAGCGTCTGCAGTTGCTGCAAATGCAAGTGGGACGCTACATACGGCAGATTATCGAGCCTTAATCGCGCTCTGGCCAGCGGAACGGCGCCGCGCTCGTCTGGCGCACTCCCGTCGATTCCTCTTCCTCTCCCCAGGCGCGCCGTCGTCCCCCACCAGGCGGGATGGCGACGCGCGTCGCGCCGCGCCCCCTGACCCCTGTCCCCTGGTGCCGTGTCGCTCAGCACCGGGCGTGGCTGGCGATTCAATCCCGATGTGGGAATCCCCGGGACTCTGCTTCCGGGCTGTGACGCGCGAGGCGGGGGGAAGTGACTGCGACGGGACAAGGCCCCCCACCGGCTTGACGTGCCCTTGCCGATGGTTCATCGTGGCGGCACTCCCCCTGCCGGGGGGCTTCTGACTGCGGGACTGCCGTTCTTTTGTTTCACCAGGACGAACGCCACGATGTCTGCCGACGAGTCATCATCCCGTCCTGAGACCGACGATTGCCCGCTGCCGCTGGCGGCCCAGCAGCGCAACTCGCTGATCTACGGGCTGTTCTGGTGCCTGTTCTATTTCGCCGCCCCCATCACCTATGTGGGGAACACGCACGCCAACCTGCTGAAGCAGTTCACCGACAGCGACATCACCGCCAATCTGCCTCACGCTTTCTACCAGTGGTTCACCGCGTGTCCCATTCTGGTGGCGTGGTTTCTGCCGCAACCGAAGGTATTGCGGCCCCTGATCGTCGGGGCGTTGTCGGCGATGACCCTGGCCGCCGCCCTGGTGGCCGGTGCGCTCTGGCTGCGGAGTTCGGCCAGCCTCGTGGTGGCCGCGACCATCTTGTTTGGAACGATTTTCGGTGCCGCCAACGGCATCCTGGTGACCGCCATGTGGGAAGTGGTCCGACGGGGGACTTCGTCTCGCCTGAGGGGCCGCACCATGAGCCTGGCGTTTGGTATCGGCCCCCTCTTCGCCTGCGCGGGATCGGTGCTGCAGCAGATGGTGATGAACCCCGAGCCCTTCCGGTTGACCGCGGGGATCTCGATTCCCACGTTCGGCCTGGGGTTTCCGCTGAATTACCTGGCGATGTTCAGCGCGGGGGTTCCGGTGCTGGCCCTGGCGACCCTGTTGGGGACCCAGTTTGTGCTGCCGGCCGAGTCGGCTGGTTGGCCCGCGGATCGCATTGAGACCCATCATCCCGGGCAGGCCGCCCTGCGCAGCCTGACCGAGTTCTTCACCCATCGCCCCGTGCTGTTCGCCTCGCTCGCGTACTTGCTGGTCTACTCGGGGGGCAACGCCATCTTCGACAATGTGTCGTTGCATGCCCGTGATGTGCTGGGGGATGAGATCGAAGATACCCAGGGGATCCAGAGTTTTCTGCGGTTCAGTTTCAAGTCGGTCACCGGGCTGTGCCTGGGGTGGCTGCTGGCCCGCACCAGTCCCCGCGCTCCGGTCCTGGCCACCACCGCCCTGCTGCTGATCGGAATTGCCTGGGTGTTGGGTTCGTCGGGGTATTGGTATCTGTTGAGTGCCGGGCTGCTGGGGGCGGGGGAACTCTTCGGAGCCTACTTTCCCAATTACGTGGTCAGTGCGTCATCGAAATCCACCGTGCGGGCGAACGTCGCTCTGCTGAACCTGTTGGGTTCGTTCGTGGGATTCGCCTCGGTGGGGTATGGGCTGATCTCGGAAGCCTACAGCCGCACCGCCACGTTCTTCACGGCCGGGGGGTTGCTGATTCTCTCGGTCGGGCTCATTCTCGCCACGCTCCCCCCGCGGCCGACCGCTCCCGACGAACCGTCCGAAGTCCCCGCAGCCCACTGAGCCACCCCTGGACCTCTCTGCCATGAGCACCACCTCCCTCGATGCGATCGATGTGCACGCCCATTATGGAGCTTACGCCCGCCGCGAAGGGGGGATTGTCACCGAGTTGATGTCGGCTTCGGCCGACGAGGTGGTGGCCCGGGCCGCCCGGTTTGGTATTACGCTGTCGATTGCCTCACCCCTGCAAGCGCTGCTGCCCCGGGGTGGGGGCGACCCGGTCGCGGGGAATCTCGACGCGGCCGCCGTCGCCGCCCGCCTGCCAGCACTCAAGCAATATGTGGTGCTCGATCCCCGGGTCTCCGAGACCTTCACCCAGGCCGACGCGATGCTGCGGCAACCGGGCTGTGTGGGAATCAAGATTCACCCGGAAGAGCACGTCTATCCGGTGGCGCAATACGGCGGACCGTTGTTTGAATTCGCCGCGAAACACCGGGCGGTGGTGTTGGCGCACACCAGCGAACAGAACAGCCTCTGTACGGATCTGGTCCCGTTCGCCGACCGGTTTCCCGAAGTGACGCTCATACTCGCCCACATCGGCAATGGGTGGGATGGCGACTATGGCCACCAGGTGCGGGGCGTGCTCGCCAGCCGTCACGGGAATGTGGTGGCCGACACGTCGAGCGCCCGCTCGATGACCCCCAATCTCATTGAATGGGCGGTGCGCGAAGTGGGGGCCGACCGGGTGCTCTTTGGTACCGACACCCCGCTGTACCATTGCGGCGTGCAGCGGGCCCGCATTGATCAGGCCGACCTCACCGACGACCAGAAACGTCTGATCCTGCGCGACAACGCCCTGCGGATCTTCCGGGGGAAGCTGGGCTGACAGGGAACGGAGCGCGGCGTTCGTCGCTGGGTGACCGGGGTCAGTTCGCCGTGTGGAATTGCAGCGAATAGAGATCGGCACTACGCAGCACCAGCCGCAGGCGGATGGTGTGCCCCTGCCAGGGGGCGAGATCGGGATTGTCATTCCAGCGGACCGCAGCCGCCAGGTGATCTCCTGAGAGGGGAATGCAGTCGGTGAGCGCGAAACCCGGCAGCGGTTTCCCCGCCTCGTCCTGCAGCTCGACCCGCACCTGGCCTCCCGCGGGGGTCTGCACATTCAGCCGCAATTCATTCCCCTGGAAGGTGAAGGGATGGGTCCGCAGTTCGGCGGCATGCAGCCCCGCCTGAAGTGAGACAAACCGGTCGCGTGGCAGGTGGGCCACCCCGATACCCCAGGCCCGTTGTGGTTGGAAGACCCCCTCGGTGCCGTGCCGCTCGTTCGCCCCGCCGTAGTAAATCCAGTGCTGGTCGTCGCGGGTGACGATCCAACTGGCCGGCACCAGCAGGTCTTTGTCCCAGGCCCCGTCGGGCCCCCGTTCGACCAGGGGCTGACCGCGGTGGATCCACTGCAGGTCCCAGTGGACGGCGTCCCGGCTGGTGGCGATGTAGAAGTTCAACACGTCCCGTTCGTGCCGTCGCTGGTGATCGGTCGCGCGTCCCTCGCGGAAATCATTCGGCCATTCGTAGACCGAGAACAGGCCGAAGTGAACGCCGTGATGGATCCAGTCGGTCATTGTGTAGATCTGCCGACGGCGATGTTCCTCAGGGCCCTGTTGGTCGAACCGCCATTCGTGCACCGTTTGCCAGTCGGTTGGCCGGGCCTTCACATCACGGTTGACCATCATCCGCATGCCGCGAATTTCTCCCGCTCCGCCCCCGGTGCCGTAGTCGGTGCGGGTGAACAGCCGGTAGAGCTGGGCCGTGTCGTCCCAGACGAGACAATTGGTGAAATCGGCCGCCCGTCCAGTGACCGGTTTGCCGGCGTTGTATGGTGTCCAGTGGATGCCGTCGGCCGAATGGGCCAGGCAGGCCCCGTTGGGCTCTCCCGGGCGGGCCCCGTCGTAACCAATCTTGTAGCGGTGCGCGGGGTCGGGCTCGTGCGCATCCAGGTTGACCACGCTGTTGTAGTCGCCATTCGAGTGCAGCCCCTGCAGTTCCTGCACGAAGTCGAAATTCACCCCGTCGGCCGACTCGCTGTAGCCATAGCGCATGTGCTGGTGAATGGCCGAGCCCTCGAGGGCGGTTCCCTGGGGCAGCCCTGGAAAGACCCGGCTCCAGAGTCGAAAGACGCGGCGCTCGGCGTCGTAGAGCGGGCTGCCGTAGATGGAGGCGAGCAGCGGGCGTCGCTCGCCAGCGGGGCTGCGCTGCCACACCTGGATGGGCCGTCCGTCATTTCCCTTGAGGGCCGGATGCAGCACCCGTTCGACTCCCGGCCGCGAGGCGATCAGCCAGTCGTCGACCAATAACTGCACCCGATTGCCGAGTTCGTGGGGAGTCTCGGCGGCTCGGCAGGAACTGCCCCGCCTGGCCAGGAGGGAGACGAACAGCCCCATGACCAGCCACAGGCGACTGGCCGAGCCACGGGGCAGAGGAGTGCGAAACAACAGGCACATGATGACACGTGTTGGGAATCGACAGGGGAGTGAGGCAACGACGCAATGAGGCAACGACGTAGTGAGGCAACGACGCGGTGACGACTCCCCTCAGTTCTGTCGCGGAGCCGAGTCGGTGGCGGGTTGAGTGCGATATTGGGGAGCCACCTCGCCGAGCGGCCGGGGTTCGTCGCTGAAGGTCATGGCATGCAGCCGCGCGCGGGACATGTGGAACTTGAGCCGGATGTCCTGCCCGACCAACTCCGCCAGATCGTTCCGCTGCGTCCAGGTGACGGGATGGTCGAGGGCGTCGCCGCGAATTTCCCGCGTGTCGGCCAGGGTGTAGCCCGGAATGGGCCGCCAATCGCGCGTCAACACCTCGACCCGCAGCGAGCCCTGGTTCCAGGTGCTGGCGTTCAGAAACAGCCGCGGATGGGTGACTGGGAAGGGCTTGGTCAGCAGCCGGCACGGTTCTCCTTCGGCCGCCGTCTCCAGCGAGGCGTAGCGGTCGCGCGGAAAGGTGACCAGCGCCACACCGCCGCCAAAATCGCCCGAGGCGCTTTCGTCGACGTCGTGGGGATAGTTGAGGGCCGCGTAGTAGAGGTGGGCGATGTCGTTCACAATGATTGGTCGCGGCTGCGAGCAGGCCATCGCCATGAAGTCGTAGTAACCCAGGTGGCCGTGCGGGATGAACGGTTCCCCCCGGCAGACCCGGGTGAAGTGGAGACCATCGCGGCTGGTGGCCAGATGCACGTTGATGGGCTGCGGCCGCCGCAGGTAGAAGACACTGAACAGCCCGATCCACGACGCACCCACCCGGTGGCACCCCAGTTGGTACAGCTCGGTGTCGGCGGGATCATCGGGATCCATCGCGGCGATGAAGCGATGCCCGGTCCAGTGCCGCAGGTCTTCGCTCTCGGCCCGGGCGTACGCCCGGTTGTAGCGGTCGATGGGGGGGCGTTCGCAATCGGCCTCGGTGGCGATCATCCGCTCGCTGAACTCGGGAATGATCCGACGGTAGATGACCCAGCGGTTTCGTTCGTCGTCGAAGACCAGGTCCATCAGGCAGTCGTCCCCATTGCCGGCGACATCGTGGGGGGTCTGCCAGAAGGGAGTCGCGGCACACGACCAGTTCAGGCCGTCGGGCGAGGTGACGATGTGGGCCCCGCGTCGATGATCCTGCACGATGGCGAGCGCCACGTACGTCTCGGACGGATCGCGCGGGCGCGGGTGCCGATTGACTCCCCAGAAAAATGCCTTCTTCCCCTGGGGGGCGGCCGGCTGGGTGGGACGGACGAAGGTCTCGGGGCCGTAGGTCAGCCGGGTCACCTGCCGGGGGACCAGGTCACTGACGAATACGATGTTGTGGTCGCGTCGGCCAGCGACGTCGAACAGCCCCAGATCGGGCCGGTCCCAGTGCACGCCGTCGCGGGAGGTGTAGTAGACCATCCAACCGGCATTCCCGCCGACAAATCCTGATTTCGTATCGCTTCCCGCCCGAGCCCACATCTTGAACAGTTTGTCGGCCGGGTCGTAGAGTGTGGTGTAGGGTTCCAGATAAGTCCCTTCGCACCAGCGCTCGGGGCGGATGACCGGGTTGCGGACATGCTTGCGGGGGGGATGCAGCCGGCGGGTGACCCCGGGCGACGCCTCGATCCACTGATTGTCGAGGAACAGTTCGGTGATGGAGGCGGGGCGGAGACCGGGGGCAGCTCGCTCATTCGCCAGGGGCTGCGCGGTTGGGGCCGAGGATCCCAGGACCCCCAGGCTGGCCGCCTGCAAAAAGGTGCGACGACTGGTTTCCATGCGAGGGCCTCATGGGAAAGAGTAACGCACGCGGTCGGAGCCTCCCGGTTCGCCGGGGTGGGATCGTCGAGATTCTAACCGTCCACCGGCTGGAAATCGCCGCCCGCCGCGGACCAGACCACGATCGCTGGGGGGCCGACCGTCATCCGCCCATCTTCCAGCCGGGAATCGCAGCCGCCTGGCGAATCCAGTCGGCCAGCAGGGAGGCATCGAAGGGTTCCTGGTCCGAGAGATGCAAGTAGCGGGCTTCACCACTCGCACTGGCGACCGGGGGGAGCGGTTGCAAGGAGGTCCCTTTGAAGAAACAGACCTTGAGATAACGGGTGAAGGTATGCACGCCGAGGAACCAGCCCTCTCCTTCCACACCATAGAACGGCGAGTTCCACTTGACCGCTTTTTGGACCCCGGGGACGACTTTCGTGATGAGCTGGTCCAGTTGTGCGGCCAGTTCCCGCTTCCACCCCGAGAGAGCGGCGATGTAGGCCTGGACGGGAGCATCTCCGTCGGCCTTGGCGATCTGCGGGTTTCCCCCGGACAGCAACCGGACCTTGGCCGGGCCACCCCGGGGAGGGGTTTGTTTTCGAACCGCAGGCTTTTTTGCGGCGGCCTTGGCGGTCGTGGCCTTGCCCTTGGCGGCCTGGGCGGCGGTTCTCTTCGCGGCGGTCGGCTGCGATGGGGGCTGGCCGACGGCCCGCGATGAACTGGATGCAGGAGCGACCGATTGTTGGCCCGTTGCCGTTTGGGGGGGAGTCTGTCGGGAGGGAGGGGGGGCTGAGGCCCCAGTCTTGCGGGTCGGGCGTTTTCCGGTCATGGCAGCGGCAAGGGAGCAATGGAGGAACCCGAAGACGTCATTCCCCAGAGGAGACTCGCGGGTGGTCCTGATCGAGAGTCGGGACCCATGAGTTGGGGTCATCCGATGGCGTGCTGGGGAGGATAGCACATGGTCTCCGGGCGGAGTGACCGTGTGAGCCCGGGATGTGCCTGGAGCAGAACGTTACTTTCCCGGTCAGCCTGACGAGGTTTCTTCGGCTGCGTTCGCGGCTGCATTTCCGCCGCGATTTGTTGTTCGCAGCTGGACGTTCTGGAGGGTCGGTGGGGACCTCGCCCCGGCTCAGGCCGATTGCGAACTGTCGGGGGAGCGGTGCTGAGGAACGATCGCCAGTCCCGGGGGGAGGTCATGCAGGCAGCCCAGACGCGGGGCGATGGCCAGAAAGGCTTGGTCGACATCCCGCTCGGCGGCAGCGTAGGCCCGCCAGTCGTCGACTTCGACGTAGTTTCCCGCCACCCGCATCGCCTCCCACAGCAGGGTCTTGAGTTGTTGGCAGCGGGATTTTCCCCGGAAGAAGAACTCGGTGAAGTAGGTCCGGCGGCCCCGGGTCAGGGCGTTGCAGTCCCCCGGATCGCGCAAAACTCCCCGTAATTTCATCTGCGCCAGACCCCGGCGGAGGTCGTTGGCTGGCTGATGGCTCGACTCGTCCAGGGCCTGCTGCAATTCGGTCCGCAGGCGGGTGACCAGGTCGGCCTCGGCGGCGGTCAACGGGCGGGTGGCGGGCGGTCCAAATCGAATCTGGACGACCGTCACCAGGATCACAATCAGAACAAGCAGCAGCCAGATCATGCGGAGGGATGGAGGGCAACCGGCTGTGTGCGGTGAACTTTCGCCGACTGCACCGCGGAGTGGGCTGTCAGGGGGATGGGGCCGGGGCCATCGCCCGATCCAGGCGGCGGAGTGGGCTCGGACCGAACCCGCCTGTTATACTATGGTTGGCTGGGGGCTTGGTCGACAGGTGCTGGAAGACGGTGTGAGATGAACGCGATACCCTCCGAAGTACTGCGGCAGTTGAATCGGCGGAGCTGCCTGAAATGGGGCCTGTTGGGGGCCGGGATGGGGGGGCTCTCTCTGACGGACCTGCTGGCGGCCGATGAGGCCCGGCTGGTGAAGCCTTCGGCCGACGCGTGCATCCTGCTCTTCCTGAATGGCGGGCCCAGCCATCTCGATATGTGGGACATGAAGCCCGACGCTCCCGATGGGATCCGGGGCGAGTTTCAGCAAATCGCCAGTTCCCTGCCGGGCTATTTCTGCTCGGAGCACATGCCGCGGATGGCCCAGTGGATGCACAAGTCGCTGGTGGTGCGCAGCATGCACCACAGCGTGAACAATTCGCATGCGGCGGCGGTGTATGCCTCGTTGACGGGGCACGACCGGGGGGAGATTGGCGGGGGGGCGCGGCCCGACGACCATCCCAGCCTGGGCTCGGTGATGAGCCGGCTGCGCCCGGTGGCCCGCGATGTCTTCCCCCACGTGCATCTCCCCTACGTCACGAAGGAAGGGGCGGGAGGGCCTCCGCAGCCAGGGTTCTTCGGGGGGATCCTGGGGCGTTCAACCGATCCGCTGTTTGTCTTGAAGAACCCCAACGAGGCCGACTTCCGGATTGCCGAGCTGAGCCCCAGCAGCGACGTGTCGGCCGCGCGTCTGGCACAACGCCGCCAGTTGATCGGAACGCTCGATCTGCCTGCGCTGACGGCGGCCACTGCCGGGGGGGAGATGCAGAAGATGCAGGAGCGGGCGCTCGACATTCTCACTTCCGAGCAGACGCAGCGGGCGTTCCGGCTGACCGAAGAGTCTGACGCCGTTCGCGAGCGCTATGGCCGCAACATCTACGGGCAAAGCGTGCTGCTGGCCCGCAGGCTGGTGGAGGCGGGAACACGGGTGGTCACCATTTCGTGGGCCCCGGATGCGAACGCCACCTGGGACACCCACGGCAGCAATTTCCAGTCGCTCAAGAAGACCCTGCTGCCACAGCTGGACTCGGCGTGCGGCAGCCTGATTGAGGATCTGCACCACCGCGGCATGCTCGACCGGACCCTCGTGGCGGTGTTTGGCGACTTCGGCCGGACCCCCAAGATCAACGCCAACAACGCCGGTCGCGATCACTGGAACTTCTGTTACAGCCTGCAGCTGGTAGGGGGAGGGATGAAGGAGGGGCTGATTTATGGCTCCAGCGACAAGATTGGGGCCTTCCCCAACAGCAACCCCCTAGTGCCGGGAGATGTGATCTCCACCATCTACCAGGCCCTGGGAGTGCATCACGAGGCCGAGGTTTACGACAATCAAAACCGCCCGCACCGGTTGGTTCCCTTCGGAACCGTGCAGTCCGACTTCTTCGCCTGATCGGTTTTCGAGGCGGTTGCGTTCGCGTGTTCACTTCCTGCGTTCCCCTCCCAAACGCCCGGCTGCTGCCGTGGCCGCCACTTCCGGAAGTGACCGCCCATGCGCATTCAATGGCTGGTTCTGGCTCTGCTGGCGTGGCTCATTGGGATCAGCCCGGTGCGGGCTGAGGAACCGCTTCGAAGATTGCTGTATGTCGTCACCCCCGGGATCCGCAATTACCTTGAGTTTGGCGGCGCGGGAATCCTGGTGTTCGACATTGATGACGGGCATCGCTTCGTGCGGCGGATCGAAACCCCCGCCAGCCGCGAGCAGGCTCCCGACAACATCAAGGGAGTCTGTGCGAGCGCCGCCACGGGACGGCTGTATTTCACCACCCGGTCGAAGCTGTACTGCCTCGATTTGCGCAATGACCGGATTCTCTGGGAGCGGGCCCCCGCCGAGGGGACCGACCGGATGTCGATCACCCCGGATGGCCGGTTTGTGTATGTCCCCTCGCTGGAGAAAGAGGTCTGGAACGTCTTCGATGCCGCCTCGGGAGACCGCCTGGCCCAGCTCGAAACGAACAGCGGGGCCCACAACACGGTGGTTAGCCGGGATGGCCGCTGGATGTACCTGGGGGGGCTGAAGTCTCCCTTCCTGTTCATCGCCGACACGCGAACCCACGCGGTGGTCCGCCAGGCGGGGCCGCTCTCGGCGGCCATTCGTCCCTTGACCGTCAATGGCCGCTCAACCCGGGCCTATGTCTGTGTCAATGACCTGCTGGGATTCGAGGTTCTCGACCTCGAGCGGGGCACCCGGCTGTACCGCGTGATGGTCGAGGGATTTGAGCGGGGGGTGGTCAAACGGCATGGCTGCCCCAGCCACGGGATTGGCCTGACTCCCGATGAGCGGGAAGTCTGGGTGGTCGATGCGGCGAACCAACGGCTGCACATCTTTGATAATACGGTGGCGCCCCCCAGGCAGCGGCACAGTTTGCCCGTGCGGGAACAGCCGGGATGGATCACCTTCAGCCTCGACGGCGGGCTGGCCTATCCCTCCACCGGAGAAGTGATCGATGTCGCCACCCGAGAGACGGTCGCCCGCCTGACCGACGAGAGGGGCCGCGAGGTTCACAGCGAAAAGATGATTGAGATCCACTTCCGCGGAGATCTGCCCGTGGCCGCCGGCGACCAATTTGGGGTCGGGCGCGTGACCACTCCGGCTGCCAACCCCTGATGCCGGTGTGTTGGACTGTAAAGATCTTCTGCTGTAAAGAACTTCTGCTGTGAATCTGGGAAATGAGTCGGTTCAGCGACCACCCTCGCGCCTTGGTGGCCCGTCGGGGGGCAAGGGGAAATGTCAGCCCCCCGGGCTGGGGTTAAGCAACTGAAGAATGCGGGCCCAGCGCGACGTGCGTTCCGTCTCGAGTTGCTTGATGCGATCACTGACGCCGAGATAAGCCCCGGCCTCTTCGGGAGTCGGTTCGGTTGGCAGACCAGTGATGGGGTCGAACCCTGCAGCGGTCCCTGGATTGGCGGGCAGGGGTGAGCCGGAAGGTTGCGCCGCGGGAAATGGCTGTGATCCGAGTGGCTGCGTTCCGGTCTTCGGGGGGGGGCCAAAGGGAAACTGCGCTGCAGTCGGTGACGACGGCGGCAGCTGCGAAAAGGGCTGTTGGGTGGGGAACGGTTCGGGGGAACTCCCCAAAGCCGACGGTTGGCCGGTTCCTGGACCGGGGAAGTTGGGGACCGAGCCGGAGGAGCCCCCCAACTCTGGGCTTGCGGGGTCCAGGGGCCCTGTCGGCCGGGAGGGCCTGGGCGCACGCGGACTGGCCTTCGGAAGTGGCATGCGGGGAGCCGGCGGGGGCGGGGCCAAGGGATCGAAACCAGGCATCAGCATGCCTGGAAACATCCCTGGCGGAAAAACACCCGGCGGAAAAACACCCGGCGGAAAAGCACCTGGCGGAAAAGCACCCGGGGGGAACCCAACCGGCGGGAATCCGCCCGCAGCTGGTCCGGCGGCGGGAGCGCGGGGAGGGGCTCCACCCGGACCGACCAATTCGGAACCTTCGCGGCGGGCTTGCAACTCCTGAAGTTCCCGATTCAGGTCATTCACCCGTTGCAGTTCTTCGCGGATGACATCGAGCTGTCGGGTATGGGCCGAGCTGAACGCCTGCACCACCATCGCCATCATCTGCTGCTGATGCTCGAGCATCTGCGCCTGCATGGTTTGGAAGTGCGACATCAGGGCCGCGGAATTGATCTCAGCACCTTCGGAGGCGGGGGAGGGGACCGTGAGTCCCTCTCCCGGACCAATGGGCCGCAAGCCTCCCCGGGGAACCAATCCTCCCGGTCGCCGTCGGGGATCGGCCCCCCGCGGGGCGATCGCTCGGGACTCTTCTCCGGCGGGAGAATCCATCCCTTCCGAATCCGCGGCCAGGGAAGACTCATCATCTTCTCCAACGGAATCGGCGGAACGGACGGCCAGGAGGAATTTCCCCAGCCGTAATTGATCTCCCAGCACCAACGGGTGAATCCGCACAGGGGCATCATTGACGCTCGCGACATTCTCCGACTTCAGATCGACCAACCAAAGTTGGCCCTGCGCAACCACAAGGGCGCAGTGCACACGATCGACGCTGCTGTGCTGCAACCGCATATTGCACAGGTCACTCCAGCCCACCAGTGTGACCCGTCTTACGATGCGCACGACCCGCTTGGTGCCCGACCGGCTGTGGGCATTGAGAAACGTGAGCACGAAGGGGACGGTTTGTTCCCCTGGGGCGTCCCACAGGCTGAACTTGGAGTGACTGAGGGGAATCTGTTGCTCGTTCCCCACCGGCCCCATCAGCGTTACCTGGTACGGGCCGATATGCAGCGGTTCGCCGGGAGCCAGGAAACCACGTGGTTTCGACTTCTTCCCCCAGTGAAGGCCACTGCGGCTGTCGAGATCAAAACAGGCCAAACGGGCATCAATGACCTGCAGATAGGCGTGGCGTCGACTGACGTCGGCGTGGGGGAGACACAGGTCGCAGTCTTCTCCACTCCCCACGACGGCCACCGGGCCAGGCAACTCAACGCTGCGGGTGATTCCTAAACGTGCGTCGAGTATCTGGAGGCGGATGGGTGCCGTTTGGCCGCACGCCCAAGCGAAATTCTCCGACTCTGTGTTGCTCGTCACGCCTCAATCCACCGCGTCGTTGGAAGCACCGCGACGGGGCTCGGACTCGCGTCTCAATCCCTGGCGGGCCGTTTGACCGCTCCGGTCGCAGACAATCTCGAATTCTACCCGAGGATCGCGCGCGATGCATGGCAGAAAAACGGGAAATCCAGTTGCCCTGTCTTTCTCTCCCAATTGATTCAGGATGAGCAGACTTCGCAGCCGACACAGTTGATACAGACCGAACCTGGGGGCGGAACTTCCCTTGTACTGCCGTCAACCGGGACTTGTCCCTGTTCGGTCTCCTTCGAGTCGTCAACCCCTTTTGGGCCGACACATTTGGTGCTGCATGCGACACCCTGTCCTGCTTGTTCCCCGCAGTCCTCAACTGCGTGCACTGTACGCATGGGCCTCTGGTCTGCTGTTGTGCGGTACCCTCGGAGGGTGTTCCACTCCTTCACTGACGTCCCATCTTCCCCCGGGGCGGGGCGAGCAGCTGGCACGTCAAGCGTCCCCGGGAACTCTGGCCTCCACCCGTCCGAACCACTCCTCCGCCCGCCCGTCCCTCGGGAACCAGAGCCCGAACCGGACAACCGATGTTGGCGCGACCAAGTCCGCCGACCCGGCTCTGGGGTCGCAGGTGGTTCCCGTCTCCGCCCAGGAAGAGTCGGTTGCCCCGGGACGTACCAGCATCGGACCGGTCACGGGGCGCAGCCCGGATCGTCGATCCTTCGCTCGCCGCCTGCAGCTTCCCCCGGAATTGCCAGGGGCCGAGTCTCCCCCGGCGGTTCTGCCTCCAGCCGATGATCCCCAGGCCCGCGCGAAGGCGATCGAAAACCTGTTCCCCCCGTTCGGTCCGCTCCCGTCGTTGGCACCTGCCATTCCGGAAACCGGACTGCGATACACCCTGGCCGAGCTGGAAGCCCGCACCCTGGCCATCGCCCCGGCTGTCGATCAGGCGGCGAATGCCGTAGTCGCCGCCGATGGTCTGGCCTGGCAGGCCGGTCGGCCCTTCAACCCTCAGGTCGGTTACGAGGCTGACACCGTCCGCACCAATGGCACTGCCGGTTATCACGGGGTCTACGTCGAACAGGTGTTCCAGACCGCTGGGAAACGCCAGTTGGCCCAGCAGGTGGCCTGCTTCGACATCACCAGTGCCGAGTTCAACCTGCGCAAGGCCCGGATCGACCAACTGAACGCCGTTCGCAAGGCCTGGTATCAGGTGCTGGTGGCTCGCGAGAACGTGCGGATTACCCGCGCCCTGGCCGAGTTCTCGGACTCCATCTTCGAGCTGCCTCTCGATCAGTTGCGACAGGAACAGATTGCCCCCTACGAACCCCTGCCCATCCGGGCTCTGGCGATTCAGGCGCGGGCGGCGTACGAGGCGGCCCAGGCCCGCGATCGGGCCGCATGGCTCGTGCTGGCATCCGCCGTGGGCGACCCCAGTCTGCCTTCCGGCGATCTCGAGGGAACGGCTGTTTTTTCAGCCCCCATCGTCGACTTCGCCCAGCTTTCGAATCTGCTGCAGTCCAGCCATACCGATCTCCAGACCGCCCTGGTTCGCAACCAGCAATCGCAGGTGGAGGTCGAGCGGCAGTACCGCAAACGCATTCCCGACCTGCGGGTCTACACCGCTGTGCAGGACGACTCCACCACTCCTCCCGTGCAGCGGACCACCTGGAATCTGCAGGTGGGAGTGCCCGTTCCCATCTTCGACCTCAACCGTGGCAACATCCAGAAGGCCCGCGCGGAACAGGCGCGTGCTAGTCGCGAGTTCGAACGGGTCCGCAACGAACTGCAGGCCGATCTCGCCGACGCCTGGCAGCGATACGAAACGGCCCGCATCCAGGTCGAGGCCTATCGCAATCGCATCCTGCCCGATCAGGCCCGGGCGTACATCGGTATCGTTCGCCGTCACGACGAGGAAGGTTCGGTCACCTATACGGATGTGGTCGTTGCCCAGCAAAACCTGGTGATGGCCCTCAACACGTACATCACATCCCTGACCGAGCAATGGAATGCCTGGGGTGACCTGCTGCGGATTGTTCAGATCGACGACCCGGGCCTGTTGCAGCCCGAGTCCAATGCTGGTTTGACCCCCTTTGAGGGGGCCACGATTCCCCCGGCACCCGCCGCCGATCGCAACTGAACCCTTGGAATGACTCATCGCGGATCGCCCGTGAGTGGGTGACGCTGTGATTCCGAAATGACCGCCGGCCCCGGCTGCCCTCCGTTGGCAGCCTGAGGCCGGTTTGTTTTGCGCCCGCCGGTCAAGTTTGTCGATTGTGTCAAGACGAACGGATTCAAGATCGGTGCGGAACATGACGATCTTTCTCAACAGGCCAGCCGCACACTTTGCGGACCGGCCCTGTTGTTCACCCTCGCCGATGGATTCAGCCATGAATCGCTTGATGTTGCTGGCTCTGGGGCTGTTGGTCACCACGACCAGCTCTGGCTGCTATCACTACTGCCGTCACAAGAGCGGATGTTCCGATTGGCAGCCGGGCGGCTGCGGTGCGGCCAGTTCCTGTGGAGCCGCCGCGTCTCCCCGCCAGGCCCGTCTGCAGCATCACCGTCCCCATGGGCGGGACGAGGTGTGTGCCGACGACTTCTCCGATTGCACCGAATGCGGACGGCGTCATCGTCGCCGGAATGACGATTGCGGTCTGTGCGATGACTGCGTGCGGCAAAGTCCCCGCGATCGCCGGATGGCCCGCCGCGGGGGCCGTCGGCCGGGCCGCGGCTGTGATGCCTGCGGTGTTGCCTCCTGCTCTGGCAGTTGCGGTGCCGAACTTTCGTGCGGCCCCGTGGGGGCCAGTGCGGGGCCGGTGTCTTACGGCTCGTGCGGTGGCTGCAGTTCATGCTCGGGCGGCTTCTCCGCTGCAGCAAACGAAGGCTACATCAGTGAAGGGGGCTGGCAGCCCTCGGCGATGGGGGGGGGGCCGATGTACGGCGAGATGATCTCCAGCCCGCCCAGCAGCGGCTGCTCGGGATGTGCCGGGGGAGGAGCCTCGTCTTATCCCCAGGGTGCCATGCTGCAGGGCTCGCCCATGATGCAGGGAGGGTATGCCCCTGCAGGCTACGTTCAGGGGGGCTATGTGCAGGGTGGGGCGTTCCCCTCGGGAATGCCGATCGAAGGCTCGACCGGCTGGCACTCGGCGACCATGCCGAGTGGTCCGGTGATGAGCGGTCCCATGACCAGCGAACCGCTGGCGGCGCCCGCGGCGGGGACTCCCGTCTACTCGGCACCCACGACCAGTGTGCCCTCGCCGGGATCCTTCCCCACTCCGGCGAAGTGAGTCTGGCACCCGAAAGCCGACCTGTTTGAAAAACCACAGCCCTGTCGACGGTCTCGACCGTTGACAGGGCTGTGGGCGTTTGGTGGCAAATCCAGAGGGGCCCCAAACGTCGCCAAGTCGGCGACATGGCGTCCCGGTGCGGTGGCTGTCAGGTGCCCGGCTGTTTCCGCTTGTGCTCCACCTCTTTCCACAAGTCGCCGTACGCTTCTTTGTCGAACGGCGGGCATCCGGTGGGGTATTGTCCCAGGGGATGATCCTTGGCCCGCATCAGGCCTGTGCAATAAGAAAAAGTCCGACAGACCAGCTTGCGGTTGAGTTGCCCGGTCTCGGCCAGCGAGCGGGCGAAATCGGGATGCGAGAGTGTGGCCCGGCCAAACCCGGCGAAGGCGACCTGACCCAGGGCGACATTCGCCGCGGCCGCTTGCGGCGCGAAGTCCTGCAGCCAGCTGTAGCCGCTCCCCGCGACGGGAGTTCCCGGAACCGCCCGCTGGATTGCTGCCGTGATCCGGAAATGCCGCAAGACTCCCGCCAGGGGATGCTCTGGCGCGTGGTAGCCATCGACCGGCGGAAACTCGGCGGGGCGTACGAGGTGCGGATTGGCGTAGGGGTTCCCCATCGTCACATTCAACAGCGAGACCCCGGCCTGCACCAAGTGGGTCGCCAGGGCAATCGGTTCCTCCAGTTGTTCCCGCGCCGGGGACTGCAGGTCGGTTCCAAACGCACAGACCAGCGGCAGTTCGTGCGGCACCGGTTGACCAATAAATTCCTCTCCCGTCCCCACTCCGCGATGGGGGATGCCGTCGTAGGCGTTGAAGCGGGTGGCCAGGATCAGCCCGGGGACTTCTGCGCGAATCCGGCGGACCACGTTGAGGATCAGCCGTGTTCGGTTCTCGAAGCTGCCCCCATACCTGCCCGGGCGGTTGCGGGCGGCCAGCAATTCCGAGAGCAGGTAGCGATGACACTGCTTGAGGTCGACGAAGTCGCAGCCTATGCGGTGCGCCAGTCGGGCCGCCGCCACATACTGGTCTTCAATCCGCTGCAGATCATCGTCCGACAGCAGAGGGTACGAGGCGTCGACCTTCTTTCCGGTGGTCTTGTCGATGGTCAGAGGAGCCAGCAGGGGGTCGTGTGTGGCCAACCACGGGCGCGGCACGCTGTATCGCCCCGAGTGCGTCAGCTGCAGGCCAATCAACAGATCGTCCGTCGGGTAACCCGCCGCGCGATGTGACGCCCGGGCCCCGTCAAGCATCCGGCCCAGGTCGGCCGCCGTCCGTTCCGAGATCCACAGCTGCCGGGTGTTGGCCCGCGCCTCGGGAGCGATGGCAGTGGCTTCTCCCCAGATGATCTTGGCCCCTCCCGCGCCAAACCGCTGATAACGCCGGTAGGTCAGTTCATCGGGAGCCCCTTCCAGCGTCCCGTCGCACCCCTCCATGGGCTGGATCAGCAGTCGATTCCCCACCGTGCGTCCCGCCACGGTGGCGGGGCTGAACAGCGGCGCGAGGTCGTCCTGGAGGACCAGTTCCCCCCCCAGACGCGTGGCATCGTTGACCACGTCCGCCATGGTCTTGTACTTGAAGTAACGCGCCATCGGATTTCTCGGATCAGTCAGAAGGGAAAGCCGCGGGCTGGGCGACCGGCCGCGGTCGGCGTGAGGGCCCGCGGGGCGGTCATTCCCCCGCCTGGAGACGGCGGGCCAGTTCGGGGCCGGGGGGTTCGTCCAGAAACGCGAGATGCCCCTCGACACCCTGCAGCCGATAGATCGAGCGGGTGTCTCCCCACGCGTCGCGCAGGGCTTCGGGGGCGAGTGCCGTGCCATCTCCCCGCACTCCACCGGCGATGACCAGTTTGCGGGGGGCCAGCAACGCGGCCAGTTGGGGAATGTCGCCGGCGTCCCGGAGGATTCCCGGGGCGAACAGCCCCATCCATTGCCCCGTGTAGGGGGTCTCGGTGCGGAAGCTGGCCAGTCCCTGCACCATCACCACCCGCTGCACCCGGGGATCGTAGATCCCCACCCCCAGGGCGATCATGGACGCCGGTCCCAGGCCCACCACCGTGACCGATCCCGCCGGGGAACCCTCGGTCGGCTGCTGACTGTGACGGTGGACCGCCTCGACCGCCACCGCCGCGTCGGCGATCCACTGCCCCAACAGGGGCCGCCCCGTCCAGATCGACCACTCAGCCGAGTTGTGATCCGGGGCCTTGCCAATGGTGTCCCCCGCGAGGGCGTGGCGGCCGCTGGCCCGCAGGTCGGCACACCACACGGTGGCCCCCCCCTGTTCGAGTTCCTGCACCAGCGGTTGGGTTCGCGCGTGGTCGCTCCCCGCCAGGTCGAGCACGAGGTACGTCCCCCGCCCGCGCGCTCCGGGTTGGCCCAGCAGGGTCAATTCGAGACCCGGTTCGGTCTGGTACCGCAGGCGGCGCATTCCGTCGGTCTTGGTCTCTTCCAGCAGACTCACCCGCCAGTCGGTCCAGTCGCCGCCACCCAGGACGCCCGACCGCAGAATCTGGCGGGTTTGCAGGGTGTGCGTCTTCCACATCTCGAGATGCGTGGGCCAGGCGGCGCGGTGCTCGGCGATCTGCTTCGCGGCCTGTTGTGCGGCGAATCGCGGCAGCGTCATAAAATCATCGGGACGGGTCTCTCCCGGATAGCACCGCAGGGTCTCGGGGTCTTCGGGTTGCACTGGCGGCTCGGGAATTGGATTGCCCTGTCCTTCCCCCTTCAGGTGCAGCGTCATCCAGCCGTACATCGCCTCACGCATCGGCCGGTTGTAGTCGTGCCCCGATTCGAAAATGGTGTGGGCGATCTTGCCCGCGTGGCCTTGCAGACGGTAGACGTGCTGGGCTTTCGCAATCGACTGCTGCGCCTCTCCCACCGAGAACTGGAAGGCATCGCGCGTGGCGTTCTGAACCAGCAACGCCCGGGGGGCGACGAGCGCGAGAATGGCCCATTCCTCGGTGTAGGTCATGGCGTCGGGGACCAGTTCGCACACACAACAGGCGGCCCCCAGGTACGAACGGTAGGTTCCCGCCGAGCAGGTCGGTACCACGCAGCCGAAGCGTTCATCGAGCGCCCCGGCATACATCGTCTGGTTGCCGCCACCGCTGGCCCCCGTGATGCCAATCCGGGTTCCATCGACCTCGGGGCGCGACTGCAGGTAATCGACCGCCCGCATGTTTTCGTAGACCTGCAGTCCGGGCAGGGGCATTCCCAGCGGCAGCAGCGTGGCCCCGGTCATCTCGCCATGGTACTCGCCCAGGGCCTTGCCAATTCCTCGTTCCCCGGCCCCAAACGCGTCGACCGCCAGCACGAAAAACCCCAGCTTGGCCAGGCCGATGCAGCGGGCCTGCGGAACCGGGTCCTGCTTGGCTCCCTTCCAGTGACCATGCACGCACAGCACCGCCGGGCGCTTCCCCTCCCCTTGGGGAACATAGGCGTTGGCCGTCATCAAGACGCCGGGCAGAGTCTGAAAGACCACCTTCTCGACCCGGTAACCATCCCGGGCCAGTTCTCCCAGAACGCGCGGTTCCAGTGGACATTTCTCAGTCGGAAAGTCCCCCAGTGAGGCCAGCAGCTGCTGCCGCAACGCCGTCCGCTGGGACTGCCACGCCTCGGCCGATTCCGGCAATCGATCGACGGCACGCAGCGTGTCGAACCGCTTGAGCAGGGTGTGGAGAAACCGCTCTCGGGAATCATTGGCCATCGCGCACTCCTCAAATCGCCGCTGGGAACCGTCTGGGCAAAACGCTGAGGATATCGGCCGCCACCGCTCGTTGTCGAACAAGCTTGCCCATGCCCCCCGACGGCGGGCCGCACCAGAGGAATCCGACCGGAGTTGTCATCGACCGGGACACCGCTCCTCATCCCCATCGGACCACGGAGATGGAGGAGGGCCCGCGCTCTCAGTCGCGTTGCCGAGGCTGCGACTCCCGCACGCCCAATGCGGCCCCCTACTGACCCCCCAGGCGTTCCTGGGCGTGGTACTTGACCGTGACGTTGGTGCGAATGCCTCCCCGGGGCGTAAATGCGGCCTGCAGGGTCATCCAGCGGGGGTGCGAGACTGCCACCAGATCATCGAGAATCTTGTTGGTGACGTTCTCGTAGTAGGCACCGTGATTGCGATACTGCTGCAGGTACATCTTGAGCGACTTCAGCTCGATGCACACCTTGTGCGGTACGTAAATCAGCGTCAGTGTGCCGAAATCGGGCTGGCCCGTCTTGGGACACATCGAAGTGAATTCGGGGCAGATGGTCTCAATCTCGTACTCCCGGCCCGGATACGGATTGTCAAACACCTCCAGCGTTTCTCGCAGAATCTCACTCATCACGGTTCCTGAACTTGCTTTTGTGCCGACCTGTGCCAGTTGTTTATCATAGTTCCCGGTTCGCCCCTGTCATCACCCGACGCGTTCTGCCCCCTGCGGTCGGGCGGGCAGCGCGGTCACAAGTGTGGGGGTGACCTGTGGGGAAGTGTCAGACGGCTCCACGCCCGGCCGTTCCAGGGGTTGCAGCCACGTTGACACAGTGTTCGTCGTGCCGGATACTCCGGCCCCTCGCGACCCCTGCCGATCGGGGATCAACTGCAGAATGCGTCTTCAGAACACGGGAGAGTGGGACGTGGTAGGTGATTTGCCGGGAACCGACTTGGCAGCTTATGCCGACCTGGTGGCCAGCCGGGCCCAGGCCGCCTCACGCGCGCTGCTGCTGGTCGATGGGGCCCGGAAAAACGCCTGGTTGACAGAGTGTGCCCGCCGGCTGAGGGAGGCTCCCCAGTCGGTCCTGGCGGCCAACCAGATCGACCTCGAGCAGGCCCCCGGGTTGGGATTGAATGCCGCGGCGATCGACCGGCTGCGTCTCACCCCCTCGCGCATGGCCAGCCTCGCGACGGCCCTCGACGAAATCGCCGCCCAGACCGATCCCGTCGGGGAGGTGATCGATGGTGAGGTCCGCCCGAACGGGTTGCAGGTGCGCCGGGTGCGGGTCCCTCTGGGAGTCGTCTTCTTCATCTACGAATCTCGTCCCAACGTCACCGTCGATGCGGCGGCCATCTGCGTCAAAAGCGGCAATGCCGTGATCCTGCGGGGGGGCAAAGAGGCCTTCCACAGCAATCTCGCCCTGTACCACCTGCTGCGCGATGCCCTGGAGGCCACGGGGCTCCCCCCGGCAGCCGTGCAATTGGTCGAGACGATCGACCGGGGCGTGGTGGGGCACTTTCTGGCGCTCTCCGACAAGATCGCCGTGACCATCCCCCGGGGGGGCAAGGGACTGATCGAGCGGGTGATGGCCGAGGCCCGCATGCCGGTCATCAAGCACTACGACGGGATTTGCCACGTCTATGTCGACCGCTCGGCAGACCTGGCGATGGCCCGCCGGATCATCGTCAATGCCAAGTGCCAGCGGCCGGGAGTCTGCAACGCGGCCGAAACCCTGCTGGTCCATCGCGAGATTGCCCCGGCATTCCTGCCCCAGGCGGCCGCCGAGCTGCAGGCTGCGGGGGTCGAACTGCGGGGTTGTGCGGCCACCCGGGCGCTGCTGCCCGGCTGTCGCCCCGCCACCGACGCCGACTACCACACCGAGTATCTCGAACTGATCCTCTCGGTTCGGGTGGTCGACGATCTGGCGATGGCGATCGGGCACATTGACACATTTGGCTCGCACCACACCGATGCGATCGTCACCAGCGATCTCGGGGCGGCTCGGCAGTTCTTGCTGGCGGTCGATTCTTCGGCGGTCATGGTGAATGCCAGCACCCGGTTCAACGATGGCGGCGAACTCGGCCTGGGGGCCGAGATTGGCATCAGTACCGACAAACTGCACGCCCGCGGTCCGTGCGGCCTGCGCGAGTTGACCAGCTACAAGTACCTCGTCGAAGGGACCGGCCACATCCGCGGTTGACCGGACCGTTGCCCGGGCAGTACCCACTCCATCCACCTCCGCACGCCCCGCTCGGGAGTTGGCCATTCAGGTCTGTGGTCCGAGTCAGGGCATTCCGCCTGGCAGTCTGTGGGGACATCCGTGCGACCAAAGTCCCGCGACGCGTTCCCAACCCGATGAGTGTGCCGTGAACGAGACCCCGCCCCGACCGCGCCCCCTCGTGGGACCGTTGTGGAACGCCGTGCTGACGCGGTTGGCTCCCCGTCTGGAGACTGCCTGGGGTGAACTGGTTCGCACCTCGCTGGAGTGGAGTGCAATGGCACCGTTGCTGGCCGAGAGCGGCTCCGCGGGACCGTGCTGGGAAGGCCCCCTGGAACCGTTCGATGATTCACTGCGGGTCGAGCTCTCGCCACAGCTTTGCCAGGGGGTGTTGGGTCGGATGTTGGGGGCGACGGAAACGGGGCTCGAGACCGGAGACCGAAATGCAGCCGGGCCATCCTGGGGACGGCTCGAGCTGCAGTTGTTGGAACGGCTGGCTCTGCGGGCGGCGGTGGAGTTCTGTGCCGCGCTGCATGCAGTCTCGGGTCTGCCCCTGACCATTCCTTGCCTGTGGCCCGTCTCGGTCGAAGGCACCTCTCCCCCGCGGTGCGCAACCGCCGGGTTCTCGGGAGGGGGGTCGGGAGCTGGCGTGCTGGGAGCGGGCGTGCTGGGAGCCGGGAACGCGGCTGTCGGCCTCCCCGCCACGTCTCTCCCCGCCACGTCTCGACCAGGCGCGCTGTGGGGCCTGCAGGTCACGGGGACCGGATTGGCAGGGGTGTTGACCTTCGGCCTTCCGTCGGGTGTGGTGGCCCTTCTGGAGGAACCCCCCGAGGGAGGGGCGACAACTGCCGCAGCGGCCGGGACGGTGACCGCGGAGGTGGTGTTGGCTGAAGTCGACCTTCCCGCCGCCGAGGTATGGAATCTGGAGGTGGGGGACGTGATCCCGCTGGGACGCGAGCCCGGTCCGGAGGGGGAGGTGGTCTACCTGGACGTTCCGGGTGTCGGCCGCTGGCCGGGGCTGGTGATTTCCCGGGACGGCGTGATGGAATTCCGCCGGCTCCCGCCGCCGGAACAAGCCCCCAGCTGAAATCAGGCGACACAGCTCGTTTCGGGCTGGTGTCGGCCCGCGGACACGGGGGCTCTCGGGGTGCTGCAGTTCACTCCCCGCCAGCCGGTTGGATGAGACGGGTCCGATGCGGTTGCCACGCAGGGTGTTCGTAAAACGCCTGACCCCCTCGGGCCTCGCCTGCGGTGAGAGCGGTCAGCGTCGGGGTGTCGATCGCAGCAATCCGGCGAGCCGTCGCCCCCTTCGAATCGCCAAGTCACCCCGGTCCGACCTGGATCAGAACGGAAGACAACGGACGGAAATCGGCAGCCCGGCACGAGGACGGGAGGGAACGGTGAGTGCTGCGAAATCGATCCCACCACGAGAGTGGCCCAAAGGCCCGGTCGGCACCACGCCCCGCAGTGCGGGAGCCCCCAGAAGGTTGACTCGCCAGGAGTGGATGCGATATAAAACGGGGTTGATAATTCCTCCGATGGGGGGCGTTCAGGCGGTTCACAGTTCGTGCACGAAAGGGTGTCAACGATCGAAGCGACGCATCGTATCAACGAGCAAATCCGGCTGTCGCCGGTGCGCGTTGTGAGTCAGAATGGCGAAATGTTGGGAGCGATGCCGACGGCAGAGGCCTTGGATCTGGCCCGCCAGGCAAGTCTGGATTTGGTGGAAGTGGCCCCCGATGAGCGGCCACCGGTCTGCCGGATCATGGATTACGGCAAATTCAAGTATGAGCAGAAGAAGCGTGCGGCCCGCAATGCGAAGACGCACCAGGTGCAGATCAAGGAGATCCGCCTGCGTCCCAAGACGGGTGAGCACGACGTGGACGTGAAGGTCCGGCAGGCCCGGGGCTTCCTCGCGGACCGCGACAAAGTGAAGGTCACCGTCCAGTTCAAGGGGCGGGAAATGGCCCACATCGATCGTGGCAAAGAGATCATCCAAGGGGTGATCAATCTGCTGGAAGATGTGGCCAAGGTCGAGAAACCCCCCCTGATGGAAGGCCGGAATATGACTGCGGTCCTCACTCCCAAGTGAGCCTAGCTGGTACTTTCCTGTTGCCGTCGGATTCCTGATCTGGCTCGCTCGAACTCATTTCTGCAGGCCTGCGGGGTGTTCCCCATCCTGTGAACCTCGCTGGGTCAACCCGGCCCGGTGCCGGGGGTCTTCGCCTGGGCTGGATTGGCCTTCGGTCCGCGCGTGGTTCAGGTCTTGTTCGGGGTGTCCCCGGCCGCACTCACCGGGGGCACTCATGCGGATCTCAGCGAACTGGCGTGAAGTGAATATATGTCCAGTTATTCGGCGTCCAGTGAGTGGCAGGGGAGAAGTTCTTGGGAACGGCAGCCGACGGCGTCCGCCGAGGCTGAATCACCCGGCTTCGGTCCGGATGGTGTGCGACGACTGCCTGCAGCCAGGGAGCACAGAGCCCCTGTGGATGCCCAAGTCTGTTCTTTTGTTTATTTGATCTGGGATTGAAATGGGGGCGAGGGGGTCATGAACTGCCCTCTGACTGGTTTTGAGACGGCCCCGACATTTTTCGGAGTCGTTCCCACTGGCGTTCCCGGGGCTCCTCCGTCTATACTGCCTGTTTCCCGACTTTCCGGGAGTCTCTCGTCTTTGAGTTCGAGTCATGCCCAAGCAGAAGACCCACAAGGGAATCAAGAAGCGGTACAAGCTGACTGCCACTGGCAAGGCGAAGCACCGCAAGTCCTCACGCGGCCACTTGTTGAGTGGCAAGTCGGCCAATCGCAAGCGCCATCTGCGTAAGGATGGCATTGTGTCTGGCACCTTGGCCAAAGTGGTCCAAAACGGCCTGCGCCCGAGCATGTAGTGCTGCGAGGCTGGTCGGGTGAGGAAGTTCGCTCCCACCCTGCCAGCCGAGATGCACTTCCAGTCTGACCCAGAGCTGCCCTGGCCCAGAGCTTCAACGAGCTTCTCAGTTCACTGAAGCGGCTTTCCGTGCCGCAGCACCTTGTCGGGCTGCGGTCCCTAAGTCATTCGGCAGTCAGTCATCCGACAAACAACTCGGCCCGCAGTCGGGTGCGTCGGGTGGAAAGCGGAACGGGTGCATTTCCGGGAGGAAGTGCGAGCGGCCCTGCGGGGACGCGACGTTTGCATCGGCTTCGTTCGATTCGAATCGGACGATCCGGCGTGAATGGCTAATTCTCGCAGAGAGCCAATGCGACCAGCGGGTCGCAGATGCATGGAAGAGTGGCTGTTGCGAAGACAGGCCGAGTGGCCGGGCAGGTGCCGAGGCCGTCTTTCGGAACCGGCCGATTGGTGATCCATCGCGTGCGACCTTGTCGCACGATTGTTGAACAGATTTTGTTGAGCAGGAACAGAGTGACATGAGAGCGAGAAAGACCTCCGCCCGTCGGAAAGCCCGTCGGCGTCTCTTCCGGGAAGTTAAGGGCAATTTCGGAAAGCGCGGCAAGCTGGTCAAGATGGCCACCGAGACCCTGTTTCGGGCCAGAGCGTTTGCGTTCCATCACCGACGGGCCAAGAAGCGCGACTTCCGCTCGCTATGGATCATCCGCGTGACGGCGGCGTGTGAGCAGCGCGGCATTCGCTATTCGCAGTTCATCAATGGACTGCTGAAGGCCAACATCAGCCTCAATCGCAAGTCGCTCAGCGAAATCGCGATCCACGCCCCCCATGTGTTCGACCAACTGGTCGAAATGGCTCGCGGCGCGCTGAAGGTTTCGGCCTGACTCGTCCGTTTCGGTCGTCGCTTGAGATCGCGCCGCTGCTTGCCGCTCCGGGAACAGTTGCGATTCGCGGAACGGGGGCCGACCGCGGTCTGCCAGGCCAGCGGTTGGTGGGCTGTTCTGGCTAAATGTCCCTTCCTGCGATTTTCCTTGCCTGACGACCCCCTCCAGAGAAGCTCCGGGATCTTGAGTGCCGGGATCGTGAGAATGCAGGGATGAGTTCCGGAAGCCTGATTGAACTGCTCGATGCGTTCGAGGGGGCCGCCATGGCGGCCATCGAGTCGGCCGGCGATGCCGGAGCTCTCGAAGCCGCCCGCATCGAGTTTCTGGGGGCCAGGCAGGGGCGGCTGCGCGATCTGCAGGGGCTGCTGGGCCAAGCCACCAAGGAAGAAAAGCCTCTGGTGGGCCGCCGGTTCAACGAGGTCAAGACCAGGGTTGGTGCGGCGCTTGAGGCCCGGCAAAGGGTTCTCGCCCGGCCGGTCCGCAAAGTTGGTGGGCTCGACGTTACCCTGCCGGGTTCCCGCGACCCTCAGGGACGCCGTCATCCCCTGACCCAGACGATTCTGGAATTCAAGGAAATAATGGGGCGGTTCGGCTTTTCGGTGGCAGATGGCCCCGAAGTCGAAGATGAGTGGCACAATTTCGAAGCCCTCAACATCCCCGCCGATCATCCCGCCCGGGATCCTCTCGAAAACTTCTACCTCGCCGCGGCCCAGGTGGCCGCCCGTGACGGCTCCAGCTCGCCGCCACGTCTGCTGCGCAGCCAGACCAGCACCGTCCAAATCCGGGTGATGGAATCGTCTCCCCCGCCGATCCGCATCATTTCGGTCGGCCGCGTTTATCGTCCCGACACCATCGACGCCACCCACTCGTGCATGTTCCACCAGATGGAGGGACTGTTGATCGCCGCGGGGACCACGATGGCTCAGCTCAAGACCGTGCTGCGGCTGTTCGCCCGCGCTTACCTGGGCCAGGACGTTTCGATTCGCTTTCGCCCGTCGTTCTTCCCGTTCACCGAACCGTCGGTCGAAGTCGACATGAGCTGGGGCAGCCGATGGCTGGAAATCGGTGGGGCCGGGATGGTTGATCCGAACGTGCTGCGGGCCGTCGGCTACGATCCCGACCAGGTCACCGGGTTCGCCTTTGGCCTGGGGATCGAGCGGTTCTGCATGCGGCGCTATTCGATTCCCGACATCCGGTACTTCACCGGGAATGATCTGCGATTTCTCTCGCAGTTCTAAGTCCGGGGGCGCCGCCCCGGGCAGAGGGGGCAGACGTCTCGGAACTCACGGATGCTGGCTTTGTCCGCGGCTGCGGCTCGCGTCCAGTTTGTGACGCAGCACTGTGAACAGCCGTCCCAGGCCGGCCCCTTGGGGACTGCGGGGAGCGGGGACCTCATGCGCGGGATGTGTCACCGCAACAGCCGTGGCCTGGGGCTCTTCGTGATCCATGTTGGACAAGTCCGCGACCGGGCGAGTGGCGGTCGCGGCATCGGGGATCCCGCTGGCGCTGGTCTTGGACGGGCCTGTCGTCGCGGAACTCTTCCCGTTCGCAACAGTCTCAGCCACGACTGAGATACCATTGACCAGGCGCGGCCGTCGCGCACGGGGGACCGCCAGGTCGGGCTCTTCAGGTTCGACGACGTCGTAGACCCAATCTCCCTCTTCCAGCGATCGCTCCGTCAAGCTGCCAGTCGCCAACCGCGGCGTCAACAGTCCTGCCGGCGCTCCAGGGACGGGAGCAGGGACTGGAGCGGTGGCCTTCGCGGTCGAGTGACGCGCTGGACTCGGCTGTGGGGAATTCACCGTGGTGGCATTCCACATCGGGGAGACTGTCGGCACCGGCGTCTGAGGCGTTTCCCGGGGGGGTGGAACCCGTCCCTCGTGGGCGACGTCGGCCGGAGGTTCAGGGGGAAGCGACAGCGGAACCTGGGGCAGATCACGCCACAGCCGGCGCGACCACTCCTCGGCCAGGGCCCGCTCATCAAAGGTCAATCCGCCCGGGGAGGAGACTTCGGGGCTGTGCCTCTCGAAAGCCTCCTCAACCGGCTCGAAATCTCCAGTGACCGTCGGGAGTTTCCCGGACTCTTGTGGCGTGTTGCGCCAGGGGAACGCGATCGGCGCCGCGGGCTCGTGGTTCAAGTCGGCCGACAGGTCGTCGTCCGCGGCCTCTTCCTGTTCCAGGGCGGGAGCCGCCACTGCCTGCGGAGACAGGCGTGTATCTCTGTTTCCAGCGTCCGTCTGTGCGGCGGGCCACAGGTCGGCTTCGACCATGTCCTCGGCGGCGACATCGTCTGGGTCGGTGTGCGTCGCGAGGGAGTCTTGCGGCAGGTCCTCACTCGTGGAAAGTTCGTTCCAGTCGAGGTCTGCGTGCTGATCGGGATCGAGCGGTTGGCTGGAGACCTCGGCGAAGCGGCCCGGGGAATCGGTCGCCAGGCCCCGCCGCCGCAGAAACTCCTCATTCCAGGCCAGGGGCAGATGCCGGAGCGAATCGAGGGCGGTCTCGACCTGGGGCAAATCGACCTGGGAGAGCTGGGCGGCTTCGGTCACCAGCAGGCACTGGTCGCAGAGGCGGTTCAGCAAGCGGGGGATTCCCGAGCAGGCCTGCACGATGAAATCGAGGGCCGGAATGCTGAACAATCCAGCGGTGTCTCCCCCCGCCCAATACACCCTGTGCAGGATGTATTCGACCGACTCGGTCAGGGAAAGCGATTCGAGCAGTTGGTGAGTGGCGACCTGTTGATTGAGGGCGTCGAATTCCGCGCCGGTCAACAGTTCCTCGAGGCGGGGCTGACCGGCCAGCATCAGCCGCAACAACGGTTGGGCCTGTTCATCGAGCACCGTCAGCGCCCGCAGTTCTTCGAACAGCCGTCGCGGCAAGAGGTGAGCCTCATCCACCAGCAGCACGCAGGGTCGATCGGCCCGCACCTGCTCGCGCAATGTCTGCAGCAGTGCCAGCCGCAATTCGTGCAGGTCGAGCCCGGGGAGGGAATGATCAAGTTCAGACAACAGGGTCTGAAACAGAGACCGGGGGGCCAGCACGGCGGGGGCCGCGAGGTACAACACGTGACAGGGGGCGGCCAGTTCCTGGGCGACTACGCGGCAGATCAGTGACTTGCCCAGTCCCGCGGCCCCGGTGAGCAGACAGATTCCCTGTCCCGTCTCCAGACGCACCGTCAATTCGTCGACCATCTCGCGCAGCCGCGGGGTGGCGAACCACGAGCGCGGATCGGGAGTGGCCGCGAAGGGCTGGTGCTGGAAACCGAAGTGCGACTCGAACATGGACAGCTCGCGCAAGGCCTGCGGATGGGAGGGCTGGCGCCACCCGCCAGACTCTTCAAATCGAACCGGGCCCCCATCCAACTTGACCCCGTTCCCCCCTGCCACTTGGCTGAACGGACGCACTGAAGGAGGTGGGGATACGTCGTAACGTGTTGTAATAAAAGGGCTTGTGATTTTATTTCAAGGGGCTGGTAACGGACGGGAAGCGAAAAAATGTGGTCTCGCGGAAGGGCCTTGGAGTGGGGGGGCCGGCTGGGAGATCCAGCCGAGTTCCGGGGTCGCGAACCAGATCCATCCGTTGCGGGTCTGGTCAATTGGTATAATTCGGGACCTGAAGGGGGTTTCTGTCGGACCGACAGCAACCGCCTGTGGAGGCTCTTGGGGAGATCGGATGACTGACGACACACTGTCCTTTGCCAGCGCGGACCAAATCCTGCTTCTGTTTGGTGCGCAAGACCGGTATTTGAGACAGGTCCGCGAGGCGGTGGGGGTGGGGGTGACCATTCGTGGCGATCAGCTGCGGCTGCATGGCACCGAAGAGCAGATTCGGCGGGGGCGGGAAGTCTTCAGCGAGTTGAAGGCCATTCTCGAGGCACGGGGCGTTTTGCAGGAGTCGGAAGTCCGCAGTGTGTTGGGGCTGTCCAAAACCGCGGGGGTGGCGTCAACCGCACCGCCGAATGTCCGGAAGCCCGCCGAGTCCATCGACCTGCTCGAGAAGGCCCGCAAGGTCTTGCCGCGCAGCGCGGGACAGGCCGAGTACGTGCGGGCGATCCGCGAGCATGATCTGGTGTTTTGCGAGGGACCCGCGGGGAGTGGCAAGACCTATTTGGCCGTGGCCATGGCGGTAAACGCCCTGCGTCAGGAACAGGTCCGCAAGATCGTGCTGGTCAGGCCCGCGGTTGAGGCGGGGGAGAAACTGGGGTTTCTGCCCGGTGACCTCCTGGCGAAGATCAATCCGTATCTGCGACCGCTGTTGGACGCGCTCTCGGAAATGCTCGACTACGACGCCGTCCAGCGGTACATCGATCGCGATGTGGTCGAAATCGTGCCCCTCGCCTTCATGCGGGGACGAACCCTCAACGAGACATTCATCATTCTCGACGAGGGGCAAAACACCACCGTGACCCAGATGAAAATGTTCCTCACCCGGCTGGGGAACGGCTCGCGGATTGTGGTGACGGGAGATTCCACCCAGACCGACCTCCCGGCGGAGGTGACCAGCGGGTTCAACGACGCTCTGCGGCGGCTGGAGAATGTGCCGGGCATCGCGCACATTCGCCTCAGCGCTGAAGACATCGTCAGGCATCCCCTGGTGAAGAAGATTGTGGCGGCGTATGACGACGGTTCGAGCTCGGGGCCATCGCGTCCAAAAGGACGTACTTAGGGGGTTGGACGGTCACGCCAAACATGTCGACGAATCTTCCCAGACGCACGCGGCACTCACGACCGGGCACCATCCGGTTGGCCCAGGAGGTCTCCACCGACTGGCGGGAGGTGTTTCAATATCGGGCCGCGCTCGTCCGCATCGTGGTGGCCCTGGCGGCCATGGTGATCATCCTCTGCGGAATCAAAGCCTGGCGCCATGCGTTTCCGCATCGGTTGGGCGAACGGCCTCCCGATGGGGTCCTGGCGATGGTCCAGTTCTCGCGGGTGAATCGCGAACTGACCCAGTCGGCCCGTGACCGTGCCGCCGACCAGGCCCCGCTGGTCTTCCGGTTCGACTCCCCGGCCCATGACCGGATCGCTGACAATCTGAAGCAGGATCTGCAGAAGCTGGCGGCGGCCCGCAACCTGGAAGAGCTGCCCCTCAATCTGCGGCAGCTGTTCGGGTTGGCCGACCCGGGTCCCCAGGCCGATCGCCCGTCGGTCAACCCCTCCGAGAAGCTCGATTCCTTCGACCGCTTGAAGGGTTTGAACGACGACAAGTTGGCCGAGATCATCAGTGACTTCCAGAAATTCCTGCAGCGGGTTGAGAAGACGGGATTGATCCAGCCCGAGCATTTGCCCCGCGAACGGGTCGGCAGCACCCGCGCTCTTGTGCGCGATGCCGACGGCGGCCAGCAAGATGTGAAGCTGGAGGAATTGCAGCTGGTCAATGTGCTGCAGCCGGGGGGGCGGCTCGATCCCGCCCGGTGGAATGTCTTCCCCGCCCTGGGGCCGATGCAGACCGAGCTTGAAACCTGGCTGCGGCGGCGTTCCCCCGAGACCCTGGTCTACGACCGGGTCGAGACTCAAAAGCGCCGGCAGGCGGCCCGCGACGAGACCCCGGTGGAATTCGATGTCTACAACGTGGGGCAGACGCTGGTCATGCCCGGAGAGATGATCGACGAGCTGAAGCTCGAATTGCTGCAGGCCGAGTATGATGCGCTCGAAGCCCAGATTCCCCTGGGAGAGCGCATCCTGCGGGTCGTGGTGGTGTTCCTCATGCTGGGCGTGTTGGCGGTGCTGATTGGGTATCACCTGGTCAAGCATGAGCCCAAGCTGCTGTGGAACCTCCCCCGGTTCATCCGTTATGTGGCGCTGATTGTGCTGGGGATCTGCATTGGCCGGGCGGTGAGTTTCGATCCCTGGCGGGCTGAGGTGGGCGTGGTGCTGACCGCCGTCATGGTGTGCGCCGTGGTGCACAATCAGGTGCTGGCCACGCTGACCGCCTTTGCCCTGTCGATCGTGGTGACCGTCGCCTGCGGGGCCGACATGGCCCGCTTCGCTGTGATGATGAGCGTCTGCGCGGCCGCCGTGATCCTGCTCTCGGGAGTCCCCAACCGCTCCACCCTGGTAACGGTGGGGGGCATCGCCGCCGCGGTCTGCCTGCTGATGCACTGGGGAATGCTGCTGGTGCAGAGTGCCGGCGGAAACCTGCTGTGGCGCGACATCAACCAGTGGCCCCTCAGTCTCTGGTCGCCGTTGTGGTGCCTCGCGGCTGGCTTTCTCGTCTCGGGCAGCCTCCCCTTCATCGAATCGTGGTTTGGGGCCGTCACCGACATCAGCCTGCTGGAACTGGGAGATGTCTCCCATCCGCTGCTGCAGGAACTGGTGCACCGGGCACCTGGGACCTACAACCACTCGATCAGCGTTGCGAGCATTGGTGAGACCGCGGCCGACTCGATTGGCGCCAATGGTCTGCTCGTGCGGGTGGGGGCCTATTTCCACGACATCGGCAAGATGCTGAAGCCCCAGTACTTCATCGAAAACAGCTCGGGCGGGGTCAACCGGCATGAAAACCTCGCCCCTGCGATGAGCACGCTGATCATCATTGGCCATGTGAAGGATGGCGTCGACCTCGCCCGGCAACAGGGGCTGCCAGAACCTTTGATCGATTTCATTGAACAGCACCACGGTACCACGCTGGTCGAGTACTTCTACCACGAGGCGACCCGCCAGGCGGGGGAACAGCCGGGCCATGAACATGACGTGCAGGAATCGCTGTTCCGCTATCCCGGCCCCAAGCCGCAGACCCGCGAGGCGGCCGTTCTGATGATCGCCGACGCGGTCGAGGGAGCGAGCCGGGCGTTGAGTGAACCAACCGCCAGCCGGATCGAACGACTCGTTCACGACATCGTGATGAAGCGGCTGCTCGATGGTCAATTCAGCGAGTGCGGGCTGACACTGACCGATCTCGACAAGATCGAGGATTCTCTGACCAAGTCGCTGATTGGCATGTACCACGGCCGGGTCAAATACCCTGATCAGCGTTCGGCCTGAATTCCGCCGCCGCCCGGGTCCACCCGCGACCGGATCGCGCGGGTTGCAACCACATCAGGCGGGTCTTCATCCGGGGGGCCCGACACCGCGTGGATCACGCGCGGCCCCGTGTGACTTGGGACGGATCATTCCAGAGCGGCGACTTCGGTCCCGGATTCTGCGTTCGTGGGGGGAAAAACCCGGCTCAGCCGGTACAGATTGGTCTGACCCGGGGGAGAGTCCTGGCGTTCGAGGCGAGCCAACACCTTGGTTCGCACCGCATAGCCCCGGGCCCGGCAGTCTTCCAGAAACAGATGGGCCGTATGCCGCCCCGGGTCGCTGATCCACGCCTCGCCTCCCGGGGCCAACATGCGGTCGAGCACATCGAGCACCAGAGGGTGGTTGCGGCGTTCATAAATGACCTCGCAGCCCACGATGAGGTCGTACTGCAGATTCTGCGGTTGTCGCCAGTCGAGCAACAGCGTGGTGAGTCGGGTTTCACAACCCTGACGCCGGGCGTTGAACCGGACCAGTTGCAGGGCGTCCGGATCGTAATCGCTGATGGTCACGTCCAGGCCAATCGCCAGGGCGGCCAATCCGGGCAGGGCCAGTCCCGCCCCAATTTCCAGTACCCGCGTCGCGGGAGACCAGGATTGGTCCACGAGGGCCCGGGCGGTCTCGTAGCAGGCGGGCCAGACATGGCACCAGTAGGGCATGTAGTCGTCGCGGTGGTTGGCCGCGAGAACCTCCGGCTCATCGAGAAAGGCATCGGGATCAGCCGGTCGCCGCAGCGAGATGACCACTCGACCCAAATCGAACGGTTCGTCGATCCACGCTCCGGGGATTGCCGGTAGTTCGCCCACCGGTTCGCCGGCCGGCTCCCCACGTGCCGAATTCAACTTTGACGCCCCTCAATGGTCATCAGCAAGATTCCCCCCGCCAGCACCAGCAGCGGCGGCAGCGTGCAGTCGTCCTGGATCTCGATCGTCAGTTTTCGCACAAACGGATTGAAGTTGCCATGGAGAGTGGCCACTTCATTGTCGTTTTGATCCAACATGTGGAACGACTGGGGGATGAAGTTGAAGAACCGCCGCAAGGTGGCCATCAACATGCTGTCTTCGGTGATTTTGCCCACTTCCTGATCGTCGGTATCCATCACGATCCACGAGTCACGGATCAGCGATTTCCACCCCTGCCGCTTGAGGGCCCCCAGTTTTTCGCCCGTCGTCGAATCGTGAACGTCGTAGGCGGCGCTGAAATCGATGATCTGCCGCGCCTTGATGGCCATTCGCTCGTTCTGCCGCGAATCGTCCGTGTAAATCCGAATGTCTTCCTTGAGCTTGAAGGCCTTTTGCTGGCAAAAGCCAATCGGCTTGCCCGCTGCGTCCGTGACATCGAAGCTGAGGTGCAGGAAGCTCAGCAGACGCCGGCGGATGGTGTATTCGATCGACATGCGAAACTTCCAGAAAAGGGGACAATCAGGAGATGGAAAACCGCCAACTATCACCGGGCCGCGTCAGGCCGGTTCCAGCACCTGCAGATCCACCGACTTCACGAGGTCTTTCACCCGCGCCCGGTAATCGTGCATGTGCGGGGCGACGAGGTGCGCCTTCAGTGCCGCAAGGTCGGCCCATTTCTCGATCACCACCACCACATCCTCCCGAAACGGGTTCGGACTGGGTAAACCTGCCTGCACATCGATCGCCGGTCCGTATTCGATACAGCCCACTTCGGCATGCACGTGGGGCATCAACCGGTGGAACTCCTCGAGGAATCGGGTTCTCTGGCCCGGCTGCAGATGGATGGTCGCCAAAACGTGGATCATGGGGCGGACTTTGAAGGAGGATGAATCGGGATCTGCGGCCGCAGTGTACCCCAGGCGGATTGGAAATTCACCCACCCCTGCTGGCCCGGGGCCTGCGGGAACAGAGTCCCGGTGGACCCAGCGACGGGGTGGACGCAACGCGGCGCGAGATCCCGCGGAGCTCAGCTCGCTCGATGGGCGGCCAGGACGCGGGCCCGTCCGGCCAGGTCTTTCAAGACCCGCCCCCCCGTCCACGCCGAATTCCCCTCGACCAGACCCAGCAGGGCGGCGGCCTGCTCGGGCGAAAACTCGCACAGCAGCGTCCCGCCGGGAACCAGCCACGCGGGGGCCTCCGACACCAGCCGGCGGATGACCGCGAGCCCGTCAGGTCCCCCGTCGAGCGCCGTGTGGGGCTCGTGCAGCCGCACATCAGCCGCGAGGGTCGACAGTTCCCCCTGGGGAATGTAGGGGGGGTTGCTCACGATCCAGTCAAACGTCCGGCCGGGGGGCAGGCCCGCGAACAAATCTCCCAAGACAAACTCGACGCGCGAGTCCACCTTGTGACGGCGGGCATTGCGCCGGGCCACCTCGAGGGTGGCGGGGGCAATGTCGACCGCCGTCACCTGGGCCGCGGGTACGTTCACCGCCGCCGCGATCGCGATACAGCCCGAACCGGTCCCCAGGTCGAGAATCCGCGGGGCGGGCTGCTTCCGGGCCAGGCTGATCAGTTCGAGCACGAGGGTTTCGGTGTCGGGCCGGGGAATCAGCGTGTCGTGCGTGACCTCGAAGTCGAGGCTGAAAAACTCGCGGTGGCCGATCAGATAGGCCACCGGTTCGGCGACGGCCCGCCGCTTCACCAGATCGCGCATCACCGCCCGCTGCGCGTCGGTCACCACCTCCTGGAACTGTACGTAAAGCTGGATCCGCGGGCAGCCCCGGGCATGGGCCAGCAGCAGTTCGGCATCCAGACGCGGGGTCTCGCACCCCGCCTTCTTCAAATGCTGGGTCGTCCAATCCAGGATACGGGAGACTGTCCAGGGAGCGTCGCCGGCAGGGCTGGAGGCGTTGGTCGACACAGGGGTCTCGCTGGGGGGCAAGCCGGGGGACCGGCGGTCACTCGGCCTGGGGCTGCTGTCCCAGCCGCTCTTCCCGATCAAATTTCAAAAGGGCGTCGGTCATCTCGTCGAGCTGTCCCAGCATCACCTGGTCGAGCTTGTAGATCGTCAGCCCGATCCGGTGGTCGGTCAGCCGGTTCTGCGGGAAATTGTACGTGCGGATCCGCTCGCTGCGGTCCCCCGAGCCAACCTGCAGCTTGCGCTGGTTGGCCCGTTCGGCATGCGCCTGTTCCTGCTTCAGTTCCAGCAGCCGACTGCGCAGAATCCGCAACGCCTTCGCCTTGTTCTTGTGCTGGCTCTTCTCGTCCTGGCACTTCACGACCACCCCGGTCGGAATGTGGGTGATTCGGACCGCACTCTCGATCTTGTTGACCTTCTGGCCTCCCGGTCCACCGGCCCGCATCGTGTCGAGCCGCAGGTCTTCATCCCGGATTTCAATTTCGACCTCGGTCGCCTCGGGCAGCACCGCCACGGTGGCGAGACTGGTGTGTACTCGCCCTTGTGTTTCGGTCTCGGGAACCCGCTGCACTCGGTGTCCGCCACTTTCGAACTGCAGGTGGCGGTAGGCCCCTTCGCCGGAAACGGTGAACACCACTTCCCGTACCCCTCCCATGTCGGAGGGGGAGAATTCCATCGCTTCACATTTCCAATCGTGGGCTGCCGCATATTTCTGATACATGTCGTACAGGTCGCGGGCGAAGAGGGCCGCCTCTTCACCTCCCGTCCCCGCCCGAATTTCCATGATCAGACTGCCCCGTGTCGCGGCGTCTCCCGCCAGCACCAGGTCTTCGAGTTCGGTTCTCAAGACCAGATGCTGCTCCGCCAGCCGCGAGGTCTCCTCGCGGGCATACTCCTGCAGCTCGGGATCGGTCTCACCCTCAGCCAGACCCCGCGCCGTTTCCAGCTCGGATTCCAGCCGGTTGAACTCCCGCACCCGATGCGCCACCTTCGCCAATCCGCCATACTCCCGCTGGACCTGCTGCAGCTGGGTCGAGTCGGCCAAAACCGCAGGATCCTGCAGCAGGCGCTCCAGTTCCTCAAAGCGGGTCAGTTTCGCTTGCAGCGTGGGAAACACGACGGGAAGTCCACAAAAACAGCAACCCCGGCCATCGAGACCGGGGAGCGAACGCGGTAAACAGGGGCCGCGACAGAAAGGCGCGGGGTCGAAGCAGGGCCGACTCGAGCCGTCCGTCTTGGAAAGCGATTGGCAGCACTCGCCGCTTTCCCGAAAACATCCACGAGAAACAACCGAAGAGCGGCCCGATGGGCGACAGAACTGGTCTCAGCCCGCCCTGCTCAGCCGATTGGGCCGATTCGATTCCCCCGCCGTCTCAACTCCCGTGTCCCGATCTCGACTTCCCGCACGAGGCGGCACAGACCGGAACCACGGTCGGCTCGACAGACTACTTGGTTTCGCCCTGCTTTTGCCCCCAGCCGTACTTCCGCTGGAACTTCTCGACCCGTCCGGCGGTGTCCACGAACTTGACCTTGCCGGTGAAGAACGGGTGACAGGCCGAACAGATTTCGACGTGGATCTTGGGGCGGGTGCTGCGGGTCTTGAAGGTGTTCCCACAACCGCACACCACCGCCGTCTCCCCGTAATTGGGATGAATGTCTTCCTGCATGTTCAGCCACCACGACTCCCAGCGGAGTCTCAAAAAAAGAACGAAAAAGACCACGGCTGAGGCCGGTCAGGCCCAACCATGGGGAATGGAATCTCCACAACACTCACCGCCAACAACACGCCGTCCAGAATGACTGGAATCTGTTCAGACAGCCCGTTGGGACGGAACCACAAACAACCGCAGGCTGCAAGGGCTTGTGGCAAGCCTGTTCAACCCGAGGCCAATTTCCAGTAACCCGCACCGAGAGACCAGGACCCGCCAGAACCAACAACCACTCCAGGGGACGCGAACCGGTTCGCTCCCCGACGGCCGTCGCCACACTCCAGCCTTCGAGGTCTTGCGCCGGAGCCGCTCCGGGGCCACCATCCGCAATGGAAATTCCCCTCCCGATCCGCCAAAGCCGGAAATCAGAAGGATGGAACCCCCCGGAAGGAGGACTGGATTGGGTCATTCAGCAGTTTACGGCAAGTCAAAATCGAACACAAGTTCGCACCGGCCAAAGAGCCCGTCCATCCGCCCAGGCCCGCGAACACCCGTCGGCAGGGAGGGCGGGGCCCTTGATCGCGGCTGCTCCCATCGCACTCGCCTCCTCCTCCGCCTGTCCCGCTGGATGCGGCTTTCACCACTGGATTTGTGTTTCATTTGGTGTACGTATGATTAAATTCGTGGAAATCAAGCGATTGGCGTAAAAAAAATTGAATATTTGCAATTTTTTCAAGATCCAACTCTTCCCCACTGCGTATAAAGGGATAGCAACCAAGTTGCTCCCCCCAAAACACCTTGTCGCGTGCTTTGGCAAGGAGTCAGGTGGGGGCCTGAGGGAGGGTGGTGGTGGGAAGTTGGTGGTGGAAAGGTGTCCGCTGCATAACTTCTCCAGATTTGAGATTGCTGCGATTTCGCGTCCATGATCTGCCGGTGGTCGTGCTACTTCAGAGGTGTTGGCGATTTTCACTGCGGTAATTTTCGCTGTGGTGATTTTCGCTGTACAAAGTGGTTGGTCGTCTGGTTGGAGTTCAGGAAGTTGTGAGGTCGGTGTTGTCAGCGATTCCCGGGTGTCGGGAGTCTCACCGATCCCAGCAGTTTCCAGTCCGGTCGGCCGTGTGTGGATGGAACTTCGAGGTTGAAACTTCAAGGAGGAACAGAAATGCTTGTTTTGAGCCGCAAGGAAGGGGAAAAAATTGTCATCGGATCGGCCCACGACGGGACGGAGATTGAAATCTCCGTGGTCGAAATTCGTGGCGGTCGCGTCCGTTTGGGCATCGCCGCTCCGCGGAATGTTTCCATTCGCCGTCAAGAGTTGGACTTCCAGGGCGCTGCTGTGGGCGTGGCGAGCGCTGCGTTCTCCACACCTGTTCCCCAAGTCACCGATCTCAGCCTGGCTGAAGTCCACCTGGCGTCAGGTAGCTGCTGAATCGCTGCCGCTGCCGTCCGCTGCCAAGGGTTGACGGCGCATTCCGTTCCGACTCCTTTCGGTTATGGCCAGTCAGTGACGGTCATGCGTGTTGGTGCTTGGCTGGGGGCCGCTGCATCCCCTTTCGCGCCAGGAAAACTGGCGAGGTGCCAGATTCGGCC
>CAIOTJ010000565.1 GCA_903861195.1 uncultured Planctomycetaceae bacterium | reverse complement strand
TGGGGAGGGAACCCACCTTGGGTTTGACGGCGCGGACGGTGGGAATCATTCCTCCGAATGCGTGCCGGCCGTATGCCGCGTCACTCCGCTTGACGGGGCCAACGATCGCGGACGAACATCGTCGAACAGTCTCCGTCACCGGTCATTTGCCCTGTCCGTGGTTCGCACCCGATGCCCACCCCCTCCGCGTCGCCCGCTCCCGCGCTCATCGACCACCCCCTGTCGCGCGGTCGGGCCCCGGCGTGGGCGGCTGAGTGGGGGGAGGACCGGTTTGGGCCGTTGGCGGTGTTGGAAGTGCCGCATCCCAAGTTCGACGTCGCGCAGCAGATGTTTCGGTATGTGCCGCCGGGGACGTTTCAAATGGGGTCTCCACAGGGGGAGCCTGAGAGAATGGATCGTGAAGGGCCGCAACACGACGTCATTCTCACCAAAGGTTTCTGGATGGCCGACACGCCGTGCTGCCAGGATCTGTGGGAAGCGGTGATGGGCGAGAAATTCAATCGCAGTCGGTTTGTCGATCCCCGGCGGCCAGTGGAGCGGGTGTCGTGGAACGATGTGCAGACGTTTGTGGGAAAACTGAATGAATTGATCCCCGAATTGCGTGTTGGTTTGCCGACGGAAGCGCAGTGGGAGTTTGCGTGCCGGGCGGGATCGCAAGGGGCTCTGTATCCGGCTGGGGGGGGCGATGGATCGATCGAGATTTTGGGGCAGCGCAACGCCCCGGCTTTGGATGCAATCGCCTGGTACGGAGGCAACAGCGGGGTCGACTGGGATCTGGAGGCCCAGAAAGGAGTAGACTCGAAGAGTTGGCCCGAAAAGCAATACGAACATCAACGTGCGGGAACGCGGCGGGTGAAGCAGAAGCTGCCGAATGCGTGGGGGTTGTATGACATGCTGGGGAATGTGTGGGAGTGGTGTGCCGACGCGATGCGCGACTACAGCGACGGGCCACAGGTTGATCCGGGCGAAGACGTGGCAACAGGCGGGTCGCGGGTCTACCGCGGCGGGAGCTGGGGCTACAGCGCCCGCGACGTGCGGTGCGCGGACCGGTACCGGACCCTCGTCGAGGTCAAGAGCTACGATCTGGGCTTCCGCCTCGTCCGAGTTGAGGAATCGTGAGCTCCAGCGCGGGGCGGGACGCGGCCAGGGGCGAGCGCACCCCCGCAACCGGAGGGAGCGCGGGGTCGCCTCGACACGGGCAGCGGGCCGCGGCGGGCGTGTGGTGTGGGGCTGGGCGGGGGCCTCGACAAGCCTTGAGGCTCGTCGCCACGGGCGTGGTGGCGGCTTTCAGCCTGCGAGGGGAACCTACTGCGTCGACTGTGGCGATTGGGGAAGCGGATGGAACCGGCCACCCCAATGGCTTCATGGTGACCAGGTTCGGAACACGTGTGAATTCCTCGTGTCCGATCCACTAGAGATTGTCTGAGGTGGAAGCCCACCACAGAGTTCGGTTACGAGGCAAAACGGCATTGCCCCACACGGCCAAGATCGCGACAATTTCTATCGATTTGTCGCCAAGATGTTGGATTTTCCACACGGGCTCGCTACCAAACCGAACCGAAGCTTTGTGGGGCCGGGAGTTGTGATTCGTGAGGTCCCGATACGCCGTCCAGACGTTTGATTCCTTCTCCGCTGCGGACGAGGCAACTCGCCGCGAGTATTGGAGGATGACCATGCAACAACGCCTGGAGATTCTTGAAGAACTGCGCAGGCAGGTCTATCCCGATGGTCAAACTCCCCCCCGATTTCAAAGAGTTCTTGAGTCTGTTGCATTCCCACCACGTTGAGTATTTGGTTGTGGGGGCGACGCGGTGGCTGCCCATGGATATCCGCGGTTCACGGGTGATCTGGACATCTGGATTCGCTGCGACGAACACAATGCAATCCGGGTTCTGGCAGTCTGCCGTGAATTCGGATTCGACGTAGCCAATCTCCGCAAGGAATTGTTCACTGACCCCGGGCAGATGACCCGGATGGGACAACCCCCGTTGCGAATTGAGATTCTGAACTCCGTTTCTGGACTTGTGTTTGACGACGCTTGGCCGAACCGGACCACCAACGATTGGGATGGGATCCCGGTGCTCGTGATTTCACTGGCTGATCTGCGGACCAACACGTTGGCCAGCGGCCGCCTTAAAGACCTCGCCGATTTGGAAAACCTGCCTGCCCCGCCACCGGCCTGAGCTGGGTGCGCCTGGTCGACAGAGCTGCCCTTGCGCCGGCCATACCCTCAACTCTCCGAAACACGGGTCGCCTTTTCGGCCCGCGACGGAATTACGGGAGTGAGCGTTTCTGTGTTCCCGTACAGCTGCCGAGTGCGATCCCCTCGGGGTGGAGATGTTGGGATGGACGGTTCCCCGGTACGTTCTTCTTGGGGAGCCGGGGGGCTCGACAAGCCTTCAGGCTTGTCGCCACGGGCGTGGCGGAGGCTGTTCTGCCTGCGCGGGCAATCTGCCGCGTCGACTGTGCCGATTGGGGAAGCGGGTGAAACCGCCCACTGGCTATCTCGAAGATTGTCTCTTCAGGACATCGAATGGACGGGAGGGTGAATTTCGGGCCGGTTGGTTGATGACGGTGTTGGCCGGTGCGGACCGCCGCGAACGCCCTGAAGAATGGGTCTTCGGACTGGGGGCAGGGCCGATGCAGGTTTGTTTTCTGCCCGTCGGTGCGGGGGGTTTCCGACGGGTGCCCATTGGGCGGACACAGAGGTCCGCCCCCCCGCGAGGCTGAATCTGTTGGGCGTGAGCGGTTCGTGATTCGTATGGTTGGCCCCCTCATCCGCCCTGCGGGCAGCTTCTCCCCCCTTGGGGGAGAAGGACACGATGGATGCCAGCGCGCGCCCCTGGCACGGTTCTTTTTTGACGCACGGGCAGCGGCGGCTCGGACGGGGCCTTGCCCTCCCGGAATGGTTGTTTCAGGAAGGTGAGGCACGCTGCCGGGGTTAGTTCTCTTCCTCGGCGTCGGTCGGTTCCTCTTCCGCGTTCATCGCCGGATCGTCCTCGTTTTCGAGGGTCGGGTCGGCGTCCGGCGGGGCGTTGTCGTCGGCGGCGGGGGTGTCGGTCGAGGGCTGGTCCTTGGGGGCCTGGCCCGGGGCCATCGGCTGCAGTTCGGGGCGGCGGTAGAAGGTGGGGAATTCGGCCCCCTCTTCGCGGACCGCCATCACCAGCCCCGATTCGGTTCCGAAATAAAGCCGGTCGGTCATCGAGTTGACCACCTTGAGCGGGAAGTTCTGCAGCGGCAGGCTGCCGATGGTGTCGCCCGACTTGCGGTCGAGCACCCGCAGGTGACCGCGGTTGTCGACGGTGTAGAGCCGGTTGGGAGTGGCGGTGAGCACCTGGGTGATGTCGGGCTTGTTCCAGAGCCGCTCGCCGGTGGCGGCATTGACCCGGTAGAGCCGGCCGTACTCGGGGATCACGAACAGGTCATCATTGATTACCAGCGGATCCTTCTTGATGATGTGCCCGGTGGTGAATTGCCAGGCCATCCGGCCGCTGCGGGTATCGATCGCGTAGACGTTGTAGTCTTCCGACGCCAGGATCATCAGATCTTTGTAGCGGGCGATCGGGGCGCTGAGGGCCGCATCGGTTTCGAACTGGAAGGCCAGCTTGCGGTTCAGGGCGGCGACCGAATAGACCGAGCCGTTCTTGCTGGCGAACAGCACGTTCGAACCCTGGATGATCGGCTGCGAACTGACCGGCTCGGAGGTGCGGTAGCGCCACATCTGGGCGGCGTCGATGAAGGAGTTCAGCCGCCCCTCCTGATGCAGCTTCAAGACCTGCTTCAAGTCGAAGGAATACAGGCTGCCGTCGAGACACCCCAGGAAGATCTGGTCCTCATCGACCGCGATGGGAGCGCTCGGCTGGCCAGGGAGGGGGAAGGTGAAGGCGACGTCCCCCTTGTCGCGGTTGATCGCGGAGAGACGGGCTCCGGACACGACAAACACGTATTTGTCGTTGAACGAGCTGGCGTAGGCTGGGGCGTCGGGGGCGCCCACCAGGGTGTACCACTTGAGCCGGCCGGTCTCGGCATCGAAGGCCGAGGTGATTCCCGACGACGACTGGGCGATTACCAGGAACTCGTCGGCGGTGAGGTAGGTCATCCGGTCGCGCTGGCGGTTGGTGACCGCATGCCCCCACCATTCGCGGGTGAGACCGAGGCGATTGAGGGACGATTCGGGAATGAGAGGCGACACGCTGCGCCGAATCCCCTGCGCCTGAGCGGTGGGTTGCCCCAGGGCCGCGACCATGACCGCCAGCAGGATCAATCGAACGACAGACATGTTGAACACTCCCCACGGATCCGCAGGTTGGGAACCTGGCGACCGGGCCAGGTAAAAATCGCAGTTGGTTTGTCAGGAACCGCTGGAGTCGATCTTAATGAGGCAACTCCAGCGCAAGCCAGCACCGGTCACGCCTCCCCGTGCGCACTCCTACACCTCCCCTATCGCACTCCTACACCTCCCCTATCGTATCGTGTGCCGGGACAATCCCAGCAATTCCCCGGGAGGGGGGCCGCATCGGACTGATTGCCAGTCTTCACAACGCCGTTACAACCGGTGTGTTGGTTTCAATCGGACTGTGCGAGGTGAGAGGGTAGGGGGGGAATAGCCGGGTGAGGGGGGTGAACCGTACGGAAATAAGTACCGCGCGGGGAGAAAACGGGAGTGGCCAGATGGCCCTCACCCCGCGGCCGGAGGCCGAGAGAGGAGAGCAGGGAAAGTCGAGCAGTAGAACCTGTCAGGCGCCGCTGGGTTTTCTGGATGAAACAACCGACTTTCAGGGTGAGCTCGCTTTGCGGGTTTCTCGCGTCCCGACGCTGGCCAAGGATGGCGTTGTCTTTCGCTTGTCGCTGCGAATGGCTGCACGGTACAGTGGAAACACGATACACGTGAACAAGTGCGGCTTCGGCCGGTGCATTCCTCGCCGCGAGGAGAGTCGGTGGGGGATGTCGGGTCTGGGGTGCGGCGAGCACTCGGCCAGGTCCTGAGTCCGGCCCCCGGCTGGTTCCGGTGTGCGTCGCGAGATGCTGCTGCAACCGTTGTTGCCCTTCGCTGCCATCGACCCAATCATTGTGAGGGTTTCCCGATGAGAACTGGCGGAAGAATTGGCGGACTGCTGTGTGCCGGCCTGCTGGGGCTTGGGCTGGTCCCGGCACGCGGGGATGTGTTGCAACTGCACTCGGGGGGGCGGTTGGCGGGGGAGGTGCAGGGGGACGTTCGGCCGAAGCAGCCGGGGTCGGCCGCGACGGTTTCCGTCAAGACGCTGTCGGGGGCCACGGTGACAGTCGCGGGGGAGGCGATCGAGTCGGTCAAACGTCGCAAGCTGGCGCATGAAGAGTATGACCGGCGGGCCGCGGAGACTCCTGAGACGATTGACGACCAATGGGCTCTGGCGGAATGGTGCCGGCAGAATGGACTCTCGGCGGAGCGGCGGACCCATCTGCGCCGGGTGATTGCGCTGGACACGAATCATGCGGCGGCCCGCAAGGGGTTGGGGTACACCCGGCACGGGGGCGAGTGGATGACCCACGAGCAACTGATGACTTCGCGGGGGTTGGTGAAGCACAAGGGGAAGTGGGTGCTGCCGCAGGAGATTGCCTTCATCGAACAGGCGGCGGCGGAAACCGAGGCCGAGAAGCACTGGTACAAATCGGTCCGCAAGTGGTTTGGCTGGATCACCAGCGACGATGTGAACCGGCAGGTCGAGGGACTGGCCGAGCTGCGTCGGCTGCGCGATGCCACGGCGGCTCCGGCGGTGATCCGGACGTTTCAGAAAGCGCGGGGTGAGCCGTTGCGGCTGTTGCTGGTCGAACTGCTGGGGAACATCGAAGGGGCGCGGTCGTTTCAGGGGTTGATTGAACTGAGCCTGTTCGACGATCTCGACCAGGTGCGCGAGGCGGCCCTGCGGGGAGTGAAGCTGCGGGGGGCCGGGCCGGCGTTGCCGACGTATCTGAAGGCGCTGCGGAACGAAAACAACCGGTTGGTGAACCGGGCGGGGAAGGCGCTGGGTCAGTTGGGGGATGACACGGTGGTCGAGCCGTTGATCGAGGCGCTGGTCACCCGGCATCAGTACAAGGTGCGGGTCCCGGCCAACATGGTGGGGACGACCCCGGACGGGCGGATGATTCAGGCGATCGACCCGTCGCTACTGCCCCCCGAGATCGCCCAGCAACTGGCGACCGGCCAGTTGCCCTAGGGCGTGGCGTTCGACAATTCGTCTTCGGTGGGCCTCAAGCAGGCGATGCGGCAGGTGGTGGTGAAGCAGGACGAGAAGAACTCGGCGGTGCTGGAATCGCTGACCCTGCTGACGAATGAGAACTACGGATTTGATGAAGCGGCGTGGAGGCGGTGGCGGGAGAGCCTGAAGTCGGCGGTCTCCCCCCCGCGTCGGCGGTCCAGTCCCTGATGGCCCCCTGTCTCAGAAGCAACCTGTGAGCCTGCAGTGACTTCTCCCAACGAATTGCGGCGGTTGATCCGCCAGACCCTCGAGATGTACCGCGGCATGGGGCTGGAACAGATTCCGCACGTGGCGGTGCCTGTCGACAGCCCCGCCGCCGCTCCACCGCGGGGAGGGGGCCGGGAGCCGGCCGCCCCGCTGAACAGACCCCGTGCGATGCCCACTGGCTCGAATTCCTTGGGCTCGAATTCCTTGGGCTCGAACCCCTCGGGTGCTCCGTGGGAACGTCCGTTCAAACCGGGGGCGGGCGTTGCCGAAACACCGGCCGTCAGTCCCTCTTCTGCCCCCCTTGCCAGTGCGGAACCCGCAGTCTTGAGCCCCACGCCGAAGGTCGTACGTCCTGCCCCCACGAGTTTGCCCGTCCAAGCCACCCGGGAAGAACGGGCCTCGGCACTGGCGGTACTGCAGCAGGGGGTGGTGAATTGTCAGCGGTGTCCCGAACTGGCTTCGACCCGCACGAAGACCGTGTTTGGCGTGGGGGACCCGGGAGCGAAGATTCTGTTTTTGGGGGAAGCCCCGGGAGCGGATGAGGATGCCCAGGGGGAGCCGTTCGTGGGCCGGGCCGGGCAACTGCTGAACGACATCATCACCGCCTGCCGGCTGAAACGGGAAGAGATCTACATTTGCAATGTGCTGAAGTGCCGGCCACCGGGAAACCGGACTCCGCTGGAAGGGGAATGCTCCAACTGCCGGGAGTTTCTGGATGGGCAGTTGGCGGCGATCGATCCCGAGTACATCGTCTGCTGGGGGACCACGGCGGCGCAAAACCTGCTGCAGACGAAGCAGCCGATCGGCAAGCTGCGGCAGCAGTTCTTCCGCCAGGGCCGGGCGAAGGTGGTGTGTACGTATCACCCGTCGTACCTGTTGCGCAATCCCCCGGCCAAGAAAGAGGTCTGGGAGGACATGAAGTTCTGGCGGCAGGAGATGGGGGTGGATCTGTCGCAGGGGAAGAAGTCGGGATCGTAGCGGTCCGGTTGAGGAGGCCTGTCGAGTGACGAAGCCGGGGGCCGGAAGGAATCGCTGGTTCGCGGGTGTTGGGGAGAGGAGTGGCGCTGATGAAATGGATCGGGCTGCTGTTGGCGGCGGTTGCGTGGAGCGCCGGGTGGGTGGGGGCGGTCGAAGCGGCTCCTCCCAACATTGTCTGGATTGTGATCGACGACATGTCGCCGCATTTGGGGTGCTATGGCGAACGGACGATCGAGACGCCGCGGATTGACGGACTGGCGTCGCGGGGAGTGCGGTTCGAGTGGTGTTTCACGACCGCGCCGGTCTGTTCGCCGTGTCGCAGTGCGCTGATCACGGGCTGCTATCAGACCACCCTGGGAGCGCATCATCACCGGAGTGGGCGGGAAGCGAACCGGCTGGCACTGCCGGAGGGGGTCGAGCCGGTTCCCGCGCTGCTGCGTCGGGCGGGCTACTGGACTTGCCTGGGGGGGCCGCTGGTGGCCGGGACGCAGCGGTTGGGGAAGAGCGATTACAACTTCGAATGGGATCCGCGGATCTACGACTCGAATGACTGGGCGGGGCGTGCGCCGGGGCAGCCGTTTTTCATGCAGGTGCAACTGCATGGGGGGAAGCACCGGGAGGGGGCGGGGTGGAGTGAGCGGGTGCGGGCCCGGCTGGGAAGCCTGGTCGATGCCGGGCAGGTGACCGTGCCGGCGTACTACCCCGACGATGCGGTCTTGCGAGAGGACTGGGCGCGGTATCTCGATGCCTGCCGGTGGACTGATGCCGAGGTGGGAGAGGTTCTCGACCGGCTGGAACGGGAGGGGCTGCTCGACTCGACGATGCTGGTGTTGACGACGGATCACGGCATCAGCCATGCCCGGGGGAAGCAGTTTCTGTACGACGAGGGGCTGCGGGTGCCGCTGATTGTGAGTGGGCTGGGGATGGAAGGGGGAACGGTCCGGACCGACCTGGCGGAGTTGATCGATTTGGCTCCGACGACGCTGGCTCTGGCGGGGGTGGCCATTCCCGCGTGGATGCAGGGGAGGAACCTGGTGGCGGCGAACGAACCGCCGCGGGAGATGGTGTTCGCGGCGCGGGATCGTTGTGACGAGACGGTCGAGCGGCTGAGGTCGGTGCGAACGCATCAATACAAGTACATTCAAAATGGTTATCCGCAGCGCCCGGCGTTGCAGCCCAACGCGTACAAGGATGGCAAGCCGATTGTGCAGCGGCTGCGGGAGCTGCATGCGGCGGGGGAGTTGACTGAATTGCACGAGCGGCTGTTGTTCGCCCCCGTGCGGCCGCGGGAGGAGCTGTACGACCTGCGGGCGGATCCGCAGGAATTGCGAAACCTGGCGGAGGATCCTGCGTGGGCCGGGGAGTTGGGGCGGTTGCGGCAGGCGTTGGCCGACTGGCAGCAGGCGACCGGCGACCGCGGGATCGAGCCCGAGGCCGAAGAGGTCTATGAGGGGAACATGCGGGCCTATCTGGCGGAGTTGCCGGTCGAGCGGCGGGGTGTTGTGGAGGCGAACATCGAGCAAATGCGGCGGTGGGCGCGGGAGGGGAAATAACGCGCTGGGAGGCGCCTTGGGACTGGGCCCTGGACCGCGGGAGGCGCGGGGCGGAAGATCGCGGCGGGGGGACTGGGGAGGATCCTGAGGTGGGGAAAGGCACACGGGTGACACCCTCCCCAGGCGGTGGTGTGGCGCGCGGGGGGGGGCGGGAAACCGGATCTTGAGAATCGGCTGTGGCCCGGGTAACGTCAATTGTGTCAGGTGGGGGACTCAGCCTGATGGAACGTGGTCGCATTGCAGTCGTTTTCTTCTGTCTGAGGTTGCCTAGCCGTGTCGCTGACTGGTTGGTCTGGCAAGTGTGAAGTGAAGGGAGTTGTCTCGATGGCTCGATGCCTGCTGAGTTTGATGGTGTGTCTGTCCCTCGCGGGGGGGGCGCTGGGGTATCAGAAGAGCGACAAGAAGGGGAAAGCGACGAAGGGGGCCGACTCGGCGTATGAGATTGGCCAGGAGGTGGAGGTCGAGTATTTCAGCAAGTGGCGGCCGGGGAAGGTGGTGGGGTTGCCCGCGTCGGGTCGGATCCAGGTGGAATTCGAATTTGATCCGTTGGGAGATGCGAGCGGCAAAGCCGGGGGGGCGAAAGCGAAGGAGGGCGAGGAGAAAAAGATGAAGTCGTTCTTCGACGCCAAGCAGGTGCGCGTGGCACAGGGCGGAGGAGGTGAGAAGCCGAAACCAGCGAAGAGCGGGGGAAGCAAGTCGGCGGGCGGGGGGGCGGCTCCCAAAGGCGAGCTGTTCGAATGGACCGACAGCACGGGCAAGTTCAAGATCAAGGCGCGGTTCAAGGAGTTGAAGGACGAAAAGGTCACCCTCGTCAAAGACGATGGCAAGTCGGTGACGCTGGCGCTCGAGAAGCTGGATGACGAGGGGAAGCAGCGGGCGTTGAAGCTTGCGGCCGCCGGGGACGAAAACCCCTTCGAGACTCCCGACGAGAACCCGTTCGCGGGTGATGGGGAGGAGGCTGGGAACACGTTGGGAGGAGTCGCCTCCAGTCCAGCGGTGGAGGCCAATTGGGGGGAATCGCAGGTGTTGCGGACCGACCTGGAGGGGACGTGGAGTTACACGCCCGATCCTCTGGTGCTGGCCGGGGCCGCTGTCAAGAAGTCGATTCCCCTGCATGCCAACAAGAGCCAGGATGCCTTCTTCGAAAAGCCGGTGGGGCTGGCGCTGCATCCGGCGACGCTGAAGGGGGCGATGTTCATGCAGGATGACAAGCCCGGGCGCGACGCGGTCGCTGGCTTGCAGATGTTCGACCTGAAAGATGGCAAGGCGGGCGCTCTGACGCCGCTGAAGCTGCCGCACCTGCCAATGGACATCTCTCCCTCGGGGGAGCGGGTGGTGGCGGCCGAGAACTTCTTCCTGCGTTCTTCCAAGAAGAAAGACCGGGATGGGGAGATTTCGGTTCATCGCTGGGAGGGGAAGGAGCTGAAGCCGGAGAAGGTCTGGAGTTATGTGGCTCCGGGGGACAACTTCAAGAACGAGCCCAAGCATGCGTTCTTCATCGATGAAGACCACCTGATTACGGTCTCGCCGTTCTCGAAGATGACCGCCTGGAATGTGTCGCAGGTCAAGGCGTTGTACACGGCCGATCTGTCGGGCTCGGGGGCCCCGGCGCTGAGCCCCGGGAGAAAGCACCTGGCGGTGCCGACGTCGGAGGGGGTGTGTCTCTACGAAGCGGTCTCGGGCGATTCGATTGGCAAGCTGCCGGGGGGAAATCCCGGGATGGTGCTGGCGCTGGCCTTCCGGCCGGATGGCAAGCAGTTGGCGGCGTTGGCCGTGCAGCGGCTGATGGTGTGGGACCTGGAGAAGGGGGAACTCGACCGGGACATTTACTTCACCAAGCCGCAGTTCGCGAACTACATGGACTGGGTGGGGGACGGTCACTTGCTGGTGGGGGGGCAGAATCTGATCGATCTCGAGCGGCGGGTGGTGTTGTGGGAATACACGAACCATTCGGGAATCCAGGGGCGTCAGGGAGCGCAGGTGGGGGACAGCTACTGGTACCTGATGTCGGCACCGGATCGTTCTGCGCGGGCGTTGTTCGCCGCGAAGCTGCCCCATGCGTCGGCCCTGCAGGCGGCCCAGGCGCTGAAGCCAGACGAGATTCTGGCGATCAAGCCGGGAGCGTCGATCGCCATCCAGTGGTCGGTGCAGGGGGATCAAAAGGAGGTCAACGACGCCTATCAGTCGATCATCAAGCAACTGCAGGACATTGGCATGACGTATGCCGAGAAGAGCCGGCTGGTGCTGCAGGTGAGCACGGCGGCCGGGGAGACCAAGGAGATTCAATACCGGGGGTTTGGACGGTTTTTTGGGGGAGGGGGCGAAACGGCGCGGGTCACCGAGTACATCAGCAAGATCCAGTTCGTGGAAGACAACACGGTGATCTGGCTGGCCGAGGCCCACTCGGGGGCCCCGCACTTTCTGTCACTCAAAGAGGGGCAGACTCTGCAGCAGGCGCTGGCCCAGTACCAGAAACCGAACGTGAAGTTCTTCACGCAGGTCAATCTGCCCCGGTACGTGGCGCGGCCGCATCCGTCGGGGGCGTATGGGCACAGTGAGCTCTCGGCCAAGGGAGTGGTTGACCGCAAATAGGGGCGAGCGGGCCTCGAGCGGTGGGGAGTGAGGCGAGCGGCCGCCCGGATGGGGCGGGGTTCGCGCGCGGAGCAGTCGCCGGCGTCGACTGGGTTTTGGAAGCGGGTTTCCATACAACGGGGAAGAACTGGTCCGTCGGACGGACCGGCTTCTGGCTTTGGCGGGAACCGTTGAGAACCTGGAGGAGTGGCCCATGCGTGCTGTGCGGCTGGCGTTGCTGTGTCTGATCGGCTGGGGCGGTCTGGTCCCACAGGTCCGTGGCGGGGATCTGTTCGAAGTGTATTACCCTCCGTCGAGCCAGCCGGGGGAGCTGGTGCTGGGGGTGACCTACACCGTCTGGATTCCCGAAGGGCGGGAACCGTTGCGGGGGGTGATTGTGCACCAGCATGGGTGCGGGACCGGGGCGTGCCGGGGGGGCGCGACGGCCGCTTATGACCTGCACTGGCAGGCGTTGGCGCGGAAATGGAACTGCGCATTGCTGGGACCATCGTACCATCAGCAGGATTCCGAGAACTGTCGGTTGTGGTGTGATCCGCGGAATGGTTCGGACGGGACGTTTCTGCGGGCGTTGACCGATCTGGCCCAGGCCAGCGGCCGGCCCGAGCTGGCGGAGGTCCCCTGGTGCCTGTGGGGGCATTCCGGCGGGGGCTTTTGGGCGAGTCTGATGCAGACGCTGCATCCCGAACGGATCGTGGCGATCTGGTTTCGGTCGGGGACAGCCATTGAGGCATGGGAGAAAGGGGAGATTCCCCGCCCCGAGGTTCCGGAGGCGGCGTTTGGGATTCCCTGCATGGTGAACCCCGGTGTCAAGGAGCGGGACGATGCCCGTTTCCGGGGGGCCTGGACGGGGGCCGAGCGGATGTTCCAGTTCTACCGGTCGAAGAACGCCCCGATGGGCATGCTGCTGGATCCGAAGTCGGGACATGAGTGTGGGGATTCCCGCTACGTGGCGATCCCGTTTTTCGATGCCTGTCTGTCGTTGCGTCTGCCGGTGCCGGGGGCCGCGGACAAGTCGCTGCGCCCGATCGACGTGGGGGCGGGCTGGCTGGCCCCGTATCTGTCGGGGACGGCGCGGCCGGGGGCTGTCTACGAGGGGGAACGGCTGCAGGCGACGTGGCTGCCGAGCCCCGGCGTGGCGGAGGTGTGGTCGCAGTATGTGTCGCAGGGGGCGATTGCGGACCTCAGCCCACCCCCGGAACCCCGGGAGGTGTCGGCCGTTCGCACCCCCGGCGGAGTCCGGTTGACCTGGTCGGCGGAGGCCGATTTCGAAACGGGGCTCGCGGGATTTGTGATTTTGCGTGACGGCCAGGAGATTGCGCGGGTTCCAGAGAAGCCTGTCGGCCGGTTTGGCAAGGGGCTGTTCCAGTCGATGTCGTATCATGATACGCCCGAGAAGCCGCTGCCGCGGATGGAATACATCGATACGGCAGAGAACCGTTCGGCCACGGCCCAATACGAGATCCAGGCGGTGAATTCGCTGGGGGTTCGCTCGACCCTCGTGGGAACGCGGTAGGGGAAGAACGAGGCGGCCCGGCGAGGAGGCTGACGGTGGGCCGCGTCCGAAAGTGGGGCGCGGCCTGCGGTGGACGATTGGCGATACTGGGTGAAAAGAAGCGGGGCCGCCCCCCGCAGGAGCGGTGAAAAGAAGCGGGGCCGCCCCCCGCAGGAGCGGCCCCGTGTTTCACGCGTCAGTTGTTTTGACCGTCGGGGCGACCCCGAGGCAATTACCGCCGTTGGGCGGGGTGCGCCAACGAGAGCCAGGCTCCATCCTGCTGGCTGCTGGCGACACATTGCTGGATGAAGTTCATGCCATCGACGCCGTCCGCGATGTTGGGGTACACGGTGTCGGTGAGGGAGAACGATTCGCCGCTGGCCCGCTTGACCATGTCGTCGTAGGCGCCGCGATAGACGTTGGCGAACGCTTCGAAGAACGCTTCGGGGTGCCCCGAGGGCAGGCGGCAGGCGGCCTTGCCCATGTCGTTCATGAAGGGGGCGTTGGGGTCGCGGGTGTACATCGCGTGCGGAGAGCCGTTGCGGCGGACGATCATCACGTTGGGTTCTTCTTGCCGCCAAGACAGCGCCCCCAGCGTTCCGTCGATCTCGATGGACAAATCGTTCTCGCGGCCATGCGAAATCTGGCTGGCGGTGACGGTTCCGAGTCCGCCGTTCTGGAAGCGGATTACGGCATGGCCGTAGTCGTCGAGGGCCCGTCCCGGTTCGAAGACCTTGAGGTTGGCCGAGACCTTGTCGGGCAGCAGGCCGGTCATATAGCGGGCGAGGTTGTAGGCGTGGGTGGCGATATCGCCAAAGCAGCCGGCGGCGCCCGACTTGGTGGGATCGGTGCGCCAGGCGGCCTGCTTCTGCCCCGACTCTTCGAGCCGGCTGCGCAGCCAACCCTGGATGTAGAACGCCCGCACCGCCTGAATGTCTCCCAGTTCGCCGTTGAGGATCATCTGCCGCGCCTGCCGCACGAGCGGGTAGCCGGTGTAGTTGTGGGTGACGGCGAAGACCGCCCCCGACGATTTGGCGAGCTGGTGGAGTTCTTCGGCCTGGGCGAGGTCGAGGGTGAGGGGCTTGTCGCAGATGACATTGAACCCACCGGCCAGCGCGGCCTTCGCGATGGGGAAATGGGTGTGGTTGGGGGTGGCGACGGTGACGAAGTCGATCCGCTGGTCGGCCGGCAAGGCGCGTTCGGAGGCGATCATCTCATCGACCGAACCATAGGCGCGGGCGACGGGGACGTCGTAATCGGGAGCGACCGACTTGGACTTGGCCGGGTCGGACGAAAAGGCCCCCGCCACCAGGGAGGCACGATTGTCGAGAACTGCGGCGGTCACATGCACGCGACCAATAAACGCCCCCGGCCCACCACCCACCAGGGCCATTCTCAGTTTTCGGTTCAGCTTGCCATTGGTCGACATCGAAGCGCTCTCCTGGGACGAAAGTCGGTGAAGCCCGCAGAATAGTGCTGGGTTGCGGGTTTCTCAACCGACGGAGTCGGGTCGTGTGAGTCGCTTTGCCATGGGAAAGAACAGCTGTGGCACCACTCGCTGCGCGGTGCCCGGTGGGGTGGCCCGGGGAACTCCGGACTGCCGCGTGAGGGGGCAGCCCGAGGGGGGAGTGGCGGGAGGGGGAGTGGCCGAAAGATTGACTTGCCTGCCGATTTGCGTCAAAGTTTTTTGATATGAAGACGTCACGCGGTGTGCAGATTTTGTCCGTTCTGGTGGGACTGGTTGCGGGCTTGGTCCACGGACCAGCGGTCTGTCTGGGATTCGAGCCGGACCGGCCCGAGCGGGAACGGTTCTTCGAACAGCAGGTTCGTCCGATCCTCGTCGAGAAATGCCTCGGTTGCCATGGTGCCGAGAAGCAGCAAGGGGGGCTGCGTCTCGACTCGGCGGAGGCGGTTGCCAAGGGGGGAGACTCGGGTCGCCTGGTCGACGGGGAGCAGGTCGAGAAGAGTCTGCTGCTGGGGGTGCTCTCGTACCAGGGTGACATCAAGATGCCCCCCTCGGGCCCGCTGCCAGCCGAGCAACTGGCGACGTTGCGCGACTGGGTGCGGCAGGGGGCGGTCTTTCCGGCTGGCCCGGCCGCCACACTGGCCTTGCCGGCCTCGGCCGAAGGAATTGCCGCACTGCGGGAGAGCCACTGGGCATTCCGGCCTCTGCGGGCCCCGTCTCTGCCCGAGTCGACCTGGTCCGCTTGGGAAGCGGGACCCATCGATCGTTTTGTCGCGAGCCGTCTGCAGCAGAAGGGACTGACCCCAGGGGTGAAGGCCGATCGGGCTCAGTTGTATCGCCGCCTCTCTTTTGATCTGTTGGGGTTGCCCCCGACGATGGCGGAGTTGGAGGCCTTTGTGGCCGACCCGGCTCCTGATGCCTGGGAGAAGGCGATTGACCGGATGTTGGCGTCGCCGCAGTATGGTGAGCGGTGGGGGCGGCTCTGGCTCGACGTGGCCCGCTACGCCGACACGAAGGGGTACGTCTTCACCGAGGAACGGCGCTATCCCTTCTCTTACACCTATCGCGACTATGTAATTCGCGCCTTCAACCGCGACCTGCCTTACGACCGATTCTTGCAGGAGCAGATCGCCGCCGACCAGCTTGACCTGCAGGAGGATCGAACGGCGTTGGCCGCGCTGGGATTCCTGACTCTGGGGCGCCGGTTCGGGAACAATCAGAACGACATCATCGACGACCGGATTGACGTGGTGACTCGGGGTCTGATGGGGTTGGCCGTCGGGTGTGCCCGCTGCCACGATCACAAGTACGACCCCATTCCCACGGCCGATTACTACAGCCTGCATGGGGTCTTCGCGAGCAGTATTGAACCGGGAGACCTGCCGCTGATTGGCAATCCGGAAGCCGGGGCGGCGTACGACGCCTATGTAGCCGAGTTGAACAAGCGGGAACAGGTGGTCAACGAATTTCTGAACAGCAAGCGGGCCGAGATGCTGGACCAGTTGCGGGGTCAGACTCTCGATTACCTGGTCGCGGTGGCCCGGCGGGATAGCTCGCCGATTCCCGAGCGGATTCGCCTGCTGCTCGATCCAAAGGATCTGCGGGGCGAGTTGATCACCCGGTGGCGGAATTATTTGATGGCCACCAAGGCGGCCCACCACCCGGTGTTTGCTCCCTGGAACAAGTTGGCCGAGCTGCCCGAGGGGGAATTTCCGGCCCAGGCGGCGGCCTACCTGGCGACGTTGAAGGGCGAGCCGGCTGCCGAGGCCCCGCGAATCAACTCCCGCGTGCGCCAGAAGCTGGCCGCGTGGGAGCCGAAATCGCTGGTGGATGTGGCGGAGGCGTATGGGGAACTGTTGCTGGACGTGCAGCGGCAGTGGGTGGAGTCTCAGAAACCCGCGCCGGTCGCGGAGGGACAACCGGTTGCCGAGCGGCCGAAGGCGCTGCCGGATGCGGATGCGGAGGAGTTGCGGCAGGTGCTGTATTCGGACCAGGGGCCGTGGGGTGTGCCCCCGGAAGAATTGCGGCGGCTGTTCGACCGGGCCGCCCGCAACATGCTGACGGAACTGCGGCGGAAGGTGGATGAGTGGAAGGTGACCGCGGTGGCGGCTCCTCCGCGGGCGATGGTGTTGAACGATGCGCCGCAGCCGGTGGCGGCCCGCATTCTGATCCGGGGAAATCCTGGGCGACCTGGGGACGAGGTGCCCCGGCGGTTTCTGCAGGCGCTGCCCGAAGCGGGGGGGGTGTTCGCACAGGGAAGCGGACGGCTGGAGTTGGCCCGCGCGGTGACCAGTCCCGCGAACCCGCTGACCCCGCGCGTGTTGGTGAATCGCGTCTGGATGCATCACTTTGGCAGTGGCCTGGTGCGCACGCCGGGGGATTTTGGGATTCGGGGAACGCCCCCCACGCATCCGGAGCTGCTCGACTATCTGGCGTCGCGATTGGTGTCGCAGGGCTGGTCTCTGAAAGAGCTGCACCGGGAGATCTTGTGTTCGGCGACCTACCAGCAGTCGAGCGCCGACCGCCCCGAGGCGCTGGCTGTGGATCCCGAGAATCAATGGCTGTGGAAAATGAATCGTCGCCGTCTCGATTTCGAGGGGTTGCGGGACAACCTGTTGGCGGTGGCTGGCGCGCTCGACCCGGAGATGGGCGGGCGGGGTGTCGATGTGTTCAAGGCTCCGTTCAGCACGCGACGTACAGTCTATGCCTTCATCGACCGGCAGGACCTGCCGGGGACGTTCCGGACATTTGATTTTGCGAGTCCCGATGTCAGCACGCCCCAGCGTCCCCAGACACTCGTACCGCAGCAGGCCCTGTACGGTTTGAATTCTCCCTTTGTGATTGAGTTGGCGGCACGGGCGGCCCGACGGGCGCAGGCCGATGTGGCGGCGGCACACCCCGCGAAGGATACGGTGAGCCGGTTGATTGCCGAAGTTCAGGCGCTGTACCAGGGGGTGTTGACGCGTCCCGCGAGCGCGGGAGAGATGAGTCTGGCCCTGGCCTTCGTGACGGCGCAGGCGGTCAAGGAGCAGGCGGGGGCGGAGGGCCGGGTTGCTGAAGGAGCGGCGACGAACAGCGGCCTGTTGCCGCTGGCGCAGCTGGCCCAGGCGTTGATGCTGTCGAACGAGTTCGTCTTCATTGATTGAGGGCCGAGTTCGTCGGAGCGCGGGCTTGGTCTGATCCCGCCCTGGCGGGCTGCGACTGGCGGCCGGTCGGTTCCACGGCTGCCCCCCGCGGGACATAGCGGCTTTCTGGACGCGGGATGGTTTTGGCGGGCCTTACGGCACAGCGTGCGGGGCGTATCCCGTGGGTGGCATGGGATTTGCCGCCCGACGGTGTGGTGAGATCCACCCAGGAGGGTGTTCCGACGTTCTGGAACGACTCGTCTGAGGGGGTTTCGAGAGCCTGTGGCCGATTGGAACGGATGAGAAAGCGTCGGCGTTCGCGCAGTTGTTTGGCAGGGATGCTGAAATTCACTGCAGCCACGGGTGGCTGAGGGACCAGGTCGGTCCGTCGTGTTCCACGAGAGAGCGCTCAGATGACAACAGATCACAACTCGGTGGAATCGCTGACGCGGTTTGCCGAATACAGCACCGACGGGTTTTACGACGAGATGTTTCTGCCCGACGGCAATCCCCGGCCGCGGTCCGAGTTGCTGGCCTGGAGGTTGAAGACCCTCTCGCCCGGGGAGATGGCGAGCCGGCAGCGGGCGGCAGATCAGGCGCTGCTGAACATGGGGATCACCTTCAATGTGTATGGACATGAGCAGGGGACCGAGAAGATCTGGCCATTCGACCTGGTGCCGCGGATTCTCGAGTCGACCGAGTGGAGCCGGATCGAGGCGGGGCTGCGGCAGCGGATTCGCGCGCTGAACCTGTTCATCGACGACATGTACCATGGGCAGCAGATCGTCAAGGACGGTGTGTTTCCCGAGTCCATGGTCAAGTCCGGGCGGAACTTCCTGCAGCAGTGCCGGGGGGTGAAGCCCCCCCGGGGGATCTGGTGTCACATCACCGGGACCGATCTGGTGCGTGATACCGACGGCACGGTGTATGTGCTGGAAGACAACCTGCGGTGTCCTTCGGGGGTCTCGTATGTGCTCGAAAACCGCGAGGTGATGAAGCGAACGTTCCCGCAGCTCTTCGAGGGATTGTCGATTCTGCCGGTCGAGAATTACCCCGAGCAGTTGTTGCGGATGCTGCAGTACATCGCCCCCCCCACCGATGACGAGCCGACGGTCGTGGTGCTGACCCCCGGCATCTACAACTCGGCGTATTTCGAGCATTGCTTCCTGGCCCAGCAGATGGGGGTGGAACTGGTGCAGGGGAGCGATCTGGTGGTGTCGAATGGATTTGTGCACATGCGGACCACGCAGGGACTGCAGCGGGTGGATGTGATCTACCGCCGGATCGACGACGAGTTCCTCGATCCCCTCACATTCCGGGCCGATTCGTGCCTGGGAGTGCCGGGACTGATGGATGTCTACCGGGCGGGGCGGGTTGCGCTGGCCAACGCCCCCGGGACGGGGATCGCCGACGACAAGGCGGTCTACGCCTACGTGCCGCAGATGATCAAGTACTACCTGGGGGAGGAGATCAGCCTGCCGAATGTTCCCACCTACCTGTGTGCCGACGAAGAGCAGCGGCGGTATGTCCTGAGCCACATCGACCAGCTGGTGATCAAGCCGGCGAATGAGTCGGGGGGCTATGGCATTCTGGTGGGGCCCCGGGCGACTCCCGAGCAGCATGCGAAGTACCGCGAGCTGATCGAGGCCAATCCCCGGAACTACGTGGCGCAGCCGACGCTGGCGCTCTCGCGGGTGCCGACCCTGGTGGGGGATCATCTGGAGGGTCGGCATGTCGACTTGCGGCCCTACATTCTCTACGGCGAAGACATCTACATCCTGCCGGGGGGACTGACCCGGGTGGCGCTGGTGAAGGGGTCGCTGGTGGTGAATTCCTCACAGGGAGGGGGGAGCAAGGACACGTGGGTCCTGAAGGATGGAATTCCCCGGCTGGCGGACTTTCTGGAGCTGCAGCAGTGAGCCACCGAGTCCAGGTTGTTTCCACCCGCGGGTCTGAGCCCTGCGGGGACTCCCATTTGCAAGATGTCGAACGACCATGTTGAGCCGGGTTGCCAATTCGATCTATTGGATGAGTCGGTACGTCGAGCGGGCCGAGAACGTGGCCCGGTTCATCGATGTGAACCTGAATATGTCGCTGGATCTCGGTCCCGAGATGCAGCGGCACTGGGCGCCGCTGATTTACACCACGGGGGACCAGGAGGCGTTCCACGCGATTCACCCGGAGGCCGACCAGGAGAGCGTGATTCAGTTTCTGACATTCGAGCGTCAGAACTCCAATTCGATTCTGACCTCGCTCTCGGCGGCCCGCGAGAACGCCCGCACGGTGCGCGACATGATCAGTTCGCCCATGTGGGAGGAACTGAACAAGTTCTACCTCCTGGTGACATCGGCAACTCCCAGCCAGGTGCTCGACTCGCCGTTTGAATTCTTCACCCAGATCAAGCTGGCCGCCCACACGCTGGCCGGGGTGACCGAGTCTTCGTTGTCGCATGGAGAGGCGTGGCACTTTCATCGGCTGGGGCAGATGCTCGAACGGGCCGACAAGACCTCGCGCATTCTCGACGTCAAATACTACGTGCTGTTGCCGGCCGCTTCGGACATTGGCACGCAGTTGGACACGAACCAGTGGGCGGCGCTGTTGAAGTCGGCCAGTGCCCTGGAGATGTACCGCAAGGCGTATGGGCGGATCACCCCGCAGTCTGTGGCCGACTTTCTGATTCTCGACCGGGAGTTTCCGCGTGCGATCCGTTTCTGTCTGGCGCGGGCCGAAGAGTCGTTGCTGGCGATCACCGGGGGCGAACATGGAACCTTCCAGAACCGGGCGGAACAGCAGCTGGGCCGGCTGCGGAATGAGTTCGACTACACCAACATCGATGAGATCCTGCAGGCGGGAATGCATGAATTCATCGATCGGTTCCAGAAGTCGGTGAACCGGGTGGGTGATGCGATCTTCGATACCTTCTTCGCGCTGCGTTCCGTGCCGACCCAGTCTCAATGGCAATCTCAATGAGAGGTGGCCGCTGGGCGGGCGCGCCCGGTGGGCAGAGACGGCCACGGCCACGTTGCAAGTTTCCCCCAGCCACCCGACCGTCCGGCGGAGTTGGGGGCACACTGTTCTGGACACAAGGTTGATGCGCACCCATGGCCATTCACGTCGCCCTTCATCACCGCTCTCGCTACCGCTATGACCGCGTGGTGAAACTCGGGCCGCAGACCATTCGCCTGCGTCCGGCTCCCCATTGCCGGACTCCCATTCTGGCGTATTCGCTGCAGGTTGAACCCGCCCGCCAGTATCTGAACTGGCAACAGGATCCCTTCGGCAACTATCTGGCGCGGCTGGTCTTTCCCGACCCGGCGCGGGAACTGGTGGTCGAGGTGGATCTCGTCGCGGAAATGACGGTCATCAACCCGTTCGATTTCTTCCTGGAGTCGACGGCCGAGCAGTTTCCGTTCAGTTATCCCGCCGCCACGGTCGCCGAATTGACGCCGTATCTCGAGAAGGTGCCGCTGTCGCCCCGGTTCGCCCGGTTTCTGGAGGGGGCCCCGGCGGCCGGGCGACGGACGATCGACTGGCTGGTCGACATGAATCAATACGTCGCCAGTGCGATCAGCTATCTGATTCGCCTCGAGCCGGGGGTGCAGACGTGCGAGGAGACTCTGGAGAAGCGGAGTGGGTCGTGCCGCGATTCGGCCTGGCTGCTGGCCCAGATGCTGCGTCATCGGGGACTGGCGACGCGGTTTGTGTCGGGGTACCTGATTCAGTTGCAGGCGGATGAAAAGTCGCTCGATGGCCCGTCGGGCCCAGAGAAGGACTTCACCGATCTGCATGCCTGGACCGAGGTGTATCTGCCTGGGGCGGGGTGGGTGGGGTTGGATCCCACCTCGGGATTGTTCGCCGGTGAGGGGCACCTGCCGTTGGCCGCCACTCCCGAGCCGACATCGGCCGCTCCGATCGCCGGGTTGGTTGATCCGTGCGAGTGCGAATTCGATGTGACGATGAAGGTGACCCGGATCCACGAGGATCCACGGGTGACCCGGCCGTATACCGAGGAGCAATGGCGGGCGATCGACCGGTTGGGATTGCGCGTGGACGAAGCGCTGCGGGCGGGGCGCATCCAACTGACCATGGGGGGGGAGCCCACCTTCGTCTCGATCGATCAACGGGATCTGCCGGAATGGAACACCACGGCACTGGGAGACCACAAGCGGCTGCTGGCGACCACGTTGTTCGAGCGGCTGTCGAACCAGTTGTCGCGGGGTCCCCTGCTGCATTTCGGCCAGGGAAAATGGTATCCCGGCGAGCAACTGCCGCGATGGGCGCTGTCGTGCTACTGGCGGAAGGATGGCGAGCCGATCTGGACCCGGCCCGAATTGCTGGCGACGCAGCAGGCGGAATTGGGGCATGGAGATGCCCAGGCCCAGCAGTTCATCCAGCGGCTGGCCGAGCGGTTGGGCCTGCCCGCCGACAACGCCACCCCCGGCTATGAGGATGCTCTGTATTACCTGTGGAAGGAGCGCCGGTTGCCCGCGAATGTCGAATTCCAGGAGTCGCAGTTGCGGGATCCGATCGAGCGCGCCCGGTTGGCACGTCTGCTGGAGCACGGGCTGGATCGTCCCGTGGGGTATCTGTTGCCCCTCGCGGCGGGAGCGGAACCGGGCGAATGGCAGAGCCATCGCTGGGTGACCCGGTCGGGCAAGATCTGCCTGAGCCCCGGCGACTCGTCGATGGGTTTTCGACTGCCGCTCGAGACGCTGCTCTGGTCCGCGACACGCGACGAGCCGATGATTTTTGAGCGCGATCCCCTGGCCCCCCGGCCCGCCAGCCTCCCGAGCCCGCTGGCGCGCGCTCGGGAGCAGGCGAATCTGCGGGCCCGGTCGGCATTTCGGCAGGATCCGTTGGTTCATCCGGGACCAGCCCATCCCGCCAGTGTACGCAGTCAGTTTCCCCAGCGGCGTCCGCAGTTTGGTGCCGACCCGGCGGCCAAGTACAGTTCCACCGTTCCTGCCGGTCTGTCGGGAGGGCTGGGGAGCCACCTGGGGGCGACCGATTTCGCGGTCGATGCGACGTCGGCGGATGGCCTGATCCGCACCGCCCTCTGCGTCGAGCCGCGGCTGGGAGTGCTGCATGTATTCCTCCCTCCGGTGGGGCAAGTCGAAGAGTACCTCGATCTGGTGTCGCGGATCGAAGCCACCGCCCACGAGTTGCAGATGCCGGTGCGGATCGAGGGGTATCAACCCCCGTACGACCCGCGGCTGGAGGTGTTGCGGGTGACGCCCGATCCCGGGGTCATCGAGGTCAACATGCCGCCGGCGTCCAATTGGCCCGAGTTGAAAGACCTGACCGAGACGCTGTACACCGAGGCGCGGCAATCGCGGCTGAGCACCGAGAAGTTCATGCTCGACGGACGGCACACCGGGACCGGGGGTGGAAATCACATCGTGCTGGGGGGGCCGACCCCGGCCGAGAGCCCGTTCCTGCAGCGCCCGGACCTGCTGCGCAGTTTCGTGTCGTATTGGAACAACCGTCCCTCGTTGTCGTATGTCTTCTCGGGGATGTTTGTCGGTCCCACGAGCCAGGCACCGCGCGTCGACGAGGCCCGGCACGAAAACCTCTACGAGCTGGAGACGGCGTTCGCGCAGATTCCCAAGGGCGAGGCGGTTCCCCCCTGGCTGGTGGATCGGGTGTTTCGGCACCTGCTGGTCGATCTGACTGGCAACACGCATCGTTCCGAGTTCTGCATCGACAAGTTGTATTCGCCCGACAGTTCGTCGGGCCGGCTGGGACTGGTGGAACTGCGCGCGTTTGAGATGCCCCCGCACGAGCGAATGAGCCTGGTGCAGCAGTTGCTGGTCCGGTCGATGGTGTCCTGGTTCTGGGACCAGCCGTATGAGCGTCCGCTGATCCACTGGGGAACGCGGCTGCATGATCAGTTCATGCTGCCCCATCACCTGGGGAGCGATCTGAAAGAGGTGGTGGAGGATCTGCAACAGGCGGGCTTCGAGTTCGACCCGGTCTGGTTCCAGCCGCACCTCGAGTTCCGTTGCCCGAAGATCGGCGAGGTGACCCGCCGGGGGGTGACGTTCGAACTGCGGCAGGCGATCGAGCCGTGGCATGTGCTGGGGGAAGAGGCCACCGGCAGCGGCACGGCCCGCTATGTGGATTCTTCGGTGGAACGGGTGGAGATCAAGGTGCGGGGACTGACTGACACGCGGCATGTGGTGGCGTGCAATGGACGCCGGGTCCCGCTGACACCGACCGAGACCGAGGGGGAATTCGTGGCGGGGGTGCGTTTTCGGGCGTGGCAGCCTCCGTCGTGCCTGCATCCGACGATCGGAGTGCAGGTTCCCCTGGTGTTCGACCTGATCGATACCTGGAATGAGCGTTCCGTAGGGGGCTGCACCTGGCACGTCGCGCATCCGGGAGGATTGAATTCTGATACATTCCCGGTGAACGCGTTCGCCGCGGAAACGCGCCGCGCGGCGCGATTCCTGCCGATTGGACACACCCCGGGACCCTGCCCGATCCCCCCGGCGGAGGTGAATCCGGCCTACCCGAACACGCTGGATCTGCGACGTCCCGTCGATCCGCAGGTTTTGGGCAGGCCCTAGTTCCGGACAACCATCATGACCACACCAACCGGTCGGGAAGTCGCTCTTCCGCCCGGAGACCCGCTTTGGCACTACCGGCCCATTCCCGGCCGTTATGACGAATTCCAGGATTCGGAAGGCACAGTCCGGCCGGTCTGGCGGCAATTCTGGGAGAATCTCAAGTCTCTCGAGCCGGCGGTCCTGGGGCAGCGGGAGGAGCAGGCGCGGCGGCTGCTGCGCGAGAACGGGGTCACGTACAACGTCTATGGCGCCGCCAAGGATCTCGATCGCCCCTGGCTGCTCGATCCATTGCCGGTGCTGATGCCGGAGGCTGAATGGGCGCGGCTGGCCAACGCGCTGCGGCAGCGGCTCAAGGTGTTGAACCTGTTGGCGCGTGATCTGTATGGCCCGCAGCAGCTGCTGAAGTGGGGCATCTTGCCCGGGGAGGCGATCCACGAGCACCCGGGCTATCTGCTTCCCTGCCACGGGATGATTCCCCCGGATGGCATTTTTCTCAATTGGTACGCGGCCCAGTTGGCACGCGACGCGACTGGTGCATGGCGGGTGCTGGGTGACCGCACCCAGGGACCTTCGGGAGCGGGCTATGCCGTCGAGAATCGACTCGTGGTGTCCCGCACGCTACCCCAGGACTTTCACAGTCTGAATGTGGTCCGACTGGCCAGCTATTTCCTCACCCTGAAGAACTCGCTGTCGCGACTGGGGGGCAGCCTGTCGGGCAATCCCCGGATCGTCGTCCTCACGCCGGGGCCACGCAGTTCGCGCTACTTCGAGGATGTCTACCTCTCGCGTTATCTGGGCTATACCCTCGTGGAGGGGGGCGATCTGACCGTCCGCGGGGAAGGGGTGTTCCTCAAGACGCTGGGGGGCCTGCTGCCGGTGCATGTGATTCTGCGGCGGCTGGCGGACAGCGACTGTGATCCGCTGGAACTGCGTTCCGATTCCTACCTGGGGGTTCCCGCCCTGACTCAGGCGGTGCGGGCCGGCCAGGTGATCGTGGTCAATCCCCTGGGGGGCGGCGTGCTCGAGGCGCCGATTTTGCAGGTGCTGCTTCCCCGGTTGTGTGAGTACCTGCTGGGGGAAGAGCTGCAGCTGCGGGCCAGCGACAGCTGGTGGTGCGGCCTGCCGGAGGAGCGGGCGTACGTCGAATCGCACCTGGACGAACTGCTGATTCGCCCCGCCTTTCAAAGCCGCGGCAAGACTCTGGTGGGTTGGCAGTTGTCGTCGCAGGAACGGGGCGAGCTGCTGGCCCGGATTCGGGCCCGACCGACACGCTTCATCGGCCAGCGCCCTGTCGCCGGATCGACGGTGCCAGTCTGGTCGGAGGGGCAACTGCAACCCTGGCATCTCACGCTGCGGACCTTTGCGGTCTACAACGGAGAAGATTACGACATCCTCCCGGGGGGACTGTGCCGGGTGGCTCCGGTTTCGGAACTGCTCGTGGAATCGATGGCGGCTGGACAGCGGAGCAAAGACCTGTGGGTTCTCTCGGAACAGCCGGTGAACACCGTCACTTTGCTGCGCCCGAATGTTCCCGCCCTGCAGCTGCGCCGCAGCCCGAATGATCTCCCCAGCCGGGCGGCCGACTATTTGTTCTGGCTGGGGCGTCTGACCGAACGGGCGGAGGGGGCCATTCGTCACCTGCGGGGCATCGTGGCCCGCCTGACGACCGAAGTCGAGCCGGCGGGGCTGCCGGAGATGCGGCTGTTGGTCACGGCGTTGTGTGATCCGGGGCAGTCTCCCCTGGAGCTGCAGAACCCTCCGCCCGACTGGACGATGATTCGCGAGGAACTCTGGTCTTTCCTCTCCGATTTCAACCGGCCGGGCAGCCTGGCCGAGACTCTCGATTCGGCCCGCCGCACCGCCTCGGTGGTGCGCGACCGCGTGGCCATCGATGCCTGGCGGATCCTCAACCAGATGGAATTGGGAGATGTGCGGAACGAAGGGGCGACCGATCCCGCGCGACTGCTGATGCGGCTGAACCAGCTGTTGATCTTGTGCTCGGCGTTCAGCGGGTTGGCTGCCGAGAGCATGACCCGCGGACCGGGTTGGCTGTTTCTCGACATGGGGCGGCGGATCGAGCGGGGGCTGCACACCCTGCGGGTCATTCGCGGGCTGCTGGTCGATTCTTCGGTCGAATTGCTCCCCTGTCTCGAGGCGATGCTGGAGATTGCCGACAGCTCGATGACCTACCGCTACCGCTACCTCAGCACGCTGCAACTGGCACCGGTGTTGGACCTGATTCTCGTGGATGAAACAAACCCCCGCTCGGTGATCTTCCAAATGATTGCCCTGGGTGAGCATGCGCGGCGGCTGGAAGAGTTGTGCCCCTCCCGGCCGGGTGAGCCCAGCCGGCTGCGGCAGACTTACGAACTGCTCTCGGAACTGCGACTGGCCGACATCGAGGCCCTGTGTGATGTCGACCGCCGGCAGGACCGGGAAAGCCTCGCGCGGCGGCTGGAGGAGTGGTCGGCCGCTTTGCGCGGCCTGTCGGAGGACATCACCCACGCCTTCCTCAGCCACACCGTGGCCCCGCGTCAGTTGACGGAACTCCAAACGGCGAATCGCGGGTGAACACGATGTATTACCAGGTGCGGCACACCACCAATTACCTCTACTCGGATGCCGTGGTTCTCTGTCAGAACCAGGCCCGCCTGTCCCCCCAGACCACGCGGGGCCAGACGCGGCATTCTTTCTCGCTGGAGATCAGTCCGGAACCCACGGTCCGGCGCCGCTGGAGCGATGCCTTCCAGAACGAGGTGTGGTACTTTTCGATTGAAACCCCGCATCATCGGCTGCAGGTGACCAGTCGCTCGCTGGTGGAGCGCCTGGCTCCCGACCCAATCGATCCGGCGGCCACCCCCGCCTGGGAGCGGGTGCGGGATCTGTTGGCCCGTCCCACCGGGGTGGCCGAGCGACTGGCGGGGCAATTCCGGGTGGAATCTCCCTTCATCATGGAACTGCCCGAGGCGCGCGACTATGCGCGGCAGAGCTTTCTGCCGGGACGTCCGATCCTGGAGTCGGCCCTCGACCTGACCCGGCGGATCCATGCCGATTTCCACTATTCCCCCGCCACCACCGCCATCTCGACTCCCACCCGGGAGGTCTTCCTGACGCGGCGAGGGGTCTGCCAGGATTTCGCCCATTTGCAGATTACCTGCCTGCGGTCGCTGGGCCTGGCCGCCCGGTATGTCAGCGGCTATCTGGTGACCCTGCCGCCCCCGGGAAAACCGCGTCTGGTGGGGGCCGACGCCTCGCATGCCTGGTTGGGTCTGTTTGTTCCGGAAGCGGGCTGGGTCGATCTCGACCCCACCAACAACCTGATTCCCGCCGACCGGCACGTGACCATCGGCTGGGGGCGGGACTACGGCGACGTCTGCCCCATCAAGGGGGTGTTCACAGGAGGGGGTGGGCAGTCGATCGCGGTGGCTGTCGATGTCGAACCGGTGGACATGCCGTCGCTCTCCGCCGATCTTGCGGATGATGTGACGATCATGCCCGAATAGCGAGGCCCTCCGCCGTCGACCGCCAGGTGGCTGAGGCCGGTGCGGGTGCGCTCCCGTCCGCCAATCAGTTCAGGCCGCGTCGCTTCAGTTCGGCGACGACGTTCCGGACGATGGCATCGATCTCGGTGCGGTCGGGCTGCGACCCCGGACGGATCGGGCAGCCCCCCACGGGCTGATCGGTAAAACCGTGCTCGGACAGCAGACACTGCAGGGTCTGGCTGAGCGCGTTCAGGTCGGTCCGTTGTTCGGGAGACATGGGCTGTCGCCCTTCACCCAGTTGGAACCCCCGCAGGCTGGCCGCGGCCCGGAAGCCATTGGGGAATTCGGCCGAGTAAATCATCGTGTCGAACAGTGTGACGAGGTCGTATTGGACCTTCCGCGCCTCGTCGAGCCGGCCGGCCAGAGTGAGGTCGTAGAGCTTGCGGGTGATCTCGGGGACCACGCCCGAGGTGGCGTTGGTACCGCCGTCGCAGCCGATCAGCAGCAGGGGCATGAGGGCGGCGTCCCAACCGGTCAGGAAGCTGAAGTCGGGCCGGTTCGGCCGCACCGCCTTGATCATGCGGATCATGTGCGGAATGTCCCCCGAAGAGTCTTTGATGGCGACGATCTTGGGGAAGTTTTCGCTCAGCTTCTGGACGGTGGGGACGTCGATGGGGCTGGCGAACAGCGGAATGTTGTAGAGCGTGACATCGATGGGGGTGTGCTTGCCGATCTCGGCGAAATAGGCATACACCGAGGCCGGGCTGAGCTTGTAATAAAACGGTGCGACGATCGCCACCGCCCGGACCCCCAACTGGTGATAATACTCGCAGGCGCGCAGGGTCTCCTTGACGTTGGCTTCGGCCGCTCCCGCCAGAATGGGCACCCGGTTGCGGGTCTGATCGGAGACAATCTCGATGATCCGGCGGCGTTCTTCGACGGTAAAGCGGGTGAATTCGCCTGTGGAGCCATTGGGATACAGCCCATGCACTCCCCGTTCGATCAGCCAGTCGACATACCGCCGCAGTTCGGCTTCGTTGATGTCACCCCGGGAGTCGAGCGGAACCAGGTTGGGGGTGAAGATGCCTGTCAAACGCGAGGAGGGGCCGGGCATGAGTTCAACTGTCGAGGGGCCAGATCAGGGTCAAGACCACGCTCTCTCCGGCTGGGCTGGTGACCCGCAGGAGAGCCTTGTGCAGTGTGGCGATCCGCCACGCTTTCGCCAACCCAAACCCTAAACCTCGCCCAGCTTGCCGACCCGAAAAAAACGGATCAAACAGGTGTTCGAGTTCCTGGGCCTGGAGTCCGCGGCCTGTGTCTGACCACACAAATCGGGCGGAGGGTCGTCCCTCGTGCAGAATTTGGCTTCCCTCCAGCACGACCTGCCCGCCGCCGCCGGCCGCCTCGATCGCATTCCGCGTCACGGCACTGAAGAGTGTGCGGGTGTGCGCTGGATCTCCCTGGACTGGCAGGGGACCGGTGGATTTCAGCAGGACCCGGCAGTTTTTCTGACGTGCCTCGCCGGCAAGCCGCGAGATGACTTCCCCGGCCAGTTCATGCAGATCCAGGGGAACCAGACTGGGCTGCGGGGGACGGGCGAACAGCATCAGGTCGCCGATCATGTCCCGAATTCGTAGCGCCTGGGCGCCAATGGTCTGGAGCGCGAGGATGCGATCGGGGTCGCGTTCTCCGGGCAGCAGTTGCTGAACATAGCCCGAGATGGTGGCGACGGGATTGTTGAGTTCGTGTCCCGCACCGGCGGCGAACTCCGCCAGGGCTCGCAGTTTGTCGTCGAGGGCCCTGTGATCTGCCGGATTCACGCGCGAGCTCATTCTGCCAAAGGCAGAACCCGGAGGCAGGGCCGCCGGGTTCTGTGCCGGGAAGTCGAAAGATCAAAGCCGCAACATCAGGGAAGACCGTTGGCGGACAGGAGCCGGGTGGAACCACCAGTCTCCCTGAAGGGCCGGGACGCGCCACCGCGCGCATCCCGGTCAGTACGCCCACCCCACGAACGCGGGGTGTTTCCGGGCCGCGGTCAGCGGGCCACGGCCGGTTCGACTTCGAGCTGACGGAACATGGTCTCGACCAATTGGTCGAGTTCGAACGGTTTCTGCAGGAATTCATTGGCCCCGGCGGCCAACAGCTCGGAGATCTTGTCTTCCTCCACCATCCCGCTGATGCAGATGACCCGCACATCGCTCAGGCTGGCGTCGCCCCGAATGCGCTGGCAGACCTCTTTGCCGTTGATATCGGGCAGCATGACGTCCAACACCACGACGTCGGGATGGTATTCCTTGACCATCATGCCGGCTTCGAAGCCGTTGTTCGCGACCCGCACCTCAAACCGGCCATCCGCCTCGAGGTGATCCCGGATCAACTCGACCAGTTCGGTGTCGTCATCCACCAGCAACGCCTTCCGCTTGCCACTTTCCAGGGCGTCGGTGGGGATTCCGTTTTCCTTCATGAACTTATAGAGGATGTCGCGGGGGATGCGGCGGAACTTCGAGCCAGGGACCCGGAACCCCTTGAGCTGACCCGAGTCGAAGCAGCGAATAATGGTCTGCTGCGAGACCTTGCAGATCCGGGCAGCTTCACCCGTCGTGTAAACGGTCTTCATGTTGCTCATGCGAACATCCTTTTCGGTCGGGCCCGGGCTGGGCCTGACTTGCTCTGGCGGTGGGAGGAATCCATTCCGGCCCACCAGTCCCGGACTCCACCTCCGGAACTGAAAGGCCCACTCAGTGACAGTTGGTCGTTGACGCTGACTTTACCAATCAGGGGCTTTATACCGACTTTACCAGCCTTACCACGGGTGCCGATTGTATTTATTCCCGGAAGCTGGTCAAGATGGGTTGTCAGCACCCGGTTCGAGCACCAAATCACCTGAACGAACGTAAAGCAGCAGGATCGCGATGTCGGCCGGGGTGATCCCACTGATCCGTCCTGCCTGCCCCACATTCCGCGGCTGAATTCGCCCGAATTTCTGCTTCGCCTCGACGCGCAACTGCGGGACTGCGTGATAGTTGAAGTTCGCGGGAATGGGCCACTCGGCCACCTGCAGATGGCGGGCGATCTGGGCTTCCTGGCGACGCAGGTAACCGGAGTATTTTGCGTCGATTTCCACCTGTTCGGCGGCCCGGGGAGGCAGGGCGAGCTGCTGGGCCCCCTCCGACCACCCGCACACCGTCTGCCAACCCACATCGGGACGCCGCAGACACTGTTCCAGCGGGACTCCCTCGTGGGTTTCTTCCCGCAGGATCCGCTCGGCCTGGGAAATGGCCTCAGTATGCTGGCTGAATTGCTCCCAGCGCTCGGCGTCAACCAGCCCCAATGCCCGCCCCACCGGAGTCAGCCGCCGATCGGCGTTGTCGTGCCGCAGCAACATCCGATACTCGGCTCGTGAGGTGAACATCCGGTATGGTTCATCCACCCCCCGGGTCACCAGATCATCGATCATCACCCCCAGGTAGGCCTGGCTGCGATCCAGCAGGAAGGGGGGGCGGCCGGCCACCTTGAGAGCGGCGTTCAACCCCGCCCACAGTCCCTGGCCGGCGGCCTCTTCATACCCGGTCGTACCATTCAATTGCCCTGCGAAATACAGCCCCTCCACCAACTTGGTCTCGAGGGTGGCCTGCAACTGGGTCGGGGGGGCGAAGTCGTATTCCACCGCATAGCCGTACCGCATCACTTCGGCCTGCTCGAGCCCCCGGATGCCGTGGATCATCTGCTCCTGCACATCCCGCGGCAGGCTGGTCGAGATACCATTGCAGTAGATCTCGAGGGTGTTGCGCCCCTCAGGCTCGAGAAAGATCTGGTGCGAGGTTTTGTCGGCGAAGCGGACGACCTTGTCTTCGATCGAGGGGCAATAGCGGGGTCCGGTTGATTGGATCTGCCCGCTGTACATCGGGGCCCGGTGCAGGTTGGCCCGGATCACCTCATGGACCGCCGGGGTCGTCTCGGTGAGAAAGCAGTCGATCTGCGGCTGACTGAGGTGCGTGGTCAGGAACGAGAACGGTTGCGGTTGTTCGTCGCCGGGCTGGGGTTCCAACTGCGTGAAGTCGATGGTGCGGCCGTTGAGCCGGGCGGGCGTTCCTGTTTTAAAGCGGCGCAGTTCAAAGCCCAGCCCGGCGAGGGTGTGTGACAGCCCCTGGGTGGTTCCCTCCCCCGCCCGCCCACCCGTTGATTTGGCCTCGCCGGTGTGCATGACCGCCTGCAAAAACGTCCCGGTGGTCAGCACGACCGCCCGGCAGCGATAGACCGCGTCTCCCCGCACCTGGACCCCCTGGATGCGTCCCTGCTCCACCCACAGCGACTCGACCACCTCCTGCCGCAGCGTGAGCCCAGGCTGCGCTTCCACCCGCTGCTTCAGCCAGAACTGATACGCCTTTTTGTCGGCCTGGGCCCGGGGGCTGTGCATGGCCGGACCCTTGGTCCGATTGAGCATGCGGAACTGGATTCCCGTGGCATCGATGGCCCGTCCCATCTCGCCCCCCAGGGCGTCGATTTCGCGCACCATCTGCCCTTTGGCCACCCCCCCGATGGCGGGATTGCAGCTCATCGCGGCCACCATGTCGCAACTCATGGTCAGCAGGGCGGTGCGGGCCCCGAGGCGCGCAGCGGCGAGGGCGGCTTCGACGCCGGCATGCCCGGCTCCCACCACAACCACATCAAAATCGTATCCGAAGAGACTCATGCGAACGGCGAGGCTTGAAAGGCTGTCGGTCGACTCCCATACTTGGACCACGACTTGATTCTGTCCTCATTGACTCTGGAAGGGAAGACCTCGATGGCTGACGTTCGGAAGGGTGCTGCGACTCTCAAGGGGAACCCAATCGATTTGGCGGGCCCCCAGCTCAAGGCGGGCGACCCCGTCCCCGCGTTCACTTTGCAGGGAGCCGACCTGCAGGACGCCACCCAGGCCAAGTTCGCCGGCAAGCCCTACATCATCACCACCATTCCTTCGCTCGACACCCCGGTCTGTCACAAGGAAACCAAGCTCTTCAACGACAAGGTCAAGGCCAACCCCGGCCTGCAGGTCCTGGCGGTGAGCATGGACCTCCCTTTCGGTCAGAAGCGCTGGTGCGGTGCCGAAGATGTCGCGAACGTCACCTGCCTCAGCGCCCACCGCTGCAGCAAGTTCGGTGAAGACTTCGGCGTGCTGATCAAGGGTGGCGTTCTCGATCGCTGCCTCGCCCGCGCCATTTTCGTGGTGGGGGCCGACGGCCGCCTGGCCCACGTCGAATATGTGCCCGAAATCGCCACCGAGCCGAACTACGACGTCGCTTTGGCCGCCGCCAAGTAAATTCGCGTTCTGCCCTGTTGTGGATTTGAGTTGAGCGTGTCGGTTCCCGTGGGGATCGACACGCTCAGTTTTTTCGGTATCAAGTCGCGATCGATGGCGGCACGGGGCCCAATGCCGGTTCTTACGACCCTCGCCTGAATCCATTGGACTGCGAAAATCGTAACGTTTCG
>CAIOTJ010000564.1 GCA_903861195.1 uncultured Planctomycetaceae bacterium | reverse complement strand
GACTACCGGCAGCGACCGGTTGGTCATCAACCATCGTGATGCGAAGGCCGGTCAATTGTTCACGATTTCGGATGCCGCCCTCGCAAACGCTCTCGCGAGTTACGCCCACACCTCGATCGAGTCGGTCCTGCTGGACCTGGGCAACTTCGCCGACACAGTCACCATCCAGGGACTCCAGCAACTCCGCAACGTCGAGGTCCGGGGCAACGGCGGCGATGACCAGTTCCGCCTGACCTTCCTGGCAGAATCGAGTGCGCAGGTGCTGCTTGCCGGTGGTCTCGGCAGCAATCGCCTCACCTACGACGGAGCGGGCCGCCCGCTGTGGGTCAAGGCGGGGGTTGTGCAGTCACTCACCTCGCAGGTCCAGCATTCGCAGATGCAGACGCTGGTCCCGCAGAACACCCCTTCGCTCAACGGCACCCCGGTGCTGATGGGAGTGAATGTCGAGGCGCTGCTGGCCGGGCTGGCTCCGACGCAGCGGTATGTGCAGGCGACGTACCTGCAGTTGGTCCAGCGGCTGGCGACCCCCGCCGAGCTGTCGAAGTGGACGGCGTCGATCAACAAGAATCCCAACGATCCGACCCTCAAGCTGGCGCTGGTCAACTTCCTGTTCAATTCGGACGAGGGACGCACCGTCCAGTTGAGCGCGTGGTTCCAGACCTTCGTCGGGCGGGCGGGTACGTCGACCGAACTGACGTCGTGGCTGGCCCAATACCGGGCGATCAAGGATCCCCTGCTGATGCAGCAGCGGTTCCTGACGAGCACCCCGGTCTCCCAGTACGTGCAGACCCTCACGACCACCGGCACCGCCGACGAGCGGTATGTGGAAGGGATGTGGCGGCTGATGATCGATCCGGGGCACCGCATGTCGGCGGCCGAGAAGCAGTCGTGGATCGCCCTGCGGAATCGTCTCGGACGGACCCTGTTCCTGGCGAACCTGCAGAAACAGACCGCCTATCTGCAATCGCAGCAGGAGGCGTTCACCGAGCTGCTGGCCAACGGCAATTCGCAGTTCACCAACCTGCTGGTGGGAGCTCCCACCTTCACTTCGAATATCGAAATGTGGAAGTGGCTGTTGGCCCGGCGCAAGGTTTGAAACCCGGCAGGTCGAGCAAGAGAGCAGTCGAGACGGGGAGATGGCGACTGAGGCCGTGCTGGTCTTGGAGGGGGCCATGGCGACCAGCATCCCGGATTGTCGGTTTCGAGGTCGTGAGGTAACCCTGAATCGATCCGCCCCGTCAAGACTGTCGCTTTCTGTGCACCGGTGTTCCAATCGGGTAGAGTCTTGGCCGTTCCGTCGGGGGGCCATGAACCGCGTCTTTGGATTCACCAGCAGAAATCCCAACGGCTTGCCAGCGTGTTCGACAATCGTCCCGAGTTCTGGCGTCTGCATGCCGCTCCCACCGCACGGTCATTGAGGAATCTGGCCATGCGTCTCCCCACTCCCGAGCTCGAATCACAATTTCTGCGGGACGCACAGGCCGCCGGATTCAGCGGGCTGGAGGGACACCGCTCGGTGGGGGGAGTGCGGCTCTCGCTGTACAATGGAGTGACTTTGGCGGCGGTCGACTGTCTGGCCGATTTTCTGCGTGAGTTCGAGGCCTGTTGGGATACGGCACCATGAGAGCGCAATGGAACGATCGGGAGACCCCCTGGCCCGTCTTGCGCAACCTCACCACCACGGTCCTCGACCTGCAGCGGCCCCACACGTTTTTGGGCCAGACGACGGCCAACGTCGGTCATACACTCAGCCGGTTGGCGCACTGTCAACAAATCACTCGACGGGCCCAGAGCCTGCATGCGTCCCTCATTGATTGCATGGCCCGGG
>CAIOTJ010000563.1 GCA_903861195.1 uncultured Planctomycetaceae bacterium | reverse complement strand
CGCCGCAATTTCCCAAACACGCTTCCAGCCCTTCCGGATCCAACCGCGGCGGGCGACGGCTCCTCTCCGCAATTCGCAGGACGCCACCACAGCAGCCAACCTGCTTGAAATTCCGGCGGTGAAAACCCTCGCCGCATGGCTCTCGAACTCTTCCCGACCAATGGCCGATTTTGAGACGCAACCTGCGATCCCGGTTGCGGGGGCCCCCTGACACGGGCGGAGCTCCCACGACTTGGCCCCCCGGCACAATCCCATCCGTCCGCACGTCCAGCAACACCCCAACTTCAGGTTTTTTTCGCGCGACCGTACATCCTTCGCAGTCACGCAAGTTTGCCTGATTTCGTTCCCGATACCAACTCGCAACGCCGGAGATTTCCCGCGAATTCCCTGACCCATTCCCACGCACCTGGATGTTCCTCCTCATGACGACTCCCGCCAATCAGGCCGAATCTGTCGTTGCACTCGCGACCTCTCCCCGTCCTCCGGTTCCAGGGCGGAAGGTACTCAAAAGCCGTCCTCAAACCCTGTTGGCCGATCCCCCCCATCCCACCGCGGACCGGCAAGCCAAGATGGAAGAGCGGGAGGAAGACGGCGAAACGGTCGAGCGTCGTCGCCAGATTGACCCCACCACCTGCGAACGCGATTACACGGCTGATGAGGTCGAATTCATGAATGCCATGAACCTCTACCGCCGCAAGTCTGGCCGCAACTTTCCCACCTGGAGCGAAGTGCTCGAAGTGGTCCGCTCGCTCGGTTATCACCGCGACTGACCCCCCCCGGCTCTTTCGCCCGACCACTGGGCTCACGACGCGGCACGGCGGACCAGACTCCGCCGTGCCTCACGTGTCCCGGTAATGGTGGCTGCCAGAGGGGCGCTACAGGCGCCAGTGCCCGGTGCGTGTCCAGCTTGCCACCAGCCCCTGAGTCAATCGCTCGACCCGTTCGATGTCCTGCAGGAAGACCGACTCACCCGCGCAATGATAGGGCGAGATCGCCGGCTCGAGTGCGATCGAAGGAATGGCGCAGAGCGAATTGCGATTGAACTCCAGGCCATAGGTCGCGTAGTCATTGCCGTTATTGGCAATCCGCAACCCGCCGTCGAGTGACTGCAGCAGCTCACAGACTTCGGCCGTCCCCCGCAGCAGCCCGGCCCCCGGTGAAAACGGCTCTTCCTCCCACGGGGCGGCATACAAAGCCACACCGGGCTCTCCCTGGAACAGTGGGGTGGTATCGATCGTCACGACAAGCCCGGGTATCCGCCCCGTCTCTTTGAGATGCCGCGACAGCCTCACAGCCCCCTGCCCGCATTGCCTTCCCGTCCCCCCGGCCACGAGTCGCTCGGGGTGGTGCGTCAGGCCATAGCTCTCCTCCATTTCAGAGAGCAAAACGAAAAGTGGCGGCAGGCCGACCGCCCCGGCCCCCCAGCGCGCCAAAGCGAGGCAGATCCCCACCCCCACGGCATCGTCCATTTGACCCACCAGGCGGTCCGGTTCTTGCTGCCAGGGGAGCCGCTCGGGAGACGTTCCCCAATGATCGATCTTGTCGAGATGAGCGGCCAGAGCGATGGGAGCCAACCGCGAATCTCCCGGGACCGAAATCAACAGGTTGTGTTCGGGAATACGTTCAACCGTCACTCCGGGCAGGCTTGCCAACTGGAGATAAATCCAGGGGTGCAACCGGTCTTCCAGCGAACTGAACGACGGTATCTCGGCCACCTGTCGAATCAGGTCCATCACGCTCGACATCACTTTTCCTCTTCAGACAGCAGCAACACCACCCATTGCAAAAATCCCTTTTTCCTCGGAAAAAGTCAATTGAATCGCCCGGTTTAACGCTGGTGTCGAGATCTCACAACCGCTCTTGGCCCCCCTTCCCGATGGCTGTCCTCGAACAAATTCCGGGGCCGAGCCCAATGTTTCCGGCTCCGGCGTTTCCTTCGACTCGGGCTGGTTCTATTATCGTCCTCGCGCTCCAGCCTTGAAATCACTTCCGTTGCCTCCGGGGGAGCGCCCCCTCCTGGGCTCTTGCCGGTCATCAGCCCCAGAAACTTCCACCCGCCCCGATGCCAGCCGAAACATCTCCCCCCGCAACGTCCCGCGAAGAACTTGTCCGCCGGGCTCTCAGTCAAGACATTCGCCGCCTGGGAGGGATGCTGGGGGCAGTCATCCGGAGCCTCGAAGGTCAGGAGGTTTTTGATCTGATCGAAGAGATCCGCGCGGGAACCAAGCAGCTGCGCGAGCTGCCCTCACTGACGGCCGCCCGCGCCCTCCGCGACCGGCTCAAGCCTCTGCCCCTCCCCACGCTGCGCAAGCTCAACCGCGCGTTCAGCATCTATTTCGACCTCATCAACCTCGCGGAGCAGCAGGCCCGGCTGCGGGCCCTGCGGATGCACTCTCTCGCCGCCCCGACCCCCGCTTCCGATGGCATCGAGGCCGCCCTAAGACAACTCCAATCGGGCCAGGTCGGTCCCGCCGAGATCTCCCACCTCCTGCGACATCTGCGCATCGTCCCGGTCTTCACCGCCCACCCCAGTGAAGCCCGCCGGCGCAGCATCCTCGAAAAACTCGACACCATCTCGGCCTACCTCGCCCGCCTCGATACCGAACAGCTTTCGGCTCGCGACCGGCACGCGACCGAGCAACACCTCGAGTCCGAGATCGAAACGCTCTGGCTCACCAATCTCGTCCGCACCGAACGTCCGACCGTGCTCGACGAGGTCCGCCACGGCACCGCCATCCTGCCCCCTCTCATGGAGGTCGTTCCCCGACTCTATCGAACTCTCGCCGAGGCCCTGCAGGAGGTCTATCCCGGGCTCAGTCGCCCCCCGGCCATTCTCGATTTCGGCAGCTGGATCGGGGGCGACCGCGACGGCAATCCCTTCGTCACCGCCGACTGCACCCTCGAGGCGGTCCGCATCCTGCAGTGCCGCATTCTCGACGCCTATATCCCCCGCCTCGAGGAGCTGACCCGCATTCTGTCCCTCTCGCGCGACCTCACAACCCAGGGTCAGAATTTCCGCCGGTTGCTGGAACGCTGCGAGGAACTGGTTCCCGAGTCCCTCGGCCGCACCCAGAACGAACCCTACCGCGCCGTCTGCCGGGCCATGGCCGCCAGGCTCAAAGCGACCCGCGACTGGGTCCAACAGCTCCGGCTGTACTGGTCGGCCGATCCCCGCGAACCTCCCGCCAGGGTCTATCGCGCGCGGGCCGAATTCCTGCACGACCTGCGGGCGATGCAGGACGATCTGCGCCTCGCGGGAGTGCGACAGGCCGCCGCGAACGAACTCGAAGACCTCATCCGTCTGGTCGAAGTGTTCGGCCTGCACATGTTTTCGCTCGACATCCGGCAGCATGCCCAACGGCATACCCAGGCGGTCGACGAGATCCTCCGCGCCGCTCAAGTCACCCCCTGCTACGCCGAGCTCACTCCCGAGGCCCGCCTCGAACTGTTGGCTCGAGAACTGGAATCTCCACGCCCCCTCGTTCCCACACACCTCGCGTTCTCCAGCGCGACCTGTGAGGTCATCCAGACCTTCCGCACCGTTTCGGCCCTGCTCGAACAGCAGTGTGCCGAATCCATCGAGAACTACGTCATCAGTGGCGCGACCCAGCCGTCCGATGTGCTGGAGGTCCTGCTGCTGGCCAAGGAGGCCCGGCTGTTCCGCCCGTCCGAGTCGGTCAGCCGTATTCATGTCGTCCCGCTGTTCGAGGCGCTCAATCCGCTCCGCTCCGCGGCCCCCATCATCGAGCGACTGCTGGCCCTTCCCATCTACCGGCGGCACATCGAGCTGCGCGGCGGCCTGCAGGAGGTGATGATCGGCTACAGCGACAGCAACAAGGAGTCGGGTTTCCTGCAGTCGAACTGGGCTCTGTATTGTTCCCAGCGGGAACTGGCCGAAGTCCAGCGCCGCTCGGGAATCGCGATCCGCATCTTCCATGGCCGCGGCGGGGCCGTCGGCCGCGGCGGTGGACCCGCCAATCGCGCCATTCTCGCGCAGCCTTCCGGCCTCGCCGACGGCTGCATGCGGTTCACCGAGCAGGGAGAAGTCATCGCCGACCGTTACGGCTGTCCGGGGATTGCCGAGCGGCACCTCGAGCAGATCATCAACGCGGTCCTCCGCAACAGTTCGGCCACCGAAAGCCCCCGCCCCCGTCCCGAATGGGAACGTCTCGTCGGGACCCTCGCCGAACTCGCCCGCCAGCATTACCGCGACCTCGTCTACGAGACCCCCGAGTTCCTCGATTACTTCGAGCAGGCAACCCCCATCGCCGAGATTGGGAAACTCAAGATCGCCTCCCGACCAGCCAAACGCAGCGCCAGCCGCACCGCCGGCATCGACGACCTGCGGGCCATCCCCTGGGTCTTCAGCTGGATGCAGAGCCGCCACACCCTGCCCGGTTGGTACGGCCTCGGCAGCGCCATCCAGCAGCATCTCGCCCGACACCCGTCCGACGAAGCGCTCCTCCGCGAAATGTACGCCCACTGGCCCTTCTGGCGCACCCTCATCGACAACGCCCAGATGATCCTTGCCAAAGCCGACCTCACCATCGCCCGCCTCTATGCCGATCTCGTCGCCTCGCCGGAAGTCGCCAACCAGATCCACGGACGCATCGCCGATGAATACGCCCACACGGTTCGGGCCGTGCTGCAGATGACCGGTCAGACCGAACTGCTCGAATCAATGCCCGTGCTGCAACGATCCATTCAACAGCGAAACCCCTACGTCGATCCCCTCAGTTTCGTGCAGCTGGTGTTGCTCGAACGGCTCCGCCAGGGGGCCGAACCCCAGGCCGACTACCTCACGGGGGTGCTCGAAAGCATCAGTGGCATCGCCTCGGGACTGAAGAACACCGGCTGACCTCCCTCCAGCGGGATCCCGCCGGCCCCCCCTCCCCCCCCCGCCGCGCCTCCCCCGCCGCGTCTCCCCCGGGAAGTCATTGCCGTCGGGACTTCCCCCGGCGTTCACCCGCCGGGGCCGGTTGTCTCCCGGCCCCCCTCTGCGGTTCCTGTTGCGGGCAGCCCCCCCCCCGAAATCCCCACCTCGCCCCATTTCTCCTGACACCGCCAACAGGCCTCACTATACTCGCCCCGGGAGTGAACACGTTCCTGGTCCCCCCTCAATGGCTTCGCTCATGTCCGCGCTCCGCCCCCTTTGTTTGGCGTCTCTCTTCGGACTCGTTGTCAGCCTCACGGCGTTGACCAATCTGTCCGACGCTGCAGAGCCGGCCTCCCCCCGGCTTCCCTGGACCACCCCCCATGTCCGCGGCACCCCGGAAGGCCCCCTCCCCTTCCGCTCCCCGCGGATCTATCCAAAAGCTCAGTTCAAGAACCCCACCGTTCTGACCAACGCCCCCGGCACCGACCGCATGTTCGTGGGTGAGCAATCGGGCAAGATCTTCTCACTTGGCTCCCCTCGCGACACCGCCGAGCCCGAACTCTTTCTCGACACCACCCAATTGTGCGCACAGCTCAATGCCACTTCGGGCGGAAACCTCGAGTTCGAAGCCCTCTACGGACTGACCTTCCATCCCCAGTTTGCCCAGAACCGCGAATGCTTTGTCTGCTATGTCGTCCGCCGCAAGAATCAGGGGACAGAACAAACCCCCGATGGCACCCGCGTCGTCCGACTGAAGGTCTCCCGCACCGAGCCCCCGGTCGCTGACCCTGCCAGCGAAGAACTTCTCGTCACGTGGCTGCAGGGAGGACACAACGGCGGCTGCCTCAAGTTTGGCCCCGACGGCTGTCTCTACATCTCCAGTGGCGACGGCGGTCCCGCCTTTCCCCCCGACCCGCTCAACGCCGGGCAGGATGTCTCCAACCTGCTCTCGTCCATCCTCCGCATCAACGTCGATCGCCCCGAGGGTTCCCGCCCGTATTCGATCCCCGCCGACAATCCGTTCGTCGACCTCCCCAACGCCCGGGGTGAAATCTGGGCCTACGGTCTTCGCAACCCCTGGAAGATGAGCTTCGATCGCGCCGCGGGCGACCTCTGGGTGGGCGACGTCGGCTGGGAGCTCTGGGAACTCGTCTACAAGGTTCACAAGGCCGACAACTTCGGCTGGAGTGTGAAGGAGGGTCCGCAGCTCGTGCATCCCGAACGGCAGTCGGGTCCCACGCAGATTGTCCCCCCCACCGTCGCCATCCCCCACACCGAAGGGGCCTCGGTCACCGGAGGATTCGTGTACCGCGGACACAAGTTCCCCGAACTCACCGGCCAATACATCTTCGGAGACTGGGAATCACGCCGCATCTGGGCCGTCACCCAAACCGGAGACAACCCCTTCCAAAAACGGGAGATCTGTGAACCGACCGTCCGCGTCGTCGATTTCTCGGAAGACAACGTCGGCGAACTCTATCTGCTCGACTACGACTCGGGCACGATCCACGAACTCACCCGCACCGAGAAGCAGTCTCAAGATGCCCCCTTCCCGCGAAAACTCTCCGAGACCGGGCTGTTCGCGTCGACCCCCCAGCATCAGCTCCAGCCCGGGGTCGTTCCGTTCCTGATCAACGCCCCCCGCTGGACCGATGGTGCCTCGGCCGAACGCTTCGTCGCCATCCCCGGGTCTGCCCCGATCCAGTTGTATTCCGCCCCCCAGCCGATCCCCGCCTCGATGTTCAGCCGCACGGCGGTCTATCCCCCCGACTCGGTCGTCGCCAAGACACTCTCGCTCGAACTCGAACCGGGTGTCGCTGCCAGCCGACGGCGCATCGAAACTCAGTTGCTGCACTTCGACGGCCGCGATTGGCGCGGTTATTCCTACGCCTGGAATAACGACCAGACCGACGCCGAGCTGGTCGACGCGCAGGGGGCCTCTCGCACCCTCTCTCTCACCGATCCCCAGGCCCCCGGCGGACAACGCCAGCAAACCTGGCGGTTCCCCTCCCGGACCGACTGCCTCCGCTGCCACAACCCCTGGCCCGAGTACCTGCTGGCCTTTAACCTGCCGCAGCTCAACCGCCCGGTTGTTGATGACCACGGAACCCGCGTCAATCAACTCACCCGGCTCCAGCAGATGGGACTGCTCCAAAATGTCGCCCCCGGAGCCAATCCCTCCCAGGATCCACCCCGTTCCATTGGCCCCAAAGATCCGGAAGAATTTCCCCGCTTCGCCAATCCCTACGACCGCTCCGAAGACCTCAACCAACGGGCCCGCATCTACCTGCATGTCAACTGCGCCCACTGCCATCGCAATGGCGGCGGAGGCTCGGCCTACGTCCACCTGTTGCAGGACCTGCCTCTGTCCGAAACTCGAACTTTGGCCCAGAAGCCCGCCCAGGGAACCTTTGGCCTCCCCGACGCCCAGATCATCGCCCCCGCCGATCCCTACCGTTCCACCCTGCTCTTCCGCATGGCGAAACTCGGCCCCGGACACATGCCGCACCTGGGTGCGCAGACGATCGATCCCGACGGCGTTCAGTTGATTCACGACTGGATCCGCCAGTTGCCCCCACGCTCGGCTGACCACGCCACCTTGGACCGCCTGATCAGCCTCGATGAATCCCGGGCCACGGCCCGCGAGCGGCGCGAACTCCCCTTCCGTCTGCGGCAAATCGCCCGGCAAATCGCCGAGCAGGCCGGCCGCCCCGCCGCCACGGATCCCGACATCGCCGAGGCGCGGCAAAAACTGGAAGAGCAGGTGTCCGCAGCCAAGAGCTCCCGCCTCGCCGAGCGCCCCAAGGTCATCGCCGAGCTGCTCGCCAATCCCACCCGGGCCTTTTTACTTTACCGAGCGCTGATCGCCGGGGATGTCTCGGCGGGAACCCGGGGCGAGATCCTGACGTTCTCCCAACAGCACCCCGACGCCGTCACCCGCGACCTGTTCGAATCCCTGCTCCCCGAGGAACAGCGCACCCGCCGCCTGGGCGATGTCGTCCAGGTCGACGAACTGCTCAAGCTGAAGGGAGACGCGACCCGCGGTCGGGACCTGTTCCACAAGTCAGCCACAATCCTCTGTCGGAACTGCCATCGCATTGGCGACCTGGGGGTGGAATTGGGTCCCGAACTGACCCGGATCGGCAAGAAATACACCAAGGCCCAAATCCTCGAAAACATTCTTGATCCCTCCCGGGCCATCGAGCCCAAGTACCTCACCTACGTCGTCGAAACCAAGGCGGGCAAGGTCCACAGCGGCCTGTTGGCCAGCCGCACGGCCGAGGAAATCGTCTTGCGCGATGTGGAGAACAAAGAGCACCGCATTCCAGCCGCCGAGATCGAGAATGTCACGCCGCTCCAGAAGTCGATCATGCCCGAGCTGTTGCTCAAAGACATGACCCCCGAACAGGTGGCCGATCTGCTGGACTATCTCTCGACCCTCCAGTAGTCTCCGCTCCCTGATCGTTCTTCTCACCGTCGTGCTCAGACGGGGGGCCCTTTCCATCGGCACCCGGAAGTCGCCGGCCGGGGACCAGGCTGCGGCAGTCCACCTGGAGATCCTTCTGGGTGGCTCCCCAGCGGCCGGCAGAAACTCCTCACTGGCAGACTTTGCCCGATTGGATTTTTCACTTCGATCGGTCAGTTTTCTAAATAACGGAACGCCCGCCGGGCCCACCACGGGCACCGGCCGGTAGGCTGGCCCCCTGTCCCGGCCCCCTGTCCCGGGTAGCCCTCCCGAACCGCTTCGGTCGCGAGCCCGGAGAGCCTCTTCCAAGCCTCTTCCAAGCCTCTCATTGGCTGATTCACCGCCGAGGGACTGGCCCGGCTCACCCCTGTGTGGCTCACTGAGTTTCTGCCGGGATTGACTACGCATTCATTTCGGCACCTGCTACACTCTTTGAATCCTCGCGAGGGATGAACTTTTCAGAGCGCCCTGGGTGGCCTCTGCCGGGATTGAGCTTCTCCATCCGATCTGTGCGCCAGCAATTGCCGCGATTGTTCGGCCGGCCTCAGGTCAGGTTCAATCCAGACGCTGTTCGATTTGGAAGTTGCCATGGCGAAGAGACGCGTTACCCCCACCAAGCCCGCCCCGCCCGTTCTTGAACACACTCTCACTGGCCAGACTGTCTGCCTGGCCGGGAACAGCCGGAACAGTCCGGCAGGTGCGCTGATCAGCAAGCTGGTTCGCCTCCGCGGGGGAGACCTGCTCGACGAGGTCGACCCCGAGCTGACTTATCTGATCATCGGAGCCGCCGGGTCCGACGAAGACCGCGAGCGGGCCGAGAACCTCAACGCCGAGGATCGGTCCGATATTCAGATCCTTTCCTCGGCCGAGTTTCTCGAGAGTCAGGTCCCGACTCCGGAAGAGATGCTCGAACTCCTCAAGGGGAGTCCCGAATCGCTCAGCCTCGCCCTCGAGTTGCTGCAGATTCCGGTCAGTGAGCCCTACGATCTCTCCGAGGTCGACCTCCGCGGATTCCAGCTTGAAGTCGCTGGGGTCACCTATGATCTCGAGGCCCTCGACCTCACCGACAGTGATCTCCGCGAAGCGCGGCTCACCAATGTCTGGTTCTCGGCCATGTCGGGCGTCAACCTGGATGGAGCCACTCTTTCGAAATGTCATTTCTCGGGCGATTGCGAATTTATCGAAGGGTCGTTGAAGAAGGGCGTCGCCCAGGGCTGCGACTTCAGTTCGTGCGATATCGATCAGGCCGACTTCACCTCTTCCGACCTCTCGGGCAGTGAGTTTTGCTCGGCGTTTGGGGCGAATGTCTCCTTCCGAAAGACCACTCTCACCGATGCCGACTTCTCTCAGTCCGAACTCTCCGAAGCCGACCTTTCTGGCGTCGACGGAACCGGGCTCGACTTCTCCGGTGCCCGGCTGACCCGGGGCCTGTTCACCAAGTCGAACCTGCGTGGTTCGGTCTTCTGCGGGGCCAATCTCGACTCGGCCGATTTCACCAACTGCGATCTGCGCGACTGCGACTTCAACGGCGCCAACCTCAATGGCGTGGTCTGGAAGGGGGCGCGCCTGGCCGGGGCCAGCTTCCAGCTCGCCGACCTCGACCAAAACGAGATTTCCAAGTCGGCCGATCTCGCCTCGTCCGACGTCGACACGGGCAGCCAGGTCAACCGCCACCTCGACGAACTCCGCGAAGCCACTTCCAAGATCTCGCGCGTGGAATTCACCCTGCCCTTCCGCCGCAGCGGACAGCGCACCATCGTCGCCGTCACCACGTCGCCCAAGCACGTCCGCGTCGCCTGGGAACAGCCCAATCCCGTCACGGGCGAAATCCGTTCGAAGCTGCTCCGCTCGTCCGACCTCCGCATCCCCCTGCTGACGGTCGTCCGGCGATTCCGCGAGTGGGAGTTCCTTGCCGAGGATGTTGAGGTCCGTTCCGGTCGTGGTCCTTCGGGGAACCGGTTACCCAAGGGTGCGGTCGTCCAAGCGATCTGCGGCGTCCTGGGAGTCGCTCCTCCCGAAGACCTGCTGCCGATGCCGGCCTCCGCTGCTCCCCCCCCACCCCCTCCCCCAAAGCCCGTGGTCCAGCCTCCCACCCCGTCCGAATTGCGTGAGCAATTGCTGGCGGCACTCAAGTCGGGTGGTACGGCGATCGCCCGGTGGAATGACGCCGCCGATGATGAGCGCGACCTCGTCGAAGGCCTTTCCAGCCAGGAGTTCAACGGGATCGATTGGCAGGGAATCAACCTGCGTGACCGGGAATTGATGGGAACCAAGCTGGCCAAGGCCAACCTCTCGGGGGCTGACCTCAGCTACTCGATCCTGAATCGCGCCCAGCTCAAGAGTGCCCGTCTCGACCGCGCCACCGGCTGGGGAACCCAGCTGCGCGCCGCCTCCCTGATCGACTCCTCGCTGGTGCAAACCAGTCTGCACTGTGCATTCCTCAACGATGCCAACTTGCGGGGGGCCAATCTCTCCGACGCCGTTTTGGAGAACTGCGATCTGCGCGGGGCCGATTTCTCCACCGCCAATCTGCACGATACGGTGTTTCGCGGATCGAAGATCGACGAGCAGACCAAGTGGCCGAAGGGCTTCGCCTTGACCTGGAACATGGTCTGGGCCGGTTCCGGCCCCTCGCCTCTGCCCGAACCCCCTCCTCCTCCTCCCGAACCTCCTGTCAGCTCGCTGGACGCAGGCGACGACCTCGACGAAGAAGAAGAAGAGGTCGGGAGTGGTGCCGAGGAGACCGGTGATTTGGCAGGGTTCCTGGACCAGTTGGAAGAGCATGTCAGTGTCGGCAAGCTCGACAAGGCGCTCGACCTGCTGCAGGCGACCCCCCTGGAATTGTTCTTCGACCTGTCGCAGAGTTCGGTGTCGGGGGTGGTGCGGGCTCCGGACGATCCCGACCTGGCGTTTTGCTGCCACCTCTCCGACGACGGTGCCTACGGCTGCTGCTCGAGCAATCTCGCGACCTGCAACGGCCTGCGGGGCAGTCTCTGCAAGCACCTGTTGGTTTTGTTGGTGGGTCTGGTCCAAAAGGGAGTACTCCCCGCCGATCGGGCCGCCCAATGGGTCGCCGCTTCCACCGAGAACAAGCCCGAGACCGACAAGGAACTCTGCTCGCAGTCGCTCGAGCGTCTCGAATCGGCCGACCGCGGCGGCCCAGTCTGGAAGCCAGTCGCCACCAACCCCGAAGACTTCGCCGACGTATAGTGCCCGGCAGCAATTCCGCTCCCGCAAGCCGGCGTCTGTGGTCCTTTTTGGCGAGGGATCAGGCTCTGTGCGAGTCGCTCTGCGAGTGCAACCCAAGGCCACCCAGCTGACGGCAGCACACCAGACTGGATCGGAATCTCCACAAGAAATCCAGCCCAGGACTCCGCGCGAGCAGGTCCAGGAACCCGGTCGCACAAGCGCTGACCTCCCTGTCCGCTCCGCTGGCCCGTCGTCCGCAAGCACCCGATCCGATGGGCAGCCGAAAGACATCGATCGGCAAGGAACCCCGGGCTGAGAGAAGTATCCCCTGCGGAGAATGATTGAGCGCTGCGGCATTCGTGATTCGGGACCGATCAGAAACATTCCAAAAACCGTCGCCGTAGCCAAACACCCCCCGCGAACCCACCGCCTACCTCGTAGAGGTGACTTCCCTCAGCCCAGCAATATCCATCCGAGCCATGTCCTGAAGGGACATTCTTACATAGCCCAGGGTTGACGCGCAGCGGCTACCCTGGGTGACTGGCGCTCGTATCGTCTCAGCCCTGAAGGGGCTGGCTTGACGGGGGCCGGGACGAGGAGTCACAGATCCGTTTCGATGTGCTTTTCCATTGTCCGCAGACCGACGGCGAGGCCGGTGTCCGAGATCCACGCGTCGACCGAACCCCGACAGGTTTCAGGCGGCATTGTG
>CAIOTJ010000562.1 GCA_903861195.1 uncultured Planctomycetaceae bacterium | reverse complement strand
GGGTTTTGTGCACGGCGTGATGAACACCGACAACATGGCCCTCTCGGGAGAGACCATCGATTACGGTCCGTGCGCCTTCCTCGACCGCTACGACCCCGCGACGGTCTTCAGCTCGATTGATCATGGCGGTCGGTACGCCTACGGCAACCAGCCGTCGATTGGCCTGTGGAATCTGACCCGGTTTGCCGAGACGCTGCTGCCCCTGCTGGACCCCGTTCAGGAGCGGGCGATTGAGCTGGCGACCGACGCACTGCGGCAATACGCGCCGCAATTCGAACAGGCGCTGCAGGCGGGGTTTCGCCGGAAGCTGGGGCTGGAGACCACCGAGGAGGGGGATGTGGCCCTGGTGCAGGAACTGCTCGACGCGATGCAGGCCGCCCAGGCCGACTTCACCAACACCTTCGCCGGGCTGGCCGACTCCGAGCGCTGGGATCCTGCGTGGGGGCAGCACTCAGCCCTGCAGGGGTGGCTGCCGAAGTGGACCGATCGCCTCGCGCGGGAAGGAAGCGACCGGCAGCAGGCGCAGTCCCGCCTGAGACAGGCCAATCCGCAGATCATCCCCCGGAATGAACGGGTGGAAGAGGCGCTGACGGCAGCGGTTTCCAACGGTGATCTCGGTCCGACCCACCGACTGCTGGCGGCGTTGGCCGATCCCTTCACCCCCAGCGATCTGCATGGCCCCTATCGCAATCCCCCCCCGCCGGGAGCCTGCGGCTATCGCACGTTTTGTGGAACGTGAGGGGTCGTGCCGAAACAAATTGCCTCTATTCAAGTCTTAGGGAACATTCTGTGTGAGTTGTCTCAAGCGCACGACAGCTGCCGATCAATTCAACCGCAGCGGGGCCTCAAGCGCCCCGTTCGCCATAACAGGCTTTCCGCCATCCTCCTGAACACAGCCTCGATCCCAGCCATGTCCTGAAGGGACATTCTTTCATAGCCCAGGGTTCGCCGCGCAGCGGCTACCCTGGGTTGGGGGTCCCGGGCTCGAATCATCCCTGCAGGGGATGGCTTCCAGCGTTCCGTCGGGATGAACCGCGGGCCAAATTCGACCCGCCGAATCCGTCGCGGTAACCGGGAATCAATCGGCTTTGCGCTATCGATGCGTGAAGCGAACTCCTTCAGAGTTCAGGCACCATCGGGATGCCCCCTACCCAGGGTAGCCGCTGCGCGGCGAACCCTGGGCTATCGAAGAGTTCCCCTTCAGGGAACGGACTCGAGCAACGCCGGTGCGCGATGGAGCCGGTAATGTCTCTGCGTGGGATGAAGGAGGGAATTCCGCCGGGCAGCAGAACTCCAGGAATTCGCTCAGAACTGGGGCCCCAATCAATCGGCTTCGTTGCGGCACATTCGAAGGACTGCGTCGAAGCATCACGACATCGGCCGATCCATCGATTTGTTCGCCGGTCCCAACTTCTGTCGAGCGCCGGGGAAGAACCACGGTCGGACGCTGCCCCATCTTCAGGGCGATTTTGTCACCGGGTCGGCCTCTGGCGTTGGGGCATTCGGCGGCGACAGGTCTCTGCCGGTCGCGCTGGCCAGTAGCGTGCAGGCGAGGTAGTAGAGCGGGTAGCAGACGAGGCCATTGGTCGACGACGGATCCACAAACCGCCACCGGGCGACGAAGATGTCGGAGAGGTAAAAGATCCACGCTCCCACCAGCAGCCACGGACGGACGGCCGACGGCCGCAGACCCGACGCCAGCAGCAGCATGGCCGAAATGACCGCGGTGTAGACGACAATGAGGGGCCGGTCGCGTTCAGGCACATGCGGCCAGAGCCAGAGCCCCACGAGGCCGAAACTGGTCGCGGCAACCACCGGTCCCCAGCTGAGCAGCCGGCGCACCTGCACCCCATGGCCCAGACAGCCGATGGCAAACGCGAGATGCGCCGCGAGGAAGCAACCGACCCCGAGCTGGAAATTGCGGGGCCCCAGCAGATCTCCCGCCGCACACGCGACAAGCCCGACCCGAAACGGGATCCGGAACGCGGGTTGATTCCACCGGCCACACAGCCCCAGCAGCACGAAGAGCCCCGAGGCGACGAAGAGCCACTTCATCGCGAAGCCACCGGACGTCGCCAGTACCGGCTGGATTGCCAGCAGAACCAGCACGACGATGCCCGTCACAACCAGCCGCCGGGCCAGTGATTGCCCAGGTTGAAAGCCCGAGATGCTGCGGCTGCGAGGCGATGTTGTCATGTTGGGACCGACCAGAAGGGTGCGGGCACCGCGTGGCGCACTGAGGGAGCCGCGTGGCGGAAGAGGACGGCAGCCGCGAGGATGCACTGCAGCGGGCGCGGGACCGACGTTTCCCTCAGGCGGCAGGCGGGGCGTGCTGGGGCCGTGGGGAGTTCCGCCGTTCGATTCGCCCGTTCAACAGCCAACCCAGCGGGGTGGGCCGCACCAGCAGATGATAGCTGAGCAGCAACAGGGGGATGGCAGCCAGCATTACGAGACCGAATTTGACCACAGCCCCCCCTGGCCACCGTGAAACGACCGACTGCAGCGCCACCACCACGGGCATGTGGGCAATGTAGAGCCAATACGACGAGTCTGAGAGATAGCGCAGTCGGGAACTGGGGTGGGCGAGGTAGCGTTCGAACAGACCCAGGCAGCCCAGGCTCATTAGCCAGGCATACAACGGCTGGACCACGATCGACCACGTTTTGGAGCCGAGGCAGACGACCGCCACGGGAAACAACACCACCAGCGAGAGGGTCAGCCAGCCCTTCCAGTGGCGGGTCCACGAGCGGCTGAGGTGGTCGGCTGAGTACATCCAGCAGCCGACGGCGAAGAAGAGTCCGTAATACATCAGCAAATGGGGCGGAACCAGCCAGCCAGTCGACGTGTCGGGGCCCAGCGAGGGACCGTCGCTCCCCATGAAGGCCTGCGGAATCGCGGTGGCCGCGATGGCGCCCCAGATTGGTCCATTGGCCCAGCGGCCGGAATGGGCCGCGCTGTCTGCGGTCCGGGAGCGTTCCGGCAGCCACCACACCACGAGGGCGAAGGCGGCGATCATCCAGACCAGGAACCACAAAAACCACAGATGGTCGAACACACCGGTGGAGACCAGATGAAACGGCTGGCCGCGCCAGGTGATTTCGAACTTTTTCGAGCGCAGTTCCCGGAAATAACCACGGACAACCCGCTCGAGCCAGTTTCCGGCCGGACGGGGCACCGCGGTGGCCAAGCTGCGTTGCGTCACGGGTGTCAGCAGTTCACCCGCCCGACGGCGTCCTTCGGCGAGGGCCTCGGGATTGGGTGGGGGAAGTCCCAGGTATTGCAGGATCCCCGCGGTCATTTCGACGGGAGCCTCCAGCACATCAATCGGCAGCCGTCCCTCCTGATTGACCGCGTTCGGATTCGCTCCATGTTCGAGCAGGAATTCGACCACGGCAGCATGGCCCGCGAAGGCGGCGGCATTGAGGGGGACGTTTCCCTGACCATCGCCCTGGTCGAGTGGCGCGTTGGCCGCAACCAGGTCGGCCACGATCTGCGGGTTGCCCCCCAGGGCTCCCCAATGCAGAGGCCGTATCTGGAACACGGGGTCGGGCTGGGCGAGATCGATTCCTGTCCGCAGTTGGGACTGCACAGCCGAGGCATCGCCAGACCGGATGGCCGCGAACAAGGGGGGCAACTCGGCCGGGGGCCTCCGCGGCACGCGCGCGCCCGCCCAGGCTCCTACGACGTGCAGCAGGGGATGCACCGTGACCAAACCCAGCAGGCAGGGGAGCAAGATGCGCAGCGCCCGTTGCTTCAACAGCGAAGAGAGACCTTTCCGCCGGTAGACCAACATCGTGAAATAACCGCTGAGCAGGAAAAACAGCGGCATCCGAAAGCCGTGGATTCCCAGAAACAGCAAGCCAAACAGTCCATTCTGCTGCGGATCCTGCACCCACCAGGGGACGGGAAAGAAACTCATCGAGGCGTGCAGCACAATGCCCAGCAGCATGGCCCATCCGCGCAGGGCGTCGAGGTCGTGGCGGCGACTGACTGGTTCGGCTGCGGAATTCGCGGAAGTCGATTCACTCATGAGGATCTTTCGGAAGATCGAGAATGTCGTCTTTCCCGCCGACGCCAGCGGCCGGGATGGGAGGCGGCCTGAGGCACACACTACGAAATCGCGCGGCACTCAAGACAGCCCAGTCGCCCTGTCATGCCGTTTCCATTTCACCGGAGTCGCCCTGCCTGTGACGCTGCCGCCAGCCGCGATTCCCATGCCGGGCTCTGGCAGACAGCACGACCGTCGAGCCGTTGCAGTTCCCAAGGGGACTCGCCACCAGGTGCCACAGCACTGGCTCGCTCCCGGGAAGTGACAGCTCTTCCAGGGTTTGGAATGCGATGAAACAATCACTCTTCCACTCCAGAGGGGCCACCCATCGTTCCCCCCCCGACATGAGGGAACGGCGCGGTCTCCGGGAGACTGCACGAACTGGAGTCTATCACAGACTCGCATCCGAGGCGAAAGGATTCGACCGCAAGGCGTCTGTGGATCTGTGGGAGGGAAACTGCCGCGATCGGACGAAAGGCTGGCCAAGAGCCTCCGGCACATCCCCCCCAGCCCGAAAAAACAACAGCCCGGCGGGTCACAGCGACCCGCCGGGCTGGGAACAGACTTGCAAACTGGGCTGCCCGCGACGGGCCTACAGCACCTTCGCAATTGTCTCCTTCAACACCTCACCCGACTTCTGCAACGCGATCTTCTCGCGCGGCCAGAGCTCGACTTCGATGGTGCCGATGACCCCCTTGCGGCCCACCACCGTCGGCACCGAGATCGCCACGTCCCGCAGGCCGTAGGCGCCGCTCTGCAGCGAAGACACCGGCAGAATGCGGTGCTGGTCGAGGGCGATCGCGTGCACCACGTCGGCAATCGAGACCCCCACTGCGAAGCCCGCTCCCCCCTTCTTCTTGATCACCTCGGCTCCACTGCCGCGGGTCTTCTTCTCGACCTCGGCAACCAGCGTGCTGTTCACGCCGGGGTACTTGTCGAGGGGCAGACCGGCAATCTGCGCCTGCGACCAGATCGGCACCATGCTGTCGCCATGCTCGCCGAAAATCGTCACCTGCACCTGCGTGGGTGGCACGTTCAACCGGGCCGCCAGCATGCTCCGCAGGCGGGTGGTGTCGAGTACGGTCCCCAGTCCAATCACCTGCGCGGGGGGCAGACCGAGCTCGCGGATCGCCAGGTAGGTCAAGACGTCGACGGGATTGGAAACGACGAAGACAATCGCGTCCTTCTTCAGGCCGGTTTTCTTCAAATCGGCCAGGATTCCCCGGAACAGCGCCACGTTGCGGTTGATGAGATCCAGCCGGCTTTCGTCGGGCTTGCGCCGCAGGCCGGCGGTGATCACGATCACGTCGCTGTCGGCACACGCCTGCGTCGGCGCGGCATAGATCTTCTGGTCGGCGGTGAGGGCCGCCCCATGCAGCAGGTCGAGCGCCTGCCCCTCGCACAATTCCTGGTTCACGTCGACCAGCACGATCTCGCGGACGATCTTCCCCGCCTGCAGGGCGAACCCCGCACACGAGCCGACCAATCCCCCGCCGCCAATGATGCTGACCTTCATTCCGCTCTCCTTCGTCTGTTGGGAAGTCCCGAAACGTCGCTGTGGATGTCCGAATTGACCCCGGGTTCCCGGCTGGATCGAGCCGCCCCGGGGAAACGTCCTACCGTTGTCCCAGCGAGGCCATCACCTGCTCGGTGATCGCCCGCACCAGCGATTCCATGTCGGTTCCGGCGGGAATCGTCCCGACCGGCTGGATCGGGGCGTTCGACGCCGCCGCGGCCGGCTTGGCCGGCTGCAGGTAGCCAGGATAGACGGGGGGGGCTTCGAAGGCGTTTGGCTTGGGGAGGTTTTCCCGGTACCCGTCACGAAACGCCGTGTTCCCGCACAGGTCGCAGTTGTCGACGTGGAACCGGGGATCGTCAAACCCAAGCTTCTTCTTGAGGTCGAGCAGCTCGCGCGACTTCTGCTCGTTCAGGTAGCTGATCCCTCCCAGTTGCCGCGACAGGATCAGAATGCGGCAGTAGGCGTCAACAATCTCGGTCTTCCAATACGCCTCTTCCAGTTCCTTGCCGAAGCTCACGGTGCCGTGATTGGTCAGGATGATGCAGCTCGTCCCCGGCTTGAGGAACGGCAGCACGGTCTCGGCGAACGGCAATCCCCCCGGGGTCTCGTACGGCGCGAACGGAATCTCCCCGAGGAACACCTCGATCTCGGGAAGCACGCACTGGGGAATGGGTTCCCGGGCTACCCCGAAGGCGGTGGCGTGGGGGGGGTGACAGTGCACCACCGCCCGGATGTCGGGCCGGACCTTCATGATCGCGAGGTGCAGCAGAATTTCGCTGGTGCGCTTCCGCTTGCCCGCCAACTGATTGCCATTCAGATCGACCGCACAGATGTCGTCGGGGGTCATGAACCCCTTGCAGATCATCGTGGGAGAGCACAGGACTTCATTGTCCCCCACGCGGTACGAAATGTTGCCGTCGTTGGCGGCGGCAAACCCTTTGTTGTAGACCCGCCGGCCAACCTCGCAGATCTGCTCCTTGATCTTGCGGTCGTTGATGCCCGAGTTCCACTGGTTCGACATGACTGGTCCTGTTCCTGTTCCTGGTTCGAAGTGTCAACCGCTGTACGAAAAGTGCGGCACGAAGCGGAGCACTGGCTCCGACCTCCTTGCCGAGTGGTTCATTCCAAGTCTGGAAAAATGGCACCCATTTGTGACGGATCTGATCCGCTGTTTCTCCCGGGCATCGGGAGTGTGCGCAGGTCCCCCATCAAGCAACTCCACCCATCAGAGCAACTCCACAGTGTCAAGCAGGGCCGCGTTGTAGGCGTCAACAGGTTTCTGGTTGGGCAGAAACGGGGCGGCCGCCTCTCCCCCTTCGCTGATGGCGATCTTGCTGCCGATGCCGGCTCCCCATTCGTCGTAGACGACGATCGGCTCACCCCGGCCCGAGTCTTCTCCCTGGAGACCTGGCAGCGACAGCGGAACCGTCACCAGCCAGGTTGCGCCGCGCAGCGACGGATGCACCCGGCTGAGCGTCACTTTGCCAATCACTTCTCCAATGCGCATGGGGCGGTCTCTCTATCGGTCCAGGTGGGTCAGCAGGGACGACAGGTCGAACCCACCCCGCGGTGCGGCGTCGACCACCCAGACATTCGGACGCAGGCTCTCGCGCAGCCGCGCCACAGCCGCCGATTCCACCAGCACCACTCCGCGGACCGCCTCGTTGCGGTTGGCGAGACAGGCGACACTCTCGGGCTGGGCCGCAATCACCAGCACCTCGTCGGCCTCCCCCCGGCAGATGGCGCTGATGGCCCGTGCGGCCGCCTCGGCCGCGGTTCCCACCAGCGCGGTCTCCAGTCTGCCCCCCGCCGTCCGCCAGGCACCGACTGCCGCGGTGACCGCCGGCAGAGACTGCCCCACCAGAATCACCCAGCGGCGGCGAACCGTCGTGGATGCGGTTGCTTGTGCCGATTGCCGCACAACTTCCAACCGCCGCGTGCGGATGACGTCGTTCGCGGTGGGGGTCAGCAGCGCCTTGGGGGCGATCACAACCCGGCGTGCCCCCCGCAGATCGCGCAGCAGAACCTCCGCCGTAATGACCCGCTCGGAAATCAGCACTTCGTCAGGCGCAGCAGCGGGTGCCGAAGCGGCGACACCCGTTCCGGATGCAATGGGTGCCGATGCAATGGGGCCGGATGAAATGGGTCCGGGCGAAACCGCCGCTCTGGCGGGCGGAGTGGCGGCGGGCGGGGGTGAAACCGACACCGAAACCGACGGTGTCACCGGGGCGGGGGCTGGCGTCGTTACCACCGACACGGTCGACGTCGTCACCTCGACGGGAGGTGCATTCCACCCGGTCGGAGCGGCCAGGAACCGGCCGGTGGAGTTCGTCTCGGCGAAGACCGGCTCGGTCCGCGGGGGATCGGGGGGAAGCCGTTCCGCGGCCGGGCTGGTCGCCACGGGAATCACTGCGGCGGAGCTGACCGGCGCGGGGGAGGAAGAGCCGGCGGGCGACGTCTCGATGCGCAGCGCGGCGGCCACGCCGGGCAATTGCTCCAGCACGCGCCGCACAATCTCGTCGACCAGGGCCTGTTCGTCGTTCATGAGTCGGGCAATCCAATGACCGCCCAGCGAAGGGGAGTATTGTTGGCACCGACCATCTCCCGCAGGGCGGCACCGTCCGAGGTGACGAGCACGTCGTCCCCCTGGCGGCTCCCCACCGGGTCGATCGCCAGTTGCGGTTCCCCATCGGGGGCCCGCTGCGCATCGAGCGGCTGCACGATGATCAAACGCCACCCCGAGAGGGTGGGATGCTTGATCGTCGCGGTTGCACGACCGACTACCCGGCCCAGTTGCATGACGGAAACCAACTCAGAAAGAATTCAGGAAACGCCGTCCGTTCCCCAGCCGACGCGGCCGGAGAACCCCATCCGGGAGCGATTACAAAATGTGCAGATCATCCACCAGCACGCACCGCCGACTGCGGGTGAACGTCAAGGGGGTGGTGACCCCTTCTCCGGTTGGGGTGGCGATGCTGTACGACAGGAAGCCTTCGCCCCCCAAGCCGAGCCCGGCCATGCAGGGGCCGTTCTTGATGTAGAGGGTGGTGTCCATCTCGCGCCCCATGATGGTCATGTTGCGCACATTGCGGCTGTGGATGATCGCCGTATGCCGGTAGCCATGCTCGTGCTTCTTCGCCAGCTCGACCCCCTCGCGGAAGTCGCGCACCCGCACGATGGGCAACACGGGCATCATCTGCTCTTCCGACACGAACGGGTTTGACTCGTCGGTTTCGGCATACAGAATCTGCGTTCCGTTGGGCACATTGACGCCAATCAGCCCGGCAATCACCGCGGGATCGCGTCCGACCAGCTCGCGGTTCAGCAGCGGGTGATCCTTCCCCGGGGTGAAGGCGATTTTCGACAACTGCTCCATCTGCGAACGGGTCAACTGGTAAGCCCCGTGCCGGGCGAAGGCGTCCATCAGCTTGGGGAAGATTGCGTCGACCGCGAAGACTTCCTTCTCGCCGATGCACAGCAGGTTGTTGTCGTAGGCGCACCCCTTGATGATGCACTTGGCGGCGTTCTCGGCACATGCCGTCTCATCGACGACGACCGGGGGATTGCCCGGGCCGGCGACAATCGCCCGCTTACGGCTTTCGAGAGCGGCGCGGGCGACGGCGGGGCCCCCGGTCACCACCAGCAGCCGCACCCCCTTGTGGTCGAAGATCGCCGCGGCCGATTCGAGCGTCGGCTTGTCGATGATGGTGATCAGATTTTCGAGCCCGGTCGCGGCGTGGATGGCCCGGTTGATCCGGCGGACCCCTTCGGCGGCGATGCGGGCCCCCGAGGGATGGGCGTTGAAGACCACCGTGTTCCCCGAGGCGATCATGCTGACGGCGTTCCCCGCCAGCGTGGGGAGCGAGTGCGTCACGGGGGTGATCGCCCCAATCACGCCAAACGGCGCCTGTTCGAGCAGCGTGATCCCCTGGTCGCCGCTGTAGCAGTCGGTCTTCAGGAATTCGACACCGGGCACCAGCCGCAGGATCTGCAGCTTCTCGATCTTGTGATCGAGCCGGCCGATCTTGGTTTCGTCGAACTCGAGCCGGCCGAGTTCTTCGGCCTGCTCGGTGGTCAGCTTGCGGATGCAGTCGATCGCCTTGGCGCGGTCGGCGATGGGGCGCTTCGAGAGTTCTTTGAAGGCCACATTCGCGGCGTCGACCGCCTGGTCGACGGTCGGGAAGACCCCCCAGTCTCCCGACACCACGCGGGTCGAGGCCGAGGTGAACGGTGCGCGTCCCAACTGGGCGAGCACTTCCTGGACAACCTGGCGAATTGCGGTTTCTGTCGCTTGCATGTCTGTTGGTTCACCCTTCGAAGAGAAGAGTCCGTCGTTGACTCGAAGACAACCAGCCCGTCAGCGGGCCGGAGAAATTCAAAAATCCTGGCGGATCCGGTCGCTTTGTTCCGCAATCCAGCCCGTCACCCCAGCGACCGTTGGCCACTCCCGCAGCATCAGAGCGATCAGCACGGCGACCACGGCCAGCAGCCAGTATTCGCCTGTCACCACGAGGGCAATCAGCAGGCCAAAGCTCGCCGCTTCCAGCAAGGCGAGCCGAAAGATGCTGATTCCCCGCAGCATGTTCATCAGCTTCTCCACCGGGATGTTCTCAGCACGGGGTGAATCCGCCAGAGACTGCGCCAACTCCTTGCGTTGCCTGTTCAGCAGTTGCCCCGGCAGCAGCAAACCCACCAGGGCGGCCAAGACCGCCTGCCCCAGAAAGACCCCCATCACAACCGTGTTGTCCTCACCTTCTCTGGGCTGATGGTCCCATTTGACCACGACAGCAATCGCCAGAAACAGCAGAACCCCCACCAGCAACGCACCGAGGAAGACCCGCATCGAGCGGATCCCTTCGGCGATCACCTTGCTGTCGTCCTGCACGTTCATGGAACTTGGCCGGTCGTTATCAAGACCAGGAAGGAAACGCTCACTTCTTGCTGTCGAAGACCGTCTTGCCGAACACCTGCACCTGGTCGACGATCCCGATGATCGCCGCGTCGATCGGCAGGGTCTTCGTCTCGGGCGTGTACCGGGCACTCGACCCCTGTACGCAGAGCACAAATTCCCCCTCGCCGGCACCGACGGTATCCACCACCACGAACGACCGGCCGGTCGGCTTCAGACTCGACTGGTCCTTCTCGTCGACCCGCAGTGGTTCGACCATCAGCAGCTTCTGCCCGACCATCGACGAGACTTTCTGCGTCGAGACCAGGCTGCCTGTGATGCGGGCAATGAACATGCGGCAGACTCCCTTCCCAAATCAGCGTGAACCGGCGGCGGCCAGAGCCTCCACCGACTGCCGGGCCACCACGATTTCCTCATTGGTGGGGATCACCCACACCTGCACCCGGCTCGTGGGAGCCGAGAGACACGCTTCCCCCTTCGCCGACTCATTCCGGGCCGGGTCGAGTTCAATTCCCGCCCACTCCATCTGCTGGCACACCTCGCGGCGGATCAGCCGGCTGTTCTCGCCAATCCCGCCGCTGAAGACGACCGCGTCGGCCCCCCCCAGCACGGCGAAGTAGCCCCCCAGATATTGCCGGATCGAGGTCACAAACGCGTCGAGCGCCAGTCGCGCCCGGGCGTGTCCCTGCGCCGCCGCCTCTTCCAGGTCGCGCACATCCTGGCTCAGGCCGCTCAGCCCCAGCAGGCCCCCCTGGCTGGAGAGCTCCCGCAGCAGTTGTTCGAGCGGCTTGCCGGTCTTTCGCAGCAGCGTGGGCAGGGCGAACGGGTCGAAATCTCCCACCCGGTTGTTGTGCGGCAGGCCGGTCTGCGGGCTCATGCCGAGGCTGTTCGCCTGCGACTTCCCCCCCTTCACGGCACACAGCGAGTTACTCCCCCCGAGGTGACAGGTCACCACCCGCAGGTCGTCCCGACCCAGCAACTGGCCGATGCGGGTCGACAGGTAGCGGTGACTGGCCCCGTGAAAACCCCACCGGCAGACCTCGTACTGGTCTTTCCATTCGTAGGGAATGGCGTAGACCCGGTTGGCCTCGGGGATGGTGTCGTGGAACGCCGTCTCGAGAGCCGCCACCAGCGGAATCTGCGGAAACGCGCTCCGCAGTTGCCGCATCGCCTTGGCGTACATCGGATTGTGAGCCGGAGCGATGTCGGCCAGTTCCTCCATCTTCGCCAAGAGCGCGTCATCCACAATCCGCACGCCGCTCAGCTTCCCCGCGAAGACCGCCTTGAAGCCAATGGCCGAGACTTCCGCGGCCGACTTCAGGCACCCCGTTTTCGGATGCGTGAGTGCGTCGAGACAGATCTTCACCGCCGCCGCATGATCGGAGACCGGCAGGGTCGACTCTTCGCGCGCCGTCCCGATCTCGACGAAACAGGCGCTGGCGGACTGACCAATGCGGTCAATGCCGCCGCGGGCGAGCTGCGTCTCGGAGGGGAGGTCGAACAGCCGGTACTTGAAGCTGGTCGAACCGAGGTTGGCGACGAGGATTTTCATGTCGATGGCCGGAACAGGCGGGAGAACGGGAACGGGCTTACTTCTTGATGAAGTGCTCGAGCACGCTCTTCTCGGGACGGGCGATGACGTGGGCGGCGACCAGCTCGCCCACCTGCTTGGCGACCTGGGCCCCGGCGTCGACCGCGGCCCGCACCGAGCCGACGTCGCCGCGGACGATCGTGGTGATGAACGCACCACCAATCTGCACCTGGCCGACCAGCTGCACGTTGGCCGCCTTCAGCATCGCGTCGGCCGCCTCGATCTGGGCCACAAGACCCTTCGTTTCAATCAAGCCAATGGCTTCATTCATGTTCCAAACACCTGGAGAGACTGGAGTTTCCTGGGGAATCTGCGCCGCCGGGGCCGCGGGGGCCTTCGCCGGCGGGGCAGGTCGTTGCGCACTGGGCCGGGTGGCAACCACGGGTCAGCCCGCCGCGCCCGACGCCTTGCCCGGCTTCGGCAACACCGCCGCAAGCTCTTCGTGCGGGCGGGGAATGACCTGCACGCTGATCACCTCGCCCACCTTGCTGGCGGCCGAGGCACCCGCGTCGACAGCCGCCTTCACGGCCGCCACATCACCCACCACGAACACGGTGACCATCCCGCTGCCGACCTTTTCCCAGCCGACAATCGTCACGTTCGCGCTCTTCAACATCGCATCCGAGGCCTCGATCAGGGAAATCAATCCCTTGGTCTCGATCATGCCCAGGGCTTCCAACGACTTCGCCATCGTTCTGTCTCTCTTGGTTAGAAATTCGAAAGGGGGTTAGAAAATCGGGGGAGGGAAACCGGCTCTCACACAAGAACCGGTGTCTGGCTCTGGTTGGGTGGGTGGCCCCCGCCAAACGCCTACTTGTGCTTGCAGCCGCACGGCTCGACCTGCAACAGCTCCACCTTGGTCGCCTGCTCCAGGTTCACCGCGTTCCCTTCATCGGTGTCGAGATGCACCTCGAGCTTGATCTCCTTGCCGTACCGCACCCTCAGGTCTTCCAACACCGTGGTGCAGCCGGGCGACTCGACCCG
>CAIOTJ010000561.1 GCA_903861195.1 uncultured Planctomycetaceae bacterium | reverse complement strand
TGATCGGCCAGAACGAGGGGTACCTCGTGTTGGGACCGGCCGGGCAGACCCTGCGGCGGTTTCTCGACACCAACGGGGACGACAAGACCGACCCGTGGGGCTATTTCAACGGGGGGCTCGAGGTCTATCGCGAGCTCGACACCAATGGCAACAACAAGATCGACCAGGTGCGCTGGTTGAACCTCGGCGGCACCCGGTGGGGTCTCGACACCAATGAAGACGGGCGCATTGAGGAATGGAAGGTGATCTCGGCCGAGGAAGTGAGCCGGATGGCGGTGCGGGCCCTGGTGGCCAACGACGCCGAGTTGCTGGCTCCGCTGCTGATCACCGCCGCCGACATCCAGACCCTGGGGCTGAAGGGCCCGCTCGAAGAGGCGCTGCTCAAGTCGGTCGAAGGGGCTCCCGCCCGGCTGGCCAAAGTGGCCCGCGGTTCGAAGGTCATTACCCCCCGCACCGTGTGGCGGCGGTTTGATTCGTCCGGTCCTGGGGTCATTCCCGCCGACACGCACCGCACCCAGAGCGATCTGTTCGTCACCGAGAATGCGATGGCGTTTGTCGACTTTGGCGACGCCAAGAAACAGGGCATTGTGGTCTTGGGTGAATTGATCCGGGTGAATGACGCCTGGAAGCTGACCGGCATTCCCACCCCGGCCGATCCCGAGGGGAACGTCGAACTTCCCAGCGGCATTGTGATGTTCGAGTCGGCCAAGGGGTCGACCGCGGCAGCGGCCACGGCCACGCCGTCGGGGGCGGTTTCGGAAAAGATGGTCAAGCTGTTCGAACGGCTGCGGGCCCTGCAGGACGCTCCGCCGGCGGCGACGGCGACCCGGGCCGACTGGGAGAAGCACTACAAGGAACTCGACACCACGCTGGTGCTGATCTTCAACGAGTCTGAGACCGATGCCGACCGCGAGCAGTGGGTGCGGCAGTTGCTCGACACCATCAACGCGGGGGTGCAGTCGGGGCATTACCCCCCGGGCATCAGCCGGATGAAGGCGTTGGAGAAGGAGATCAAGAAGAAATTTCCGCGGCTGGCGGCGTTCGCCGAGTATCGCCGGACCTGGGCCGAGCACACCGTGGCGATGCGCGAAGCGGAAGACGACGAGGGGCGCAGCAAGGTTCACGACAAATGGCTGAAGGACCTCGAGGCGTTTCTGGAACTGTATCCCGAGTCGGAAGACGCTGCCGAGGCGGGGCTGCAACTGGGGTTCGAGTACGAGTTCGCGGGGAAGGTCGAGAAGGCGCGCGCCTGGTACCAGAAGGTGTCGACCAGTTTCGCGAAGACCGAGTCGGCCCGGCGTTCGGATGGGGCGTTGTTGCGGCTGGGGCTGAACGGCAAGCCGTTGCAGATTTCAGGAACGTCGCTGGCCGGGGGTGACCTCGACAGCAAGCAGTTCAAGGGGAAGACGCTGCTGGTCTTGTTCTGGGACACGCGCAGCAAGCCAGCCGCCGAGGACCTGCCCGCGATCAAGGAGCTCTACGAGCAGTACAAGGCGCGGGGGTTTGAGATTCTGGGGGTGAACCTCGATCCGGAGAAAGAGCTGGTGACCAGCTACATCCGCCAGAGGGGCCTCACGTGGCCGCAGATTCACGAAGACGGGGGGCTCGAAAGCCCCCCGGCCCGGAAGTTCGGCATCATCACCCTGCCAACGATGTTCCTGGTCGACCCGGAAGGCCGGGTGATCAGCCGGAACGCGTCGGTGGATGACCTCAAGGCGCACTTGGCGGGGGATAAGGCGGCAAGGAAGTAGGCTGGCAGGGTCGGTGGATCCACCGGCTTCTGCCCCGGCGCACCCGAGCCACGCGTCCGGGGGCGGTCGGATGCCACACTTTGTGCATCTCCACATCCACCATCTCTAACTGCCACACCTTTTTTGAATCGGGGGCAACGGCTCGTCGACCGGTCAGGGTATGCGGGGGGTCAAACATGGTGGAGGTTGGCGCTGCTCCCGAAAGTCTGACCACATTTGTCATTGAATACACAAATCGAATCCGCTTGACATCGCCGACAGAGGCGTTTTCGCCGCCCGGGATGCGCTCGTTTCGATGGCTTCGTCTCGGTTTGACGCTGGCCGCCACGATGCGATTGTCATTCGAATCACTGTCAGCTCTTTTCCTGAGATCGCCTCGCAGCCAGCGGCACCGCCGTGGGTTCGCGATCAGCGTGGATTGGGTACTTGAGTCGCGACGGATGGTGTCTGGTGGGCCCCGGGAATCCCGCCGCCCGCAGCGTCGCTTGTCGTGGCACGCTTCCGCTTCTGTGTTGGTTGTCGCATCCATCACGGTGTTCGCCTCGTTGTGCTGTTCGTGCATGGCCTTGGCTCAAACGGCTGCGACGACGCGATCGGACGAGTCTCATTCATCCGTGCATCGCAAGTAGACCGATTTACTGACCTCAATCCAGCGTGATGTGAATGCACGACGGTTCGACAGCGCGTTGCAGAAAGCCAGCCAATTCATCGAATGTCATCCGCGGTTCGCGCCGGCGTGGGCGGCTCGAGCCTCAATCGCTCTCGACGAGGCCGACGCGCTAGATGCCATTGAGGCAGGCGACTCTTCGACTCGCAATTCTTATGCAAATGATCCTGTGGAACTTATTTCGATCCGCGATCGTGTGCGCATCAGTGAGGGACGGCGTCTGATTGTCAACAAGTGGCGACAATCTCGCTATCGTGCACCGCACCAACTCACGAATGCTCTGGCCGACATCAGCAAGGCGCATGAACTCGATCCCGAACGATTCCATGAAGAAGAGGTTCGGGCGTTTGTTGCCGAGTATGTCGGACAATACGATCAGGCAAGGAAATTACTGCATAAAGCGGAAGCGGATCGTGAACTCAACCCGCGTGCCAGGCTCACTCGTGCAAGATTGCTTGCGGAGAACGGCCAATACGCGGCAGCTCTCGACATGGTGCTGCCAGCTCTCGACGACAGCGAGGTTGGCGGGCGAGCCAAGGCTCGGGCAATTGGTATGCTAACACATCTTGGGCGGCGCAACGAAGCCAGGCTGATTGCTGATGAGTGGGTGAAAATCGCACCAATGAACCCCGATGCGTTATCTTTTCGCGGCTCACTTCGACGCGACAACGAAATCGCGGAGAGATTTGAAGACTTGGGTGCCCCATCGCCGCGGACCCGAATGCGGCTTTGCCGTGGTGCATACGGGCGTTGCGACATGTCAATCTTCGGAACGATGTTGACTCGGCTTTGGCCGATCTGGAACAATGCATCCAGGTGCAGCCACGCTCCTTTGTTCCGTACTACTTCCGAGCCTCGCTGTTGATCGACCGGGATAGCTTTGCGAGTGCACGCCGCGACCTCGACCGCGCGGCGGAACTCAACCCCTACCTCAACTGGACGTATCGCCGCCGGGCCGTGGTGCTCGAAGAACTTCACGAGACCGAAGCCGCCGCGGCAGACCGCCACCGCGACCGCTGGCTGGAGCGTCTGTACGATCTGGCCTACCAGGCGGGAAAGGCCGACACCAATCCCTTCCTGTGGGCTGAGGTGGCACGTCACAGCCGCCGTGGCGATGACTGGATCTGGGCCGAGATCGCCATCAAGGAGGCACTGCGCTGTCAGTCCGATTCGGGCGACGGTCTGCGTGAGAGGGCTGCACTGAAACTCCATCGTGGCGACTTCGACGGCGCGCTGGCCGACGCACAAGTGGCGGTGGACCAGTCGGAGACGGGACTTACTTTGGAAGTTCGCGGTGGGGTTTATGCCGCACGTGGCGAGTGGGACCTGGCGATTGCTGACTATGAGGCGGGAAATGTTGTCACCGAGGCGGTGGCGCACGCCTACGATTCGCGAGCGGAGATTCGCCAACGCGCCGGCCGCACGTCGCTGGCGCAGGCCGACCGCGACGCTGCGGCGCGATTGCGACGATTGCTGGACGAGCCATGACGCTCAACGATCGCGACTGGAACTTCGAACGCAGATTCTTCCAAAAGGGAAACGAGCCCTTGTCCCGAGGATGATTCCGCGCTCCAACTCTAAAGGGACTGAAACGGGGCAGGGGAAGGACGGGGCCACCTTCTGTCTGCAGAACCAGCGAATTCTGCGCAAGGCTATCTCAAATCATAAGTTGCCTTGCACCCAATGATGGTCGTCCACGACAGCCATATCCGCCATTGGTCTTCGATTGGCTGGATCGCAGCCAACTTTTCGTTGCGGACGGTCCACCGGAAGGTACGGCAGGTTCCTGCTCGATTCTTGCCTGTGTCGATAACAGGCCACGAGATGGCGCGTGGGCCGACCTCCCAGCGAACCTTGTCGCATTACCCTCGCGCGCCCCTCTCAGAACGCGTACTGCTTGTTCTTCACGTCGAAGTCGACGTCTTGCAGCGCCAGATCAGTTCGCAGATTGAGATAGGTGTATTCCTCGACCAGAGGGGCCTCGCCCCCCTTTTGGGCCGGGTAGCCGTAGCCCGCCAGCCGCATCGGCAGCTTGGTTTGCGGATGGATCGTCACCTGCACCTTGTGCATCGGGAACTGCGGCCGGGCGGTGGGGTGCACCACTTCGTGCATCAATCCCAGCACCCCGCCGACATCCACCCCTTCGACCAGCCGCACCTCGGCCTCTGCATGCTTGGCCTCGCCCGCCCAACGGGTCAGCAGTTGGCTGAGGCCGCGTTCCAGCCCGGCCATGGTAATGGGGTAGCGGTTCTCTTCCATCACCTTGTCGGCGGTCGGGGCGAATGAGACCGTTCCTACCCACGAGGCAATGCCCGCCCCTTCGTGCACCCACAGCCGC
>CAIOTJ010000560.1 GCA_903861195.1 uncultured Planctomycetaceae bacterium | reverse complement strand
TGCATGGTCTTCACTGCCCACTGCCCACTCCCCACTGCCCTCTCGATACCGCTGGACAAACTGCGTCTCACACTGTCACCCGCACGCCGCTCTTCAAGGAGATTCCACGATTCGATTATGATCCCGCCATGCCCTCTGAACGGAATCCTCTGCCGCCCGATGAGCCGACTCGTGATGAACGAGTCGAGGAGAGCGAACCCGTCGAATCCGAGACGCACGGCGACGAAGAAGGTCAGGGACGATCGTTTGATGCAGGTCAGGCCCGGGTCTTCCCTTGCGAGTCCTGCGGGGCCGATCTGGAGTTCTCGATTGGTCAGCAGAAGTTGAACTGTCCGTACTGCGGGTACTCCAAAGAGATCGAAATCCGCGACGACGCGGTCATCGCCGAGCAGGACTTTCAAGCGGCCCTCCAGCGACTGGAAGCCCTGCACGAAAAGGGACGCACCGACGAGGCGGGGAACCAGGAGGTTCACTGCGAGTCGTGCGGCGGTACCGTGATGTTCAGTGGCTCACTGACCAGCCAGAACTGCCCCTGGTGCGATGCCGCCATTCAGCGAGAACGGATTCACACGGCGACGCATCGTATCCCCGTCGATGCGGTGCTGCCGTTTCTCGTGGAGAAGGCCAAGGCTCAAAGCCGCCTCAAGGACTGGATCAGCTCGCGGTGGTTTGCTCCCAACGAGTTCCGCAAACGCGGGATCGAGGGCCGGTTCGATGGGATCTATCTGCCGTTCTGGACGTATGACTCGATGACGTTCAACGCCTACTCCGGCGAGCGCGGAGAGGACTACACCGTGACAGTCGGTACCGGGAAGAACCGGCGGACCGAGACCCGCACGCGCTGGTACCCCGCATCAGGGCGGTTCCAAAGATTCTTCGACGATGTGCTGATTTGTGCGGCCAACGGAATGCCGATCGAGCTGATTGATGAACTGGCCCCGTGGCCGATGGAAAAGATGATTCCGTTCACCCAACAGGTCTTGTCAGGCCTGTTCGCGCGGACCTATGACATCAAGTTGGACGGCGGCTTCGAACTGGCCCGTGCGAAGATGCGTCCCCACCTGGAATCGGACACACGCCGGCGAATCGGCGGCGACCGTCAGAGGATTCACTCCCTCAAGACCCGGCACGATGCCATCACATTCAAGCACCTGCTGCTGCCCGTCTGGACACTGGCCTACCGCTATCACGACAAGACCTACCGCGTCTTCGTGAACGCCGCCACGGGCGAGGTCCAGGGGGAACGCCCCTACAGCTGGGTCAAGATTCTGGCTCTGATCCTGGCGATCGCAGCTGTGGTCGGCGTGATCGTGGCAATCGCCAAAGCGAACGGCTAGCCGGTAGCAGAATTCGTAAGAATCCTGCCGTCTGTGGCTGAGGCCTCTCGCCAACGCACATGTTCAATGTGAACGAACGACTAAGCAGTCGGCGGTGGATCAGGAAACCATTTCGGTGCCTGCGTCGGGACATAGTTGTGCATTCGGTTGAGAAGGTCCGTGGTCTCGCACGAAACGATCAGCGTGTCGCGGTGAATTGGCTTTAAGAGCTGAGACGCCGTCGCGTGATCGAGAAACGCAAGCAAGTGGTCAAAGTACCCAGCCACATTCAACAGGCCGATTGGCTTCTGGTGAATCCCCAGCTGGGCCCAGGTCCAGATTTCGAACAGCTCTTCGAAGGTCCCCAAGCCGCCGGGCAGGGCAATGAACCCGTCCGACAGTTCCGCCATCAGAGACTTACGCTGATGCATTGTGTCGACCACGTGCAGCTCGGTCAGTCCTTCGTGGGCGACTTCGCGCGTGGCCAGAGCCTGGGGAATCACTCCCTGCACACGACCACCGGCCGCCAGAACCGCGTCGGCCACGGCTCCCATCAGTCCGACTCGACCGCCGCCGTAGATCAACTCGATCCCCAGACTGGCGAGTTGAGCTCCCAGAGCGCGAGCGGCTTTGGTGAACTCGGGATCGACGCCGAAACTGGAGCCACAATAGACACAGATCGACTTCATGATG
>CAIOTJ010000559.1 GCA_903861195.1 uncultured Planctomycetaceae bacterium | reverse complement strand
GGACCGGCCGAGATTGTCGAGGTGGGCCCCTGTCCAGAGCTGGAGCCGAGTGAGGGCCGGTTGGTGACGGGGACGTTCTCGCACGCGTCGGGCGAAGTCGGTGCCCCGGGCCTCAGACAGCGCTCGCAGATACTCCCCATCAAGAGCCGTCGTTTGAGCCAGATGCTCGGCCAGCCACTCAACCGGCCGCAGCAGAGCGATCTCCAGAAAATCACCCGTCGGCTTCGCCATCCGCAGCCGGATGTTGACCCACGTGGCGGGATCGACCGTCGCATCCGGCAGTTCCTCCCCAACCAACTCCGGTTTGCGGGCCAAGACCCGCTGGCCGGTCCGAATGCTCTCAATCGCCCGGGCGTAGTAGGCCTCACCCGAGGGGCTGGTCACCGGCTCGCTTTCTACCGGCCGGGCTGTCGGCGACTGCTCGGTCAGCGCAGCACCAGCGGCAACACGGGCAGCTGTAGGCGGGGCAGCTGTCGACGGGACAACCGGACTGGCTCCCGGCTTGCCCAACCAACACGCCAGAGCCGCCACCGCCAGCACTACGGCCACGCCTCGGCGAAGTCCCGCGCCGAAGCCGGTCCGCCGCGCACCCCGACCAATGTCCTGCACCGCAGAACTCCTCGGCCAAGGGTTCACCGCCACCGACGCACTCACTCGCGACGCCTCCGGTAGGTTCCAGATCAGATCCCACCCGCGCGACAGAGCGCTGTGAGGGGGAACGACTCGTTCGCAGAGTACCGCCACGGTCGGCAGTGGGGCAATGCCCGTCTGTGCATCCTCTGCTTGTCTATCAGGATTTAGAATGCCGCGACCGGTAAATTTCAGACGAATTGTTGACCGCCCGCAAGCATGGTCGCCCTGCAGTTCTAGGAAATCCTCATTCCTACCGGCAGGACAGCGAATTGCCTCAGTGTTCCGCACACCTGGCTGGATGCGTCGTCGAACTGATCAGTCGGCACCGCTAAACTTTGATCACAAGTCTCGCTGAAACCCGACGAACAACACTGGGGTCCCTGGTAATCCTGCATTACATAGTTTTCGGGAAACATCGGTCGACTGTGAAGCGAGTGATTGCGGGGAAAGACTGATCTCCTGGTCGTCTTCGATCCCTAGTCGTCCAAGTAGTTTTCCAATGAACAACCAGTACCTCTCGTCGGGGGCGGCAAAATTCCCCCAGTAATGATCAAGACCACTTTGTCTGGCAGTAGCCAAGAGTGGAAACGATCGGGCTTCCAATGCTGCAATATCGTCAGCGTCGACCGCGATCTTCAGCCCGAGAAAAACAATTGTGGTATCTGCCATTCAAGAACTTCTCATTTCATGTTGATCCGCACTTCAAACCCAAGCTTTTGAAGTTTTTCAAGTAGTTGCCGAGTTGGGCCACCTTGCCCGGTAACACCGCTCACCGAGAACTCCCAGACAACTTGGTCCAACTTGCCTTGGCGTCGCAACCACCAGTCTCTTGCGTGTTCTTTTCGTACTCTTGAATCCAGTGAGGTTCTTCCAACTTTCGATTCAATCCCGATCAGTTCGTCGCCCACTTTCAGCACGTCAATTCTTCGCACTCCACCTATTGTTGTAAATGTTTGTTCAATGAATTCGGATGCCTCTCTTGAGGCAATCAAGTCTCGAGCCAAATCCCCCGCAGCTTTATTAGCTTGAATATTACTGTTGCGTTGATATGCATTATGCACCAACGCCCCATCCACCGACACGTAATACACGTGCTCGGCGTCAACCTCGAGGTTGAACACCGGGGCCGGGGGGCCGCGGCGGGGGGTGATGCGGGTGATCTGGCGGAGGGTGCCGGATTCGGTGCGGAGGGTTTCTCCCAGACGCAGGTCGCGGGCTGGGATGAAGTCGTGGCGGTCTTCGCTCCAGAACGGGTGCGCTCCCGTGCAGCCGATCGGCTCGGTGAGTCCGTCGACCGCGATGTCGAAGACTTCGCCCGACGCGTGCGAGAACGTCCCCGTCACCAACCGGCCCTCACTCGGCTCCAGCTCTGGACAGGGGCCCACCTCGACAATCTCGGCCGGTCCCACCGCTTCCAGCTCATGCAGCGTCAGGAAGATCCAGGGGGAG
>CAIOTJ010000558.1 GCA_903861195.1 uncultured Planctomycetaceae bacterium | reverse complement strand
CCGCGGGTTTCGGAGGCATGCTGGCCTTTGAACTGCAAGGGGGCCAACCGGCGGTGGCCCAATTGTTCCGGGCCCTCGGGGAGACAATTCCCTTTTCCCCCACTCTGGCCGATGCCCGCACCACAGTCTCCTACCCGGCGGGAACCTCGCACAAGTTTCTGACGGCTCAGGAGCGGGCCGAATGTGGAATCACCGATGGTCTCGTGCGGCTGTCGGTTGGTTTGGAAGATGCCGGGACGCTGCGGCGCGAACTCCAGGCCGCTGTGGCTCAGCTGAGCTGAGTTCGCCGAAAAGAGAATCCGCAGCCGTGCGGCCTACAGCCAGCCCCTCAGGAAACAGTTTCGATGAGTCTCGATCGCCGTGAATTCCTGCAGCATTCGGCCGTAACCCTGGCGTTGGCCAGTTTCCCGGAGGGGGTTTGTTCTGCCGCAGTGCGGGACCGGGCAGCCTCGCCCGCTGTCAGCGAGGCCCGGCTGACAGCCCCGGCTCCGTACCGGGTGTTTCAGCGTCGGGGCTTCGATCCCCGGCAGGCTCACGACCATGCCGAAGGGGGACCGCGCCGGGGCGGGGCCGACGTGGAATTGGCCTGGACCGCCAGCGTCGATGAGACGCCGGTTTGGCAGGCGCGAATCGTCGGCCTCGAGGGGGCGTTTGGTGTCTCGACCGAGTGGATTGAGCTGGAGGCGACCGAGAGTGGAGCGGCCTGGCAATCGCGGCTGAGGATCGAGGCTGGCGGGTGGTACCGGCTCGAATTGCGGGGTCTGCTGGGGACGCAGACCGTTGTGGCGGGAGCCGTTGAGCCCGTCGGGGTGGGCGAAGTCTTCGTGGTGGCTGGCCAGTCGTATGCCGAGGGGGCCAACGACGAGTTGCTCAGGGTCACCGAGCCGGCGGGCCGGGTGACGGCCCTCGATTTCGAGTCGGGGCAGTGGCAGGTCGCCCACGATCCGCAACCGCGGGCCGGAACTGGCGGCACCATCTGGCCCCCGTTGGGAGATCTGCTGGTTCCCCTGCTGCAGGTTCCCGTCGGGTTTGTGAACGTGGCGGTGGGAGGGACCGCGATTCGCCAGTGGCAGCCCGGAGAACAATTGCACGACCGGCTGCTGAAGGGAGCCCGCGGCGTGGGAGATTTCCGGGCCGTGTTGTGGCAGCAGGGAGAGTCGGACGTCATCGAGAAGACCTCCACTGCCACCTACATCGAGCGGTTGCAAACCCTGAGAGGCGGCTTCGCCCAAGCCACGGGGAATGAGGCTCCCTGGCTGCTGGCCCAGTCGACCATGCATCCCACGGTTTACAACGATCCCGCCGGTGAAGCCCGAATCCGCCGGGCGATCGAGATGCTGTGGGAAGAACCTGGTTTCGCCCGGGGACCCAACACCGACCTGTTGACGGGTGAGACCCGCGGCGGGGTGGGGACTCGCCGACATTTCACCGGGGTGGGGCAACGTCGGGCGGCCCAACTTTGGTTCGCCGCGCTGTGGAACGAGCTGCAGCATCCGCGTGTGAGGCCGGGGGTATGACACCCGACATCGCCACGACGCTCTGCCTGACCGGGTTGGGATTTGGTGCGGTGGGACTGATCACCCGGCTGTTCGCCAGCCACCCCCTGCTGGTGGTGCGCTGTCTCACAGGCCGCAGGCTGCGGCGCACACCCCACGCGTGGAAGACCTCTGCGTGGCGGCAGGCAGTGCGCGGGATGAGCTGGCTGCAGCTGGCGAGCGGACTGGCGATGTACGTTCTGGGAGGGTGCTGCCGTGTCGCCTGATCAAGGGTCTCGCGCTGCCCCGTTGGAATCCCCGGCACTGGTGGAATCACAGGCGAGATCCGGCGCATGGTTCGGCCTCGAACGCTGGGCTGTGGTCGGTTTCCTGCTTTGGCTGCTGATCATGGGCTATCTGTTGTCGCTCGAGCGCCAGATGCCCACCACCTGGGTGAAATTGGGGCTACCCTTGCTGGCCCCGAACACCTGGCCGATTGCCAGTTGGAACCCCTCCGCGCAACAGAATCTGCGGTGGGGCTTGCTGGTCGATGATGGCAATCTGTTGCTGTATCCGCTGGTGTTTCACTCGTTGTTGACCTCGATCGCCCGCGGTCGGCAGCGGGCGGGGAAATGTTGTGCCTCGTGCTTCCGCCAGGCGTCGAATCTGGCTCTCTTGGCCCTGCCGTTTGATCTGGTGGAAAACCTCTGCCTTCACCGCCTGATTGACGAACCCGAGCCTTCGGGAGGGTTGTTGAGGCTCCTGACCTTGGTGTCCCTGTTCAAGCTCGCATTGGCGTTTGTGTCCTTGTGTTGGCTGATGGTGGGGTTGGTCTTGAAGCTGCAAGTCGCAATTTGGCCAGCGTCCCCAGAACCTCGTTCCGGTGATTCCCCAACTCCCGGGCAGGTGGCCCGGCGTGCGACCCCGGAGAATGTCGAGGGGGAGTCGACATGAGGCGGACCGGTCCTGGCGCATCAGCGTTGTGGTCGGGTCTCACGCGTCGGGACTGGCTGGTCCAGTGCGGGGCCCTGCTTCCGCTGCTGCGGGAAGGTCGGGCATCGCTGGCGGCCGATCCCCTGGAGCCGATTGTGGTCTCCCAGGATGGCCCACGGTTGAAACGGCGCGATTCAGGCCGCGAGTTCCGCCCCTGGGGTTTCAATTACGACCACGACACCCAGGGCCGGCTGTTGGAAGACTACTGGCACGACGAGTGGCCGCTGGTCGAACGCGACTTCGCCCGCATGCGCCACCTGGGGGCCAACCTCGTTCGCGTCCATCTGCAGTTTGGCCGCTTTTGCCCTCAACCCGGAGAGGTCAGCCAGCGGGAACTCGATCGACTGCAGCGGCTGGTCGAACTGGCCGAGCGCGAGCGGCTGTATCTCGATCTGACCGGTCTGGGGTGTTATCACAAGGCCGACGTGCCCCCTTGGTACGACGCGCTGGCCGAGAGGGAGCGCTGGCGGGCCCAGGGGATCTTCTGGCGGGCGATTGTCGAGCGGGTCCATCACAGCCCCGCCATCTTCTGTTACGACCTGATGAATGAACCAGTGGTCTCGGGAGGGCCCCGTGTCGCCGGCGACTGGCTGGGCCCCCCCTTCGCCGGGAAACACTTTGTGCAGTTCGTGTCCCTCGACCCGGCGGGCCGCAAACGGTCCGAGGTGGCCCGGGACTGGATTGACACCCTGGTGGCCGAGATTCGATCCATCGACCGGCAGCATCTGGTGACCGTGGGGCTCGTCGAGTGGAGCCTCGATCGTCCCGGGCTGACGTCGGGATTCATCCCGGCCGAGGCCTGTTCGCGGCTCGATTTCCTGGCGGTGCACTTGTATCCCGAACGGGGGAAGCTGGAGGCGGCCCGCGAGACCCTGCGACTGTTTCAGAGTTCGGGGAAGCCGGTGCTGGTCGAAGAAACCTTCCCCCTCAAGGCGACGGGCGCAGAGTTCGCCGCGTTCCTCGATCACTGTGATCGGGCGGGGGTTGGCATTCTGGGTTTCTTCTGGGGTCAAACTCCCGCCGAGCTGATGCCCCCCGCCACGATTGCGGACGCCCTGCTGAAGGAATGGCTTGAGGAATTCGCCGTCCGGGCCACTTCCCGCAAGTGACATCGCCGCCTCTTGCCACGACCGAAGGAACGGCCGCTGCAGTTCTCTTTCGTGGACAGCGGGACTGGTTCGGTCAAAGAAAACAACAAGCCGCGGTACGCTTCCCGAAGGAGAGCACCGCGGCTTGATTCCACAACTCAACACACGGGAGCTGGTGAGAACCAACTCCCCAGGATCGGACTATTTGCCGACCTTGAAGCCGCCCTTCTTCCAGGCGTCGGCACCGAAGACCAGGTTGACCTGCTCGTCACCCTTGGCCTTCTCAGCCTTCCCCTTGCAGTTGTTGCAGCAGAACTGAACCTTGGCACCGGCGATCGAGATCTCGGTTTCCTTGTTCAGGTCGCCACCCGACAGCGGGCACTTGGCCTGCTTGGCCTGGCCGGTCGCCAACAGCTGGTGATTGCCCTTGGCGGTGAACTTGGCGGTGTCCTTCTTGAACGCGTCGGGGCAGCCGCCGCAGCAGAGGTACACCTTGCCGCCGCCGAAGTCGACAGCGTGCTCTTCCTTGACATCCTTGCCCGAGATCGGGCACTTCAGGCCGTCCAGCTTCACGGCGGCCATCGCCAGGCCCGACAACAGGAAACTGGCGGCAACCAACGACAGAACCGAGGTCGTACGCTTCATGGAGAACTCCTAGACGAACACCGGAAAGACTCTGAACTTCCCTGCGATTGAGAAGTTCGAACAAACACCACCCGTGAAGACGTGCTGGTCGATGGACCGGACGTCGACAACGCATCCGCGAATTTTTACACGAGGGGAGAGCAAAAGTCATCCCCAAAAATGGGATTTCCCGACAAACCTCAAAGTCCGGCTGGAGTTCCCGTTCGCCCCTTGAAGTTCCTGTTCAAAAAACGATAATCTTTTGTTCACCCTGAGGTCATTTCTTTCTTGCGTCAGGAGACAGCAGCATGCCCCCCCGGAAATCTCCCCTGCGACGGTCCCGGACCCAGGCCGAGGTCTGCCCGACGATTGGTGAATACCTGATCCAGCGACTGCAGGATTATGGCCTGAAACATGTCTTCGGGATTCCCGGCGATTTCATTCTGCAATTCTACGCCGAGTTGTGTGCGAGCCCCATCCAGGTCGTGGGCTGCACCCGCGAAGACAACGCCGGCTACGCCGCCGATGGCTACGCCCGCGTCCATGGTTTGGGAGCCGTCTGCGTGACCTTCAGCGTGGGGGGGCTCAGTACATGCAATTCGGTTGCGGGCGCCTATGCCGAGAAGTCCCCCGTGGTGGTCATCAGCGGGGCCCCCGGAGTCGCCGAGCGGGCGAGTGATCCGCTGCTGCATCACCGTGTGCGTGATTTCAACACGCAACGCGAGGTGTTCGACAAGATCACAGTGGCGGCCGCCGCGCTGGACGATCCGCTCACCGCCTACCGTGAAATTGACCGCTGCCTGGCCGCCTGCGTCCGCTACAAACGACCGGTCTACCTCGAACTCCCCCGCGACCGGGTGCACAGCCGGGGGACCGTTCCCCCCACTCCTTACGTCGACAAGGTGGTCAGCGACAAGGCGGCCCTGGCCGAGGCGTTGGCCGAGGCGTCGGCCATGATCAATGCCTCGAAGAAACCGATCCTCGTGGCTGGGGTCGAGATGCACCGGTTCGGGCTGGATGACGAATTGGTGGCGTTCGCCGAGAAGCACCAACTCCCGATGTGCGCGACGCTGCTGGGAAAATCGGTCGTCAGCGAGAAGCATCCGCTGTACATCGGGATCTACGAGGGGGCCATGTGCCGGGAACCGATCCGCCGGTTTGTCGAAGACAGCGACTGCCTGCTGTTGATGGGCACCTTCATGACCGACATCGACCTGGGCATCTACACCGCCAAGCTCGATTTCTCGAAGCGTATTCTGGCGACCAGCGAGTCGCTGCAGATCCGGCACCACCATTACCAGAACGTGCAACTGGGAGACTTTATTCGCGGTCTGCTCAAGGCCGACCTGTCTCCCCCCAAGCGGCGGATTCCCGCCGATTGCCGCCGGAAAGAGCCCAAGTTCATCCTCAATCCCGACGCCCAGATCACCACGGCCCGCATGTTCGAGCGGATCAACCAGATGCTCACCCAGGGCCTGGCGGTGGTGGCCGATGTGGGCGACTGCCTGTTTGGCGCGGCCGAATTGTCGATCAATCGGGATACCGAGTTCATCAGCCCGGCCTATTACACCTCGATGGGATTCGCCATTCCCGCCGCCGTGGGGGTCCAGTTCGCCAATCCCGACATGCGCCCCATTGTGCTGGTGGGGGATGGGGCGTTCCAGATGACCTGCCTCGAACTTTCGACGGCGGTCCGGCACAACTTCAATCCCATTGTGGTCGTGCTCAACAACAAGGGCTACACGACCGAACGATTTCTGATGGATGGCGAGTTCAACGACATCCTCAACTGGCAGTACCACCGACTGCCCGACCTGTTGGGCGGGGGCTGGGGATTTGAGGTGCGCACCGAGGGCGATCTCGACAAAGCCCTCAACGCCGCCCTCGCCAACAGCGACCGGTTCAGCCTGCTCAACGTGCATCTCGATCCCAAGGACATCAGCCCGGCTCTCGCGCGGTTGGGCGAGTCTCTTTCCAAACGGCTGTAGCCTCCCCGTGTTTCGGACTTTGGAAACCTGGCCGGTCGTGCGGGGGATGGTCTATCACCCTGTACGCCGGCCCACGCTTGAACCGGCGGCATTGGGGCTTGATCCGCAGCGGATCCGGTCTGTGCAGGTCGCCACCGAAGATGGCCTCACATTGCGCGGCTGGCACTGTGTCGGCGCTCCCCGGGTCGAATTCGCCGCCGCAGAGCGCCCACGGTTTCAGGCGGGACTGCTCTATTTGCCGGGGCGGGGAGGAGATCGGGGCTATCGCCTGTTGGAAATCTCGCAGTTGATCGACGCAGGGGCCGAGGTGCTGCTGGTCGACTATCGCGGGTATGGAGACAATCCCGGCCGGCCGAGCGAACCGGGGCTCGCCCGGGACGCACGGGCCATCTGGCATTTGTCCCAAACCTTGCCCGGTTGGTCGCCGGCCCACACCGTGCTCTATGGCGAGTCCCTCGGAGGCGCGTTGGCCGTGCAGTTGGCCGCCGATTTGAGCGATCGACAGACCCCGCCCGGGGGCCTCATCCTGCGCTCGGCCTTCACCTCGATGACCGAGGCGGCCCGGGGCTATCGGCGCTGGTTGCGGTGGTTCATTCCCGCGGGGTGGTATCCCTCCCTCGAACGCATTTCCCGGGTCACCTGTCCCTTGCTGTCTCTGCATGGAACCGCCGACGATGTGGTCCCCTATGAGATGGGCCAGAGACTCTTCGCGGCGGCCCCAAACCACGCTCGAAACCAGATTCCCAAAGAGTGGATCCCGTTTCCCGACGCGGGCCACAATGGACTCGCCGTCTCACACGCTCCTCTGCTGCGAGTCGCGGTCGCCCGGTTCCTCGAACGGGTGGCGGCCGCGGCCAGCCTCCCGTCCGCCGGTTCCAGCTCTGACTGAACGACGGGCCCGCCGCTCATCGCCGCTCCGGCGGATCGGGCACCCCCCCGGCAGGAACCGCCGCCACCTGCTTTACCTCTTGCCCCCGGCTGGGTTATGATACATGCGTCGACTTTGATCTGAAGGTTGTCTCGCGGGGTAAGCGCAGAGGGCGCGACCCGCACGCGGCGACCAGTCGAGGAGAGACCGCATGGCGAGTTGTCTGGCGTGGGGAAAACGTACGTTCTGTGGTGTGTTGTGGACCACGGCGATCTGGCTGGGAGGGGTCGGTCAGGCTCTGGCCGCCGATGAAAAACCAGCCGAGGCCCCGGCCCCGGTCAGTTTTTATCGCCAGGTGCGCCCGATGCTGCAGCGGACCTGCAGTGGTTGCCATCAACCGGCGAAAGCCGGTGGGAAACTGCTGCTGACCAATTATGACGTGGCCCAGCAGGGGGGAGAGCAGGGGGCTTTGTGGACCCCGGGCAAGCCGGAAGAAAGCCTGCTGATTGAGGTTGTCACCGGGGAACCTCCCTCGATGCCCCCGAACGCTCCCCCGCTGACGCCCGAGCAGGTGGCCCTGCTGAAGCGGTGGATTGCCGAGGGGGCCAAAAACGACACTCCCGCCTCGGTGGAAGACACCATTTCGGCCGAAAGGCCTCCAGTCTACACCAGTCCGCCGTTGATCTCGGCCCTGGCGTGGTCTCCCGATGGGCAATACCTGGCGGTCTCGGGCTTCCGCGAAATCCTGCTGCACAAGGCGGATGGATCCGGGCTGGTCGGGCGGCTGGTGGGCCGGTCGCAGTCAATCACCTCGCTGCAGTTCTCTCCCGATGGCAAACTGCTGGCGGCCACCGGGGGAAATCCTTCGCTGTTTGGTGAGGTCCAGT